>JANXSG010000240.1 GCA_025352825.1 Chthonomonadaceae bacterium | reverse complement strand
GGAGTGATCTGGATGGGAGCTTGGCTTTGGCCGAAAGTTCAAGGCAATCTCACTTATCTTCGGCTAATCTACATCGCCTTCTGTGCGCTGTCACTTGTTCCCTTAACGCTGATTGCCCGTAAGTTATTTGGAGAGAAAACCGCCCTACTTGCCCTGTTTTTCTATGCTCTTTCGCCGGGATTTGCAAACTGGCTTGGTAGAGAGATATTTCTCGACCCGATTCTGAATGTTCCTTTGCTGTATGTAATAGGTGTCATGGTGATCGTAAAAAAACAATCTTCCTGGATGTCGTTCGTTCTAGGGGCTGTGCTGGGGCTTAGCTACCTGATCAAAGAGACTGCGCTCCCTGCGGCACTAGCTATCTGCTTAGGACTGTTTATAGTTAGCAGAGACTACTATACCAATCAGCTTCGTAATGAAGAAGTTGGCTCCTTTAGCCGATGGAGTTGGCTCTGGTTTGGGATGGGTACACTGGCTGGATTTCTTGCAGTAATAATTCCTCTCTCACATATCCCGAACTATAACCACTATACTTTTGGACTGAATGCGCAAGACACTCGAAACTGGGGAAAACATTTTTATGAGCTCCAGACAGGTTTTCTGGCACTTCCATTTCCATTAACATTTGGAATACTTGGTATCGCTGTTTGGGTGCGCCGAATACGTCCGGCAAATGAGCGATTTTTGGGGATTTTCGCAATCTCAACCATGGCTATGATGTTCCTGATTCCAAAAATGTTCTATTGGCGTTATCTGCTTCCTACGCTGCCTATCTGCAGTGTGGGCGCAGCAGACTGGCTCATTCAGTTCTTCACTAAAGTTCGAAGGCGAAAAGCAAGGCGGGCAGCAGGAACTGTGGTTGTTATCTGCGTAATAGTGCATCTTTTCTCGGTAATACTGTATCACACCCATGAGTCAGTTACACCACCTGAGTATGATACAGCGCTTACTTTACTGAAACTGCAGCAGGGATCACCCCTAACGCTCAATCCACTATGGGCTGCGGCCTCTGGCCACCCACTCAGTCCAAAAGTCCAGCAGCTGATTAAAACGACTATACATTCGCCAGTCACTGTTCGTGAGTATGAGACTGTTTTGAACGAGTGCCAAATTGCTCTCCTCGATAAAGAGGCTATCCGCTGGCTGCCGGTTAATATTCAGGAAGAAATCCGTGTTCGCTTCCACTCTATATTCCACTTCAAAAGTCCCGGAGACAGTCGATATTTAGAAATATTAATAAAACCTTAGTGTTATTTAACCTCACCCCCCGTCCCCCTCTCCCAGGCTGCTCGATAGCTCGCAAGGGAGAGGGGGGTGACTATACCCTGCATTTGCCCCTCTCCCAGTGAGGATAGAACGTCCGGGAGAGGGGTTGGGGTGAGGTGAGGTGAGGTGAGGTAAAAAAGTTGGATTAACCAATGAACAGTAATCTATTTCAGTCACTACTATCAACAAGCCATAACGAACGGCGAATCACGATCGGGCTGGAAGATCTTACCGATATCCGACGCCTTTCCGATGCGAAAGCGCTGACATGCCCCGGCTGTGGTCAAGTGGTCACACTCAAGGCAGGCACGCTGAAAATCCACCACTTCGCACATCTCGCTGGCAAAATCTGCACTAATCCGCAGACAGAGCCAGAGACCCCCGAACATCGGTATGGTAAACTGCTTATCGCAGCTTGGATGCGCGAGAAACTGCCTGAGGCTGAGGTAGTTC
Organism: Chthonomonadaceae bacterium; assembly: GCA_025352825.1. Lineage (GTDB taxonomy): Bacteria > Armatimonadota > Chthonomonadetes > Chthonomonadales > Chthonomonadaceae > JANXSG01. Next base: position 7,406 of record JANXSG010000240.1, on the reverse strand, counting down.
TGGAAGCACTCATTTCGGAGACTGGCCAGCGTGCAGATATCCTCGCTCAAGGAGATTTTGGCCGTGTTGTGATTGAATATCAGTGTGCTAATCTTTCCGAAAAAGAGTGGCGACGCCGTCACTACCTCTATCGTGAGTGTGGTATTCGTGATTTATGGATTCTTGGCGGTTCGAGAATGAATCTTATTGAGATTAAAAAAGCTTCCCAACGCCTGCTGCGAACTGCTGAACTAGAACGAACACTCTTTCGAATAGGGGCGCCGCTACTATTTCTTCATTCCTTAGACAGCGATTTCGGAGATGAAACTCTGGTACGGTTTCGCCCAGAATCTAATAGCCAGCCACTGAAACTTCAGGGGAAACTCACATATCGCAGGCTTCTGGACCTGGAGTTCCCTTGGAAAATATTTGATTGGAGCGAAAGAGAGAGTGATGAGACACATGTTGTTAACATGGATATTCGACATCGATCTGCTGCTAAAGAACCGGATCCAGGACTTTCTGCTGAGTCTCGGGTTTGGGACTGGCTGGCGTCACGATATCATATATCTCAGGATATGCTTGCTGATTTTTTTGGGTTAGAAGTAGAAGCGATGATGGCATTTGCCTGCACGAATCGAGCCTGGCAAGCTGCTATTTATTATAGATTTGTATATCAGCGTGTGGGCGAGCGGTGGTGGCTATCCGAAGTTGAGAACTGGGCAAGGGCTCATCTACCATTGGCGCGCCCTCAGAACTTAAAGCAGATCAAGTCCGCCCTCACCGAATTCCAGGAGATACTCGGCGCGTCGGGAATGTTATCCATTCCCAGAAGCCAGGGAAGAGGGAATGCGGAGATACTAGCGGATATTACGACTCTGAGTGCGCTGCCCAGCCGAGAAGATATTGAACGCCTGGCAAGATTCAGGCAAACTCTGCGCAGGGAGAGATAATGTGAAATTTCAAAGAAGATAAAACACAATCTGTTTAACTTGGTCTGAATATGATATAATTCTGATATTAATTACGAATGGGGAAATCAAAAGAATGTGCAGAAATGATGAGTGAGCTCGATGAGGTACATGTAATCTATTTCGTACTGTGTGACCAGGTAATAACTGAGGCTAACACCAGCAAACAGTCGCTGATCGGCATCTATTCGTCCATGATTGTAGAGCAGCTTCCTGCTTCAGCCAATCTTGCAGTTGCAGTCGGGCTGCGAGTGCAATCGGCACGGCCAAGAGAGCTTTCTTTTCGTTTCACTGGCCCGCACGGTGAGATGGTATTTAGCTCACCGCCTCTGCCTTATAGTGCCGACCCCGTCGAGATGGGGCTTCATGCCGCAGGATTTGCAAGCCTGCAGATCGGATTGAATCTGAGATCAATGCCTTTAAATAACCCCGGCATATATACTGCAGCCTTCTATTGCGATGGGGTGCTGATCGCAACATACCCGCTATCAGTGATGGTGGCAGTTCCACATTAGAAGTGGTTAGCTATGGATTTAAATCTTTATCGTCTGCCTGATTTTTCCCATCATTCCGATCCGTCTGTTTTATGGCGCCATCAGCATCGGAATGGATACCATTCATCGCATCGATTCTTTGCTGCGTTTTCTTAATACGATTGGTGGTGAGGGGGTGATCGCTCAAAAAATCCGGCATGCTTCCGTCTCCCTTTGAAGCCTGCTGAAGCGTGTGAAAAAGATAGATCATCCCGTTTGGATCGTATCCAGCGGCCACCATATTCTTCAAACCACCCTCATCTGCTTGATCTTCTTCGCTGCGAGAGTATTTAAGAGTGTATGCGCTCTCAGTCACTCCGCCTATGATCCGAAGAGTATTGTTCGCTCTGAATATGCCAAGAAGTATTCCCAGCCCTAGCTGCCTCTCCTGCTGGCCGGCATACGCCTTTGCCCAGTGCTCCTTCCGCACATGGGTCATCTCATGGCCTGTCACCGCTGCCAGTTCTGAATTGGAATGGATGCGATTCAACAGCCCGGTAAACATGAACATCTGGCCGCCAGGCAGTGCGAATGCATTCACTTCTTTGCTCTCTATCACATGAAATTGATATTTCCATGGGCCGCGTTCCCCGGGACTAAGGGCATTTACCAGCCGCTGGCCAAGCTGACGGAATCGATCTGCACGCTCATCTTTGACCTCTCTATATTTCCTAAGCACCTGTGCTGCAGCCTGATCACCAAGTTTTGTCTGCTGGTTGGCACTCGGTTTGAACATGTCTGCTAAAGCAGGAGAGTTTGTAGATAAAATCAGAACCGAGATAATCGAAAAATTCAAGATTTGGAACATTATTTTATTTGAAACTGAACTTTTCATAACATCATGTCTCCCCATTTTGTCCTCATCCCCCCGACCCCCTTCTCCCAAAAACAGGAGAAGGGGGGAGATACAATCGCGAATTTGCAGTTAACTACCCGCTCGTAGTGCGGTTAGCCACGCTTTCCAGACGGGTACTTCTGTGCCCGGATACGAAATTGAACCTCACCCCCACGACCCCTCTACCATATTGCTTGTTCCTCGCAAAGTAGAGGGGGTGACTAATATATGCATTTGCCCCTCTCCCAGCGAGGAACGAGCGGCCGAAAGAGTGGTTGGCGTGAGGTGAATGGAACCCCTATCCACCAATCGCACGAACACATCGTCCGCACAGATCAGGATGCTCATCTGATCCGCCAACGTCAAGTTTCATAAGCCAGCATCGCGCACATTTTACTCCATCACCAGCCGAAGCTTTGACTTCAACAGCTTCGTTTGCGCCTACGTGAATCATTACCTGCGATACAAGAAGCAGAGAAGGCAGTGATTCAATAAATGGATGGATCGCCATCTCCATCTCTGCAGACAGCGTGATTTCCAGTTTCGCTTCAAGCGGATTTCCGATAGCTCCTGAATGTCTGGCCTCTTCGAGGGCTTTCTTGGTGACTTCCCGAAGTTCGAGCACAGGATTCCATCTGCGTATCAGAGCGACATCGCCTTGATTCGGATATGGCAGTTCGGCAAGATGCACGCTCTCTGTTTTATTTGGCAGCTTCAGATAGTCCCATACCTCTTCGGAAGTGTGAACTAGCAGCGGAGCAAGCAGTCTTGCCAATGTATGCGCAATTCGAAGCATCGTCTCCTGCGCTGAACGACGCTCCTTCCAGGTTTTTCCGGATGCATATAGTCTGTCCTTTAATACGTCCAGATAGAAAGAAGATAGCTCCACTGCACAGAAGTTGTGGACTGCATGATATACTCTATGGAACTCATACACATCGTATGCAGCTATTGCAGTCTTTACCACTTCGTTGAGCTGCGCTATTATCCACTGGTCGAGCTCCTCCAGTTCGTCATCCGGTACAAATTCTACTGCTGGATCAAAATCGTACAGATTGTTTAGAAGGAATCGAAATGTATTTCTGATGCGTCGATAGGTTTCACCCACCTGTTTTATCACATTATCGCCGCAGCTCACGTCCTCCATGAAATCTGTAGATGCCACCCACCAGCGCAATACATCAGCCCCATATTTCTCTATGACGGTGAGTGGGTTGACAACGTTCCCTTTACTCTTGTGCATAGCATGGCCGTGTTCGTCTAGAGTCCACCCATTCGTCACGACGCTGCGGTAAGGAGCGCTCCCTTTCGTTCCAACGCCTACCATGAGAGACGAATTGAACCATCCCCGGTGCTGATCGCCACCTTCGAGGTACATATCCGCCGGCCAGGAAAGATCGGGCCACTGTTTTGAGTTCTCTAAAACTGCTCGATTCGTCGAACCGGAATCGAACCATACGTCCAGTACATCGGTCTCCTTGCGAAGCCGATCTTTGCCTGCACCGCATTCCGGGCACTTAAAATCGGGGGGGAGAATATCTTCTGGAGACTTCTCGTACCAGGCATCCGAACTCTCTTTTTGTACTAGCTCTACTACCGAACGAATCGATGTTTCCGTCAGAATAGAAGCGTCGCAGTCGTTACAGTAGAAAGCGGGTATACCTACTCCCCAGGATCGCTGTCGCGAGACACACCAATCGGGCCTGTTTGAAACCATGCTTTTGATTCGGTTGATACTCTCTTTCGGAAACCATTCTACTTCATCAATCGCTGCAAGACATCTGTTTCTATGATCGTCATGATCTATGTTCATGAACCACTGCACCGTCGCACGAAATATGAGGGGATTGTGGCAACGCCAGCAGTGCGGATAAGAGTGCTCAAATTTGGACATGTTGAGCAACGCACCAGATTCCTGAAGCGCATCCAGAATGACACGGTTGGCAGGACTATCCTCACCTTTCTTGCTCAGGACTACTGGCAGCCCTTCAAACGTTTTTCCATTGTACTCACCCGCAACCTTCGTATATCTGCCAGAGGCATCTACCGGGTTCAGCGCCTCAAGTCCATATCTTAGGCCAGTCTCAAAGTCTTCTTTGCCATGACCAGGAGCAGTATGGACAATTCCAGTGCCCGCATCCATCGTTACATAGTCCGCATGAACTACGGGGGAAGGGCGATCAAAAAGGGGATGCCTGCTGACGAGGCCTGCCAGTTGCTCACCTTGTACCGTACTGGTTACCGAATAATCTGAAACTCCTACTGCTTTCATCACGGCTTCGACTAATGATGATGCTATAAGATAGATAGCTTCACCCACTGTTACCCAGGAGTACTCATACTCCGGATGAACCGCCACTGCCAGGTTTGCAGGAATAGTCCAGGGAGTTGTAGTCCAGATGATAACATAGGTGTTTTCCAAACTTTTAGGGACAATTCGGTTGGGGTCATCAGTTATTGGAAAACGCACATAAATGCTGCTGGAGATGTGGTTTTCGTACTCTACTTCAGCGTCTGCCAGAGCCGTTTCACAAGTCGAACACCACATTACCGGCTTCAGTCCGCGATAGATGAAACCTTTAAGCGCTAGTTCGCCGAAGACTTCAACTATCTTAGATTCGAAATCACTGTTCATCGTGAGATAAGGATTATCCCATTCGCCGCGAATACCGAGTCGTTCAAACTGAGTCCGCTGCTTTTCAACCCACCCTTCAGCGTACTCCCTGCAGGCTTTACGTAGGGTGACACGATCAACCACCTCCTTCTTATCCCGAAATTTCTGCGCCACTGCATTTTCGATGGGCATTCCGTGGTTATCCCATCCGGGGACGTATGGTGATCGGTAACCCTGCATGGTTCGAAATCGAGTAACGATATCCTTGGATATCTTGTTCAGTGCATGCCCGATATGGATATTCCCATTGGAATAGGGAGGGCCGTCATGGAGTATGAACTGCCCGCGAGGCGACTCTTTATCGACACTTTTACGGTAGATATTTTGAGTTTCCCACCTCTCCTGGAAGGCTGGTTCACGTGTGGGCAGGCTCCCTCTTTGTTGGAACGCTCCAGGGTCTTTGTCACTAAGAGTTATATTGAGCGTGCCGCGATAGTCGCGCTTCTCGTTTGTTGGTAAGTCTGTCATGGTTTCCCTATCTATAAATTAATGATGCAACGGTCGGTGGATGTTCAGCCATATCTACCGAATTAAGAGCCGATTGATCTAAAAACACACACGAAAAAACGCGCCGCTTTCAACGATTTATCGTCTCAGCTTAGCGCGGTCGAAGGCGACGCAGGATTGACATCTTGGGTGTCACATCTCCCACGCCGCCTGCAGAATGAGGATGAATATATTCAGGTACGTATATCTCATAATAATATTATAGCGTATCGAATATGGCAAAGTCAAGATTGTAATTCAAAACCTTCTGACTTCTTAAAAGTCGACTTTCCATCTAGCGGTAAGCATTTATTCCGCTCTTCCTAAGCTGGCAGAGCCAGAACCAAAAGGATTTCACGGAACATATATGGATTCACGACGGGATAAAGTGGACGTGAAATTATTCTAAAATAATTCCCCTCACATTGCCGGGCACTGAAGTATCTGTCTGGAAAGCCTGCGGCCAGCCGTCCTCTGTACGGGATTCGCGTCTGAAAGACGCCAGTTTTTGATGCCTCGAGTTTTCAACTCCAGGAAATAGTCGTAACTGTCATTACTTTCTCGTCCCCTTTAACCCGTAGTCGGGAAAAACAAGACTGCGTGCATTCTGAACGCAATATAAATTCTTAGGTACTAAAATAATGCTGATGGAATTGAGGATATTTATAAAGGTAATGCTGCCGCGAAAGAAGGAAAAAAACTCCGTTTTGTATAACATGTCATTAAACAATAAAATCGATTCGGAGTATTGTGCTGAAAGAACCCATTAAAATCGCGGTACTAGTATCTGGACACGGTCGTGGAACAAACCTTCAAGCCTTGATCGATGCATGTGCCGATGGGAGAATCAACGGCAAAATCGCCTTTGTTATCGGAACAAGATCCGATGCACCTGCACTCGAGAGAGCGAAAGCAGCAAATATATATACATCGATAGTTTCACCCAAAAAATATGAGAATGATTCTGATGGATACTCCGCCACACTCATGCGGATATTAGAGCGAGAAAAAATTGACCTCATCTGCCTTTGTGGATACATGCTCAAACTGCCAGAAAAAGTGGTGGAAAAATTCCCAGATGCTATATTGAATGTTCATCCTGCTCTGCTGCCATTATTCGGTGGACAGGGTATGTTCGGGGAACATGTGCATAGGGCAGCAATCGAAAGTGGAATGAAATTTTCTGGCTGTACGGTACATTTTGTGGATGATCGATACGACAATGGGCCAATTATTTTGCAGCGTACAGTTGAAATACTTGATGAAGATACTCCTGCAACACTCTCCGCTCGAGTTCTGCCGCTTGAGCATGAAGTATATGTCGAAGCGGTTAAACTATTTGCCGAGCACCGTGTTTATGTCGACGCTGGACGTGTGAAGATATTGCCTGAAAAACGCGATAATTGTTCACTTTCTGAAAGAGGATATCAGTGACGACTCAAAATCTAGTTAATCGAGGTGTATTGACTCTTGCACTTCTTATTGGTTGTGGATCGCTGATAAGTAATGCACGCCAGGCAACGGATTCGAAAAGCGTGGAAAACGGAGGAAGCATCGGTGTTGTGGATATGGATAAAGTTTATTCTTCATCGGGCGCACCGGATCTAGTTCTTCAAAAATCGTTGGAACTCGATGCAGATGCTCAGCAGAGGGTGAACAGTATTGCTGCAGCCCCCTACCTGACTGACCAGGAGAGAGACGAGTACGTGGATCTTTGCAGCAAGTTTCAGCTGACAGATGATCAGTCTACACGATTAAAAACGCTGCGATCCAGTTCGGACATAAAATTGCGAGAACTCGCCAGCCTTCAGACGAAAAAAGATTCGCTAACGCCTGACGACCAGAAAAAAATGCGTGACCTCACTGCCCAAAAACGACTGTTAGAAAATATGATGCCGAGTATCGCCAACGCCGCAAGAATGGAAAAG
>JANXSG010000207.1 GCA_025352825.1 Chthonomonadaceae bacterium | reverse complement strand
TCTTGCGGGTATCGACGATGCGAGCTTTGGTACCATCCACCAATTTAGCAAAGCGAGCAGTTAAAGTAGCAATGCCAGAAAGCCTCTGGAGTAAGTTCAGTGCCACTCTCTCGCCAGAAAGAATACTCTGCGCACGCCCTTTGATTGTCATAAGACAATCCCCAGGATTTATCTCCGATCCTTCTGATACACGATACTCTAATTTCAAGGTTGAATCAATCTGAAAAAACACCTCTTCAACCATAGGAAGCCCGCAAACAGTGCCTGACTCTTTCGCAACGATCATGGAATTCGAGATAATATCTGGGCTGATGATGAACTGAGACGTCACATCCCCTGTCCCGATGTCTTCAGCGAGAGCACGACGTACAATATCACGATACTCTGGTATAGGAATCGCCACTGCCCTATTCTCCTGCCTTCAATCGTCCGATGACTACTTCACATGGCGAACGGTGCAGCAGAGAGTCAACAAGCTCATGGAAAGTATCGTGCCCCTCACCACCCATGGGTTCATTTGCTGCTCCAACTACTACTACTTCCACATGATCGGTACGTATATAGCTTAGTATGGCTTCGGTTGCATCGCGTACTCGCTCGACTCGTGTAGATGAGGGTACGTTCAGCTGGCGGGCATACTGCATCGCGCGATCCAATGATTCCTGCGCAGCCTGTTCTTCTGCCATCATTGGCGCTCCGAGCGGCAGGGTGCGTGCCACTTCCAGAAAATAGATTAGTCGAACTTCCGAACGTCCATCTTTTGCTAATCTTCCGCCAAGATGCGCTCCATAAGTCAAATCCAAACCGGTTAGCAGCGGCACAAGTATGATGGCGCTTTTCTTTCCATTTGCGGCTGTGGCCTGATTTACAAAACTTGCCGCAGCCATACGCAGTGAGGATCTGGCTTGGGCAACCGAATCCGCGATGGCGAGCTGAGATCGCACTCCTGGAACTGAATTACACACCGTGCGGACATTATCTGGCAGGTTCGCGACGACGATTCGTGCTTTTGCGGCTTCGATATCCCGCATCGCTTCGAGGAATGTCTTCGCACCATTCTCAGATATATTATCAAGATGGCTGCAATCGACAATGATTCCTTGAGGATGGTCGTGCAGAAGCAGATTTACAGCTGCGCGAATAGTGAGCCACTGATTTTTGTGAAGGGATCCGGAGAGCTCTACGACGTCACCCTTGGTCTCAATGATCATGAGAACCTCCATTAGAACTGACGGGGGGAATTATAGCGGCACTCTCTTCAGCCATGGCATCCGCAGGCGGAGGGACATCCGACCGTTGTAGGTAGTAACGCACATTTGCAACTATCACATCGCGTCTGCCTAGCAGCGCCAGTTTCAGTAGTAGGCCAGAATTACCATGCAGGAGACTATGCCACCATTTCGTTGGAACATATTCTGGAACCACCACCGTAACGATGTGATTTCGCCTCTCAAGCTGCACTGCATCAAGATAACGCATTATTGGATTCATTAGGGAACGAAAAGGTGAGTTTAGTATTACGAGAGGAACATCCTGCCCCCACTCTTCCCATCGCGATTTTAAGAACGGTGTTTTTTCTGGGTCGGTAGCAATGTGAACGGCTCGGCAGTCTGGCGATAGCGTTCTGGCATATTCCAATGCAGGCATTACGCCGAGATGCAAATTTGGAACTAGTACAAGCACCGTATTATGCATAGCCGCGACAGAAGGATGGTAGTTCACCATTTTTAACTGCTGCGCTACATCCGCGTAGTGGCTGTAGATTTTGCGGAACATCAACACAAGAGCAGCAATCAGCAACATTACGATCCAGGCGCCTTCCGCAAATTTCTCGAATGCGATGTCCAACAACACAATGAAAGTAGCGACTGCGCCAACTCCGTTAATGGAAGCCTTTAGTTTCCAGCCCGGCACTTTGAGGTGCATCCAGTGCTTGACCATGCCTGATTGAGAAAGGGTGAACGCCAGAAAAACTCCAATGGCATAGAGCGGGACAAGAGCATCGACACTGCCATTTTTAATCACAATTAAAAGCGCAGCAAATACTCCGAGTATTAAAATTCCATTATTGAATACTAACTTATCACCGAGGTTGGAGAGCTGTTTGGGAAGGAACCTATCTCGTGAAAGAATAGAAGCAAGCCGGGGAAAATCTGCAAAACTGGTGTTTGCAGCCAATACCAATATAAGAGCAGTAGATATCTGGGTGATAATATAGAGGAATGCCCATCGCCCTTCATGACCAAATATAGCGCTGGATATCTGATCGATTACTGGGTTTGCAGTCTCTCCATTCGGCATTTCCCAGTAGACCACATGGAACTTCATTGCCAGCGCTGAAATTCCGAGGAATATGGTTCCTAGAATAACACCCATTCCTACAAGTGTCAACGCAGCGTTATGCGACTTTGGCTCTTTAAAGGCTGGTATTCCATTACTCACAGCTTCTGTACCCGTCATAGCGGAACAGCCATTGGCAAAAGCTTTCAGGAGAACCAGCAGCCCCATCACTTCTGTTGATGATTTCGCGGTGGACTTCCAGTCTTGATTTACTAGCTCATGATGAAACTGCCAGTTAAACAGATGGCCAAAAAATCCTATGCCTATCATGAGGTAGCACATCAACACAAAGAGATAGGTGGGTAAAGCAAAAAGAGTGCCGGACTCCTTCAAACCTCGGAGATTAGCTACCGTCAGTAGGAAGATAGCCAGAAGGCAGTATACTACTAAATGTTCCTTTACATGCCATGCTGCAAATTGAGGCACTCCCTGGAGGTTTTGCACTCCAGCAGCTATAGAAACAGATACCGTGAGCACGTAGTCAATCAATAGAGCGGCTGCTGCAATCAGTCCAGGAAGAGTGCCAAGGTTGTCCTTAGATACAATGTAGGATCCGCCGCCACTCGGGTAGCCATAGATTGTCTGCCAATAAGAGATGACTACGATGACCAGCAGAGCCACGATGAGACCGGTAATGAGCATGGTGTAGTGCCCATACTCGCCGGATCTTGAAGCCAGATAGAGCCCCGCGCCGCCCAGTGCCAGAATAATCTGTTGAGTGGCGTAAGCTACTGATGAGATGGCATCAGAAGCGAAGACCGGAAGTGCTACTATTTTACTTAGGAGAGTGTGCTCACTATTTTCACTGGATATTGGGTTACCAAATACCAACTTTCGAAGTTTATTACTGACAGTCACATTGGGCTGAGAAGCCTGCGAAAGAGGCATTGGTTCATGCGAATCTTTAGGTGGCAATTGTTCAATCATAGAGTACGGCGCTCCCGCTTTATTACAATCTTAAGGCTTTAATTTTAGGAATATTTACATCGGTTGCCAGAGGGCGAGAGATACTGTTTAAAATAATTTAGGAGTATTCACAATAACCGAGTTATTATACCTTCCTTCAAAACATTTAACACTTCAAGATTGCAATCTGCATAAAATATGGGTAATGCATGCATGTTGTACCCAAATTCAAATCAATTTTGCACACTAACCTCGCCTAAACTAAAAAGCTATTCCAAGACAGCTTTGTGGTTCATGCCTAGTGAGATGATCAAGAAGTTAACAGCAAAATATGAGGTATAACTTCAAATCCGAGGAAATACTATTTCATGCGATCAAATTTTACTTGGCTGACATGGTTGAGTGTAGAATATTAGGAGTTAGAAACGATGCTTAAAGGTAACAGAGTAACACTTCGACCATTTCGAAAAGATGATCTTCAGAAAATTTGGGCGTACAGGACCGATGTGGAAGTAGAGCTGGCCGGCGGAGGAGGTCCGCCTACACCACTCCGTTTTGAACAGATTGAAGCAGAGTATGAGAAAGGTGAGTTTATATTTAGTGGTGGATTTGCTATCGAAATTGATGGGGAAATGAGCGGATACTGCGGAATATTTGGGTTTAACGAACTTTGCCGTACCTGTGAAATTGGCATCACCATTGGAGACCGTGATAAATGGGGGCTTGGCTATGGCCGAGAAGCTATGGGCTTATTGCTGCACTATGCATTTATTTTGCGAAATGTACGAAGGGTATGGCTGAGCACATCTTCCACAAATGAACGTGCGCTTCAGTGTTATAAATCATGCGGATTTGCGGAAGAAGGCCGTCTGCGTCTGCATATCTATGAAAATGGAATCTATGCGGACCAGGTCTATATGGGAATATTACGTGACGAATGGGAAATAAATCAATCATAAGCGTCCAAAGTGTGAAAATACCTGAATCCCTGTGTGCCAAAATTGTACTTATCTACAAGGATAAAATGTAATCTGCGCCTTTGCGATCTCTGCGCGAGAAGGGTAGTTTTGTTAAGTTGATTTAATTTATGCAGTTTATTATACTCAGAATTTATCTGTTCTCTCTGTGTCTCTGCGGTTAAAAGAAATACGAACGAGCGATGATTAATGCTGACGAATGAGGTAATTGCAAAAGTCGAAGTATATGCACATTTAAGCCCTCACCCCCTGACCCCTCTCCCAAAAACAGGAGAGGGGGAGTCATCAATCGTTGGTTTCCTTTCTCCCGTTTTGTGGGATAAGCGTTTATAATAAGACAATACCCTATATATATTGAAAAACTTATGCCATAGTCACCCCCTCTCCTGTTTTTGGGAGAGGGGGTCGGGGGGTGAGGGCGTGAAGAGTGTTGCAACTACCATGAGACTTTTGCAAAAGACTACTATATTTATAGCAATGATGAAACGGGCGGAGTATTTTATACGTAGTGAACTTCGAATAGATTAAACCTTGCTGTCACATTGTTCTGCCTGATCTGTAATAACACTTAATCAAACTCTGGCGGGTACTATATCCCTGCTTTCATCATTTCACTTCGAAAACGGAAATCACTCAAACATTATGAAGAAAAAGCTATTTCTGGGATGCGGCTTACCCACTATTATCGTTGTTCTTGTACTGGGATTTGGAATTAAAGCGCTTCTCAAGCCAAAAGCAAAGGCAGAGCAAACAGAAACAGCGGCTATAGGCGATGTCGAAATTAAAGTGGTTGAAATCGGAACCATTGAGCCTCTCAAAAAGACAGACATCAAATCCAAAGTTGGCGGGAGAGTCACCCGCCTCTTGGTAGATGAAGGTGCAATCGTTCAAGAAGGGCAGCAGCTTGCTGCTATTGATCCTCAGGAAATTGATAGCCAGGTTGCCGCGCTCCGTTCTCAGCTTTCTGCAGCGCAAGCCAGACTCTCTTCTGCCAATCACAACTCCGACTATCAACAGTCGCAAACATCGACAGGGATAGACCAGTACCAACAGAATATGCGGGCTGCAGAAGCCCGTCTGAAGCTGGCGGAAGCAGAAGCCAAAGTTCAGCCAGAATTCACGAAACAGAATATAGATATTGCTGCCGCCAACCTCGAATCTGCGAAATCTACTCTCAAAGCACAGCGAGATTCACTCGATCTAATGAGGCAGTCCACCCATCCTCAAGCGGTGGTATCTGCGCAAGCAGCGTACGATCAGGCGAAAGCACAGCTGGAGAATTCCGAGCGCAGCCTCCGCAGGCAAAACCAACTCCTGGCAAAGGGGTTTGTATCGCAGTCTGTTGTGGATAGTGCGGAAACGGAAAGGGATGTATCCTCAGCGCATCTTAGAGACGTGAAACAGCGGCTGGATCGAATCATACAGACGAACACATTGGAAGAGGATAATCTCCGCAGTCAGATTGCAAGCGCTGCAGGCCAGGAAAGACTTATGCAGGCATCGTTGGCTCAGGCGAAATCCAGTGTGCTGCCCGCCACCAAACGGAACGAAGTGGAAAGCGCGAGAGCCGCCCTGATGCAAGCAAAAGCTCAGCTTGAATCCTCCCGAGCGGGCAAAACACAGAACATGATGCGCCATGACGAAGCTCTCGCCGCAGAAGCCGACATGAAACAGATTCAGAACCAGCTTGATGAGAGGCTTGTCCAGCAGAGAGATACCACTCTGCGCGCCTCGATGAACGGGATGGTCACCAAACGTTATGTCGAACAAGGCGATCTCATTACCTCTGCTATCTCCTCTTTCTCTTCCGGCAGTCCAATATTCCAGATTTCCGATATGGAGACCATGCTGGTTAAAATTGAAATTAACGAGGTCGATATTGCAAAAGTGAAGCCTGGGCTGCTGGCGGAAATTACTATTGATGCGGCACGCGGAGTTACGTTCATCGGGAAAGTACGCAAGGTCTCCCCTGCCGCTACCAACGCTGCCACTGCTGCGGCGAGCAACACTTCGTCATCAAGCACTCAATCGGTAATTAAGTTCTCAGTAGAAGTGCAGGTCGATCACGCCGATCCTCGCCTCAAACCTGGATTGAGCGCACACTGTTCTATTATTGTTGCACGAAAGAAAAATGTTCTTCGAATACCTGTAAGCTGTATACAGGGAGAAGGAGAAAAAGTTACCGTGCAGATTGTAAGTAAAATCAAGAAGGATGGCCAGGAAGTGGATACTGCCACTCCTCATGCGATCTCGATTGGGCTGCGAGGCGATGATTTTGCAGAGGTCATTTCTGGGCTAACTGCTGGCAAGAAACTCAAGCAGAATCCTTATAAAGGACCTGCGCGCAAGACCATCGAAATGGGTGAGGGACCGGGTTAAGGAAACCTATTACACATGAATTTCTTCTATGCCGTTTCGACTGCGTTGGAAAACCTGCGTGCAAATAAGCTGCGTTCCGGGCTGACAATGCTTGGGATTATTATTGGGGTGAGCGCCGTGATTATGATGGTTGCCATACTTCAAGGCGCATCGGCACGGGTAACGAATGAGTTCAACAAGCTGGGATCAGACCTAATCCTTGTGGTGTACGCTCCCACTCAGGAAGAAAGGAAAGTGCTTACGCATCACATCGAAGGCCTCAAAATGCAGGATGTGGCAGCGATCAAGGCAAAATGCAGCCTGCTTAAGTCACTGGCACCCGAAATGCCCATCGGAAATGCACACGCCAAATATGCTGGCCAAGATACCGATGTAAATGCAAAAGGTGTAGTTCCCGGGTACGACAGGATGCGCAACGTACAGATAGCTCAGGGTCGCTTCGTATCGGAGGAAGATCTCAATAACTGGGCAAAAGTATGTGTCATTGGCACAAAAGTACGTGATGAACTATTCCATCACGCGGATCCCATCGGTAAAAGTATCGAAGTAAATGGGTTGAGCCTCACGGTGGTGGGAGTTCTAACTGAAAAAGGACGTACTTTCGAAGGCGATTCTGATAAAAACGTATTTGTACCGCTGTCCACGGTTCAGAAACGTATGCTTGGCAGTGAAATGGCAGGCGAACTGTATGCTCAGCCAATTGATCTAGAGCATATGAACGAAGCAAAAGACCAGGTTTGGCATGTTTTAATGGCGCGTTATCAGAACTTGCCTGGGTGGAAAGTGGACAGTTTCGATAACATGCTGAATAGTATCAACCAGATACTGGCTATCTTTACTCTGGTAATGGGTTCTATCGCGGGGCTGGCGCTTCTGGTTGGCGGCATTGGTATCATGAATATCATGCTTGTTACGGTGACAGAACGAACACGTGAGATTGGTATTAGAAAGGCAATTGGCGCCAAACGAAGAGATATTCTCATACAGTTTCTCATCGAATCGGCTACACTATCCGGGGTTGGTGGGTTGACAGGTGTTGCTGTCGGGACGGGATCAGCGTACCTCATTCATTACATTACAACCTTCATACCTTCGCTAGTCGATAAACAGACAGGACAAAAAGGTATAGCAGTGTTTGTACCTATCCCAGTGGTGATCGGTTCTTTCCTCTTTTCAGCAGGCATTGGTATCTTTTTTGGAATATATCCTGCTATTCGCGCTTCTCGACTAAATCCTATAGACGCTCTCCGTCACGAATAGCAATAAATATATTCATGCGGCAGACATTAAACTCATAATATTCTCAGAGCAAAGCTAGTTCGTCTTTTTAGTACCTACCATGAGAGGCATCACTCGTTTCATTGCTCTGCCTTTTCGAATGGATTCGCTTATACGATACCAGCTCATCATATGAACATTCATGTGGAAATGGACTGCAAGAGGCATCCGGAACATCGATTTTGAGGTCGTCATTCCAAAATCCTCCATCAGATGAACTACTTCCGGACTGCAGCTCCAGGTGAAGATGTGCCGTCTTTTCAATATGGCATTTTCCCAGGCGGCAGTATAAAGTTCGCGCGCTAGGCCTCGGCCTCGAAATTCAGGAAGAATGTAGAGAACCGCGATATCAGTCCAGTTAAAAAGCAGGTCCTTACTAATGCACACTCCCGCGAAACGCGCATCGACTTCAGCAACGATCACATTTTGGAATCGCATTAATTCTGGAATTGTATAACCTAGTATGTTGGGAGTGGTCTTCAATTCATCGTGCAGCAGAACTGCTTCAGTTTGAGAGAGTGCTCGGAGAGTTAACATTTTTTTTCAGCACATATCCATGTCATTTTCGTTCAGAATTATACCCCTCTCTATAAAAGAGAAGGGTATTGAAAGTTCGTTTATTGTCGTGCAGTGAAATTTAATGATTATTAGGTATAGGCTTGTTCATTTCACCCGGAGGCCGACGATTGTTTACTTTTGGCCCACCAGCTGGAGGAGGTTTATTCTCCAGTCCCGGCACTGAAGGTGCACATCCACCAGCCAATATAACCATTACGGTAACGCAAGCCAGTAACAAAAGTTTCATATTCACTACAGAAAAGATCATTGGGTGGCGCTCCATGTGTTGCCCCAGAACTTGAACAGATTTCGATCTGTCATTAGCTTAAACCACGTGGTTTGATCAGGTGCTTCGTCCCATGAAACAAACTTACTTCGATTGATTCTTCCAGCATGGCCGTCCAGATATGCAACAGGTATATTATTGCCTGAGTGGAAAAGTCTAGTTTGCCAGACACTGTTGTACCAGGAGAAATCGGTGTAATCCTGGCTCATATCAACCCAGCTAGCCTGATAATTACGAATGTAGTACCATCCGACATTGGTTCCCTGCCACATATCCGTTATAAACGCCATGCGTTCTGCGGGGAACTCCTGTGAATCTAGATTTCGGCCGTATACATAATCGCCCCAGTTATCCATTGAACCTTGGAAATATCCAGCTGTGCCAGCGTCGTTGATCGCTATGGTGGTTAAAGTATCCGCGGTATAACCCTCGAACGCAGCTCCAGGAGAAGAGGGGCGTGCCGGATCCCAGAATAGTGGAAGGCTTTTGACGTATGGGTTCAACAATGTCGACCATGTGGGTGTAGCATAATTGGGGCCAGAATCCGTCAAAACATTGCCGCCATCATAATCTTGAGCATACATTAGACTTGCAAGAGCAATCTGTTTCAAGTTTGAGACGGTAGTAATCGAACGGGCTTGTTTTCGTGCCTGTGCGAATACAGGAAATAGGATAGCGGCTAGAATCGCTATAATTGCGATGACAACAAGGAGTTCGATGAGAGTAAAAGCGCGTCGTTGCATAGCCAGATACCTTTCGAAACAAATTTAATTAAAATTCAATTCTTTAGAATAGTTCAAAGAACTATAGTGAGAAACCTATATACCAACTCTATCATAATCCATTTTATACTGATTGTCAAGCCATCACAATATCGGTGGGAGGGCATCACTTCGTATATTGTTGTGTGAATATGTTGTTTCTATCGGTATCGCTGCAATCCGCTATGGTGATAATCCCGTCTGCTTTAAGTCGCGTGGTATAATCAGACCGGAGGCGCAGCAGTATGAAGTATTTGACCCAGATATTAGATAAGCGAGTTCTATCCCGAGAAGGTAAGAAATTGGGCAGAATAATCGATGCTGTCGCGGGTGTAGGCGGCAGGCTGCCCACGCTAAACGCTGTCATCGTCAAAACGGATTCAGGAGATACCTGCCTGCCATACGAAATGCTCGAGTTTGAAACCGATCCATTTATTACTACAGGAAGCGGCCAGATAAACGGGGATATTAGGCTTAAAATTGCGATAGATCAGATCACTCCCTATCGGCCAAGCGATGATGACCTGAGTTTACGTCATGACGTATTAGATCGACAGATCGTCGATATACAGGACTATCGAGTTGTACGTGTGAGTGATGTGCGGCTCGCTGAGTGTGGAAACCAGTTTTGTGTGGTGGGAGTAGATGCGAGTTTTCGGGCGACCGTTCGCAGGCTAGGGAGCGCTATATCTGTCCCGATAGAGACCGCAGCGCGCCTAATTCGGCGCCCGCTAAGATCGAACCTGATCGCCTGGGACGATGTGCAGACACTAGAACCAGGATCAGGCGGGGGGCGCATTCGGCTTAAGGTCTCTCACGATAAGATTGCCCGGCTGCATCCCGCAGACATTGCAGATATCGTGGAGCAGCTCAGCCCGCGCGAGCAGGTGGAGGTCATCGAGTCGCTGGATACGGAAACGGCCGCGGACACCATTGCCGAGGCCGAACCAAATGTACAGGTTCAGATCATGGAGTATCTGGATGATGAGACTGCTACGGACATCCTCGAGGAGATGGAGCCGGATGAAGCATCCGATCTTTTGGGCGATATGTCGAATGCTCGCAGCGATGAACTGCTCGGGCAGATGGAGCCGGATGAAGCTGAAGATGTCAAGGAGCTGATGGGCTATGATGACGATACTGCTGGCGGAATGATGACCACCGAACTTGTCTCCATTCAGGCGAACCTATCTTGTGATGAGACGATCAACCGGCTTCGCGAACTAGCGCCGAAGGCAGAGACGATCTACTATGTCTATATTGTGGATAATGAAGAGAGGTTGGTGGGGGTGCTCAGCCTGCGAGACCTCGTGATTGCTCCTCCGGAGACTCATGTGAGTGATATCATGGTTCCGAGTGTCATCCACGTCTATGTGGAGGATCATGCAGATAAAGTGGCGCAGGTTTTTGGAAGATACAATCT
>JANXSG010000152.1 GCA_025352825.1 Chthonomonadaceae bacterium | reverse complement strand
AGAGTGTGTATCTCCATTAAAATTGGGTTCCACCACTGCCGCTGCAGGCCAGTTACCAACGCCTTTCTGAATTGCGTTCCAGCACCAGCTAGTCTTTTCACAGCCCGGGCAATCCGAGCTTGTATTGGTGGGATCTGGGGGTACGTTCGCACCGCCTGGCCATATCTCGTAGTATAGGTAGGTGAAGTCCTGGTTTGGGCAGACAAAGACGTTTCGATTCTTGATATACGGCTGGAGCAAGTACTCCCAATCTACCAGAGCATCCCCTTGCCCCCAGCCTGGAGCGTAGACGTCCGGTGTTTCTATGCCATAGCTATATACCACCCATGTCTCGTCATAGTCTTCTGAATACATGTGCGCTGCCAGCCCAATCTGTTTTGCCTGGCTAAGACAGGCGACCGCGCGTGCTTTTTCTCGTGCCTGTGCAAAAACAGGGAATAGAATAGCTGCTAATATAGCAATAATTGCAATTACTACGAGCAGTTCAATGAGTGTAAACGCCTTAACTTTATTCATGCTTTCCTCCATTTTATAGTATCAACCAATTGACGACCAACCACAACTCATGATAAGCAAAAAAATCACACCTAAAACCTATGCGTTTTTCGCGCAGGTGCACAAGAGTCCCGAATAATTAACTCTGGGCGTATAAGTTTATCTATCGATTCTATTTTGTGCTCATGAACCAGCCGGTTCAATAGTTCCACCGAGGCATGTCCCTGTTCACGTCGCGGATGATAAACGGAAGTCAGGGCTGGTTTGACGCTGGCCACTTCACTTATGTTATCGTATCCACAGATCGATATATCCTGAGGAACACTGATGCCGAGTTGTTTGCAGTGCGCGAGAATACGGAGCGCACGGTAGTCTGAACATGCAAAAATTGCTGTAGGTGGTTCTGGTAATGACATCAGCGCATTTAATGCAGCCACATCCTGATTTGCGTCTATACCATCCGTTTGCTGGGTCAGGTTGGGATCAAGATCAATTTCATTTTCTCGGAGAGCTCTTAAATATCCCTCATAGCGCGGAGCGAACCATTGACTTTTTGTCCATCCCACGTAGGCGATTCTCTGGTGACCGAGCTGAGCGAGGTAGTTGACACCCAGAAAAGCTCCCTGCTCCATATCGACACGTACACATGGCACACATGCTGAAGGTGGATTGATGAGTACGTAGGGAGCACCCTGGCCTGTTGCCATGCGAGCCCCGAGAGCATACTCCTCTTCACACATCGCTATGATCAGGTAACCGGTATCCGCATCCGGAATCGTTTGCTGATGAAAACCACCTACGGAAACCTGCTGCACATTGCAGTTTAACTCAGCAGCTGCATCCTGAATACCTGCGAGGAGATCGGAGACTTCATGACAGGTTTCAATTGCTCCCTTATAGATATCGAAGCTGGCTATAAGCAAAACTCGCAGGGTAGTTTGAGCAAGTTTTTTGGTTGCGAATGTTCCCTGGCCTCGCCCTCGTCGTCGAACTACCAATCCTGCTCTCGCGAGCTCATCAAGTGCCCTGCGGACAGGGGCATCACTTACGCCATACTGCTTGCAGAGTTCGGGCAAAATAGGTATCTGCTCCATATATCGAATCTCACCCGTTGAGATTTTGTGTTCAAGATCTTCATAGATTTGCAGATAGAGAGGTCGATTATCAACAACGCTGTTCATACCAGTTTATTTCTCCTGTAAAACATTATACACTTTAACAACATTAATTAAATTTGTCAAGATATTTTTCTTTAGTGGAAATCGAGTATCATCATTGAATGAGATATCCACTCCGAAGAAATGAATTTCTTCGGTCGGTAACCTTTGCAATTGCCTCATTGGTTCTTGATTTTTGGAAAATGTTAGAGGAGTGCTAATACATGACGCCAGCGTCTAAAGTGTTCAGTTTCTTCATTTCTTTTGGGATTATCATTTCAGCCGCTTGTGTATCTGCAAATGGATTTGGAGCCACAGTTCAGCATAAGCTGGAGTATAAACCATCCTTACCGCCAGTAAAATCTGCAGCAAAACAAATCGATGCCCAGCTTCAACAGGCGATTCAAACCGCACCAACTTCTGATAAATTTCCAAATAGTAACTATGCCCAGCTGCTGGATATTGGTGAGGCAACTGTTAAAGCAGATGGAACCGTGATCGCCCGTTACCGTGAAACCTATAAACTTTTCAATCAGAGAGCAAGAAACAAAGCCGAAGTGGATCTGCCATTCAATGCAAGCTTTCAGACAGTGAAGGTTATAAATGCGAGAACTATCAAGAAAAATGGTTCTGTTCAGGTGTTAAAAGACGAAGATATCATGCTGTCTACACCCTTTCATGATTATCTGATGTACGATGATGCAAAATCTATCAGCTTCTCGATGCCAGGAATTGAAGATGACTGCATTATTGATTACACAGTAGAAATGGTAACTAAACCGCTCCTTATGCCTGGGCAGTTCTGGACTCATTGGGGGTTCAACGGAGAAGCGCCGGTAGGCCTCAGCAGATATACTTTGCATGTGCCTGCTTCAATATCGCTTCGGTATCAGCTAAGCAATGCGGAAGCGCCATTGCCCGTAGTATCGTCAACCTCGAATGGCCTGATGAAGACCTACACATGGGAGATGAAAAATATTGAACCAATTGTTCCTGAACCATCTATGCCAAATCCCAGAAAGACGATTATTCATCTGGAGACCACCTCAATAAATTCCTGGCAGGATGTGACTAAATGGTACTGGAATCTTGCGCAGCCTCAGATGAAAACATCTCCTGCGATAGAGCAGACAGTCAACAAGCTGATCGCGGGGATGCGTACCCAATCAGATAAAGCACGTGCCATTTACAACTGGGTTGCAGATAAAACAAGATATGTGGGAGTTGAGTTTGGTGTTTCTGCATTCAAACCGCACCAAGCATCTGAAGTTTTTGAAAAGCTCTATGGCGACTGCAAGGATAAAGTTTCGCTGCTCATTACCATGCTGAAATCAGCAGGTATCACAGCACATCCCGCACTGCTTCAGGCAAATGATAAGACGCCACGGCAGCCAACCCTTCCAACGCTGAATGGAGGCGCCTTCAATCACTGTATTACACTGGCAGAGATAGATGGAAAAGAGGTGTGGCTAGACGCCACATCTGAAATTACCGCGTATGGAGATATCCCTGGTTCAGATCGTGGTTCCGAGGCGCTGGTCGTTCGAGATGGTGCTGGTAAATTCGAAACTGTGCCCAAGTACGGGAATGATGAAAACGCTCTAAAATGTGCGGTTAAGCTCAAGCTTAAGGCAGATGGTTCGGCTGAGGCGGAGCAGAAGTTTGATTTCACAGGTGCCCTCGGCGAGCAGTTTCGATCGGTTCTTCGATCAGTCACACCAGAAAAGCGCGTTGAGATTGCACAGCGAATGGCCCAGGGATTTTCAGTGGGCAGTCAGTTGAAATCGTCTGTATTCCCCGATGAAGTGCTCAAAGCGGGCACATTTCATTTTGAGCTGAATGTTTTCTCGCCCGGCTATGCAAAAAAAACGAGTTCATTGCTCTTATTACCACTTTCCGATAATGGTGCAGGTGTGGATAAGCGCAATCCATTTGTTGCCGACAAAAGGGTCTGGCCAATCGTGGAAGAAGAGAGTTCTTTGATCGCGAGTGAAGAGATAATCGAGCTTCCAGCGGGCTACCAGGTGGAAGACATTCCTGCCGATGTCCATCTTTCGTTCGCCCTTCAGGAGATGAATCGCACAATTATCGCATCCTCGGATGGAAGAAGTTTGAAACTGAAATACTTGCTTCGTACACACCCCGGCACTGTGCCTCCATATGAATATGAAGTTGTAAGAAAATATTATGATGCCCTCTTCAAGAGCAGTGAAGATCAGTTGGTGCTCCGGAAGTTCTAAATAGCTAATAGTGTGCGAGACCAGTGCATGGTATACTCTTACATGGTAATATGGATTCGATACCATAACAGAGCTTCACAGACAATACTGAAAAACGGATAGATAACGATCCTTTAGCAAAAGTGATGCAAAATGATCAGGCAGTGCTTGTATCCTATTCTCCAGAATTGCGTTAAATCGGCGAATTTGATGTTGCACGAATTTTAATTATTTATGATGTAGGAACACTCTTGTGCTATGTTTGTTTTTATCCTGCGTATCCTTCTTATCCATGTTACAGTAGAGTTTTGAGCGATAGCTGAACTACACAAAGGCTCTGCTTACATCTCGCCCTATTGTTCTTCTGGTTCAATTCAATTTAAATTAACATGGATAAGCTGTATATTGAATGCTGAAACTATTCTGGATTAGATGGGAATCAAAGAACATACTCAATATTCGCTAAGCCCGTGATCTGTACAACGTAGGATACACATACGGATTTCTGTACCGGGCATCTGTGCACATAATACGGAAGGTGGTTGAATAACTTTGTCTCTCGGCCCCGCCAAAGCTAAACTCGATGAGATCGAACGCCGCTACGATGATATCGTAGCGCAGATGAATGATCCCGAGATAAGCAGTGATTATCAGAAATATATGCAGCTTGCCAAGGCGAAACCGGATATCGAGCCGGTTGCGATGGCATACAAAGAGTATAAACAGAATCTCGCGGATATCGCCGAAGCCGTGGAGATGGTGGACATGTCCGAAGGCTCCGAGCGCATAGATGCTCAGGAGATGCTCGAAGGGCTGCGAAGCCAGGAAGAGCGGCTTGATGGAAACATCCGCAAGTTACTTCTGCCGAAAGACCCAAATGACGACAGAAACGTCATTGTGGAGATTCGCGCTGCCGCAGGAGGTGAAGAAGCCAAACTTTTTGCTGGCGAGCTCTTCCGTATGTATGTGCGCTACGCGGAACGGCGTAAATGGAAGACAGAACTGCTCAATCTGCAGGAGACCGGAATAGGCGGTGTGCAGGAAGTCACATTTGAGATCGATGGGAAAGGGGCTTATAGCCAGCTGAAATTCGAGGGTGGTGTGCATCGTGTCCAGCGGGTTCCAGTAACGGAATCGAGTGGCAGGATGCAGACATCTACCGCAACCGTTGCGGTACTCCCCGAAGTGGACGAGGTCGATATCGAGCTGGATGAGAGCGAGATCAAAGAAGATATTTACCATTCCTCCAGTGCTGGCGGTCAGAACGTGCAGAAGGTAGCGACTGCAATCCGGCTTACTCATATTCCCACAGGGATGGTTGTACAGTGCCAGGATGAGCGAAGCCAACTGCAGAATAAAATAAAAGCGCGCAATGTGCTGCGTGCCCGCCTATACGAGATGAGGCTGCAGCAGGCTGCGAATGAGCTGACTGGGGTGCGACGTGCTCAGGTTGGAACTGGTGAAAGATCAGAGAAGATTCGCACCTATCACTACCAGGATGGCCGAGTCACGGATCATCGCGTGAACAGAACGATTTTCAATGTTCCTGCTGTTCTCGACGGGGATATCCAGCCATTTATAGACGATCTTATTGCAGCGGACGAGGCAGAGAAGATGCGGGACAGTATGCAGGGTAACGAATAATGATGAATCAATCGATGGGAATTCCAGGTTGTCTAAAAAGCAGAGAGTTGACTTTCGTGCAGAAATGGATGCTCAGTATATTGATGACTGGAGTGACTGTCATCGGGGCACGGCTCTCCTCACCAGTTCCGGGGACACCAGTTCCTATTACTTTTCAGGTGTTTGGCGTGCTGCTCAGCGGGCTTATGCTGGGAGGCATCTGGGGAGCGATCTCCCAGATCCAGTATCTTGCGCTGGGCTGTATCGGAGCGCCGGTATTCGCGTTAGGACATAGCGGAATTATCACACTATTCGGGGTAACAGGGGGATATCTCTGGAGCTATCCTATCGCTGCTTTTGTAGTAGGGTATTTGGCGGAAAAGATATCGGATCAGGGCAGCGTATCTAAAATTAACATGGGAAATATGGCTGCGAGTATTGTGGGGTTGGCCATTATTTACTTTATTGGTACGCTCTGGCTGATAACTGCTACTCATCAGTCACTCTTCTCAGGAGTGATTCAGGGACTGTTGATTTTTCTGGCATGGGACATCGTCAAGGCAGTCGCTGCTGTTCTAATGACCACTCCACGCTCGTCAGCATCTCGAATTCTCTGACCGTGGACAAGCTCAATCCTGTACTCCCCAGTAATGCTCTGCAGATCAAAGCCGAGTTAATATCTGCCGAATCAGCTTTAGAAGCAGCCGGAATCGAAACCCCACGTTTTGAAGTTCAGTTGCTTCTGGCTCTCGCACTCGGTGTAAGTCGTACACAGGTTATCGCACAAACATACTCCCCGGTCACTAACAGGCAATGGCAAAGTTTTAGTGAATACATACGACTTCGCGTCGCTCGCACCCCTCTTGCATATATTCGAGGCACTCAGGAGTTCTATGGGTTAGATTTCAGAGTAGATCGGAACTGCCTTATTCCTCGCCCCGAAACGGAAATGTTAGTTGATTATGCTCTCTCCTGCTTGAGTAAGTATTCTGATATTATAGATTTCACTGAGTTTCCTGTTGTCGATGTGGGCACGGGAAGCGGCTGCATACTTATCGCGATTCTCAAAAACATTAACAGTGCAAAAGGGTTTGCAGTCGATCTATCTGCGGAAGCACTTCATATTTCGTGTATCAACGCATCAGCCCATCATCTAACCGACCGAATTCACTTCCTTCAAAGCAGTTTATTGGATGCTGTGCGAAGTCAATCCTGTTCGATCATTGTGTCTAACCCGCCATATATTCCTAATACTGAAATAGGCTCTCTTCAGCCTGAAGTGCGAGATTTCGAGCCCAGATTAGCTCTGGAAGGAACCGATAAGGACGGTCTGGGATCTTATCGCAGACTGGCAGAAGAGGGACTGCGAGTACTGATCTCTGGAGGGAAGCTAGTGGTGGAAGTGGGGATGGGGCAGGCTAGAACTGTAGAAGAGATATTCATAAGGTCAGGTTATATTGATATCGAAATACGAAACGACCTGGCGAACATAGAACGCGTTGTAGCTGGCAGCAGACCGTAATATTTCTCTATTTAGCATAGTTGTTGGTGTCATCTATTGCAATCGATAGCTAGTTCAAGGAAGTTTTTTAGCAGGTGGGGGATCTATCCTCGGTCCTCCCGTGGTGATGATCCCTCTCTCGGTAGCCATCTGGGAGCAGGTGACGAACTTGTATCCCTGCTTTTTGAGACGCATGAGCAGATCCGGAAGTATGTCGAGTGTCTGCTGTACCCCATCGTGGAGAAGTAGTATTCCGCCATTCGTGATGTTTTGCAGTGTTCGCTTTTCGATGACGGCTGAACCAGGATTTGCGAAATCGGCAGGGTCATCTGTCCAGAGAACCATCACGTATCCCAATCGCTTAGTAATTGCAATCACATCGTTGTCGTACTCACCCCCTGGAGGTCTGAATAGACGCGTAGAGCTGCCTACTGCACGCTCGATTGCGTTGGCGCCATTGCTTAACTCTTCTTCGATATTCACATCGGGCAGCAGCGGCAGCCGAAGATGATGATAAGTGTGATTGGCAACTTCATGCCCCTCCGCGACCTCCTGTCCGACTAGATCGGGGTATTTATCAACCATCATGCCGACTACAAAAAAAGTCGCCTTAACATTGAACTGTTTGAGGATTGCTAAAAGTTTCTGGGTGTAGATGGGATGCGGGCCGTCATCAAAGGTGAGGGCTAACTCTTTACGTTTTGGATTGCCGCGCGTTAGCCTGGGAAAATGGATATTGTGCTCACGCTCGAATTCACGTTTGGCGAGTATCTCTAGTGCTGACAGATAGCTCTGTTCCCTGGCTTTGGGGTTGGTGAGCGGCAGTAAAAATGGAGATTGTTGTTTTTTCTCTGGTGTCTGAGCCATAGCTAATGCGGAGAGGCAGACAATTGACACAATGCATACAAATAGAGAAAACGAACTAACTCGAATATTCGGCATCAGATGAGATTTAGGTAAGATGGATAAGTTGTTCATCTCAAAACAGTTCGTCGGTATGAGAAGAAACTCCTTCAATTCAGTGGATAGTGATATTCGCTGTAACAATGGGAGGTTGAGTTAATAGTATTGCAGAACTGATATTCAGTTCAAGTTTGTTGAAAGGAAGTCGATCATTTTGAAATCTATCTGTATATTATTAATCCTATGCCAACTTTTCCTTGCTCAGGCGAGATGTTCGCATGCACTTGATGTGAAGCCTATAGAAGATACTCCTTACTTACAGGATTACCATGAAGGTTATCCGCTCTCAACATCTGCCGAGAACGATGTGAGGGCGATTACAATTGACACTACAGGCAAAGTGTGGGTGGTTACTAAAGCCGGAGTTCGATATCTGGTGAATGGGCAGTGGAAAACTCCTTCAGGAGGTTCGGAGATAAGAAGTACGAATGCGATCTACTGCGATTCCAGTGGAGTTGTATGGATTGGAACATGGAAAGGCCTTTTCAAAGTAACAAATGATCAGATGGTATCTGCTGGAATCGAGAATACTCCGGTCAGCGCGATATGTGGCATCAAGATGAAGGGTTCGAATACGGAGACTGTCTTTGCTGCCGGGCCGAATGGCATCTGGCGCAGCAAGGGAGATTCATGGGAACGAGTTAAAGGAAAATGGCAGACCAACATTCGTGCCATCCAGCCAACATTAGATGGAATGCTTTGGATTGCAACCGCGAGCGGACTCTATCGTTTGAACTTAACCAAACCCGGATCAGAATCAGTCTGTCTCTCAAAACCGAAGGATATTCTGAGCAGTAATGTGCTCTCACTTGTACGTACTCCCGAAGGATTTATAGTTATTGGCTCTTCAGGGGGAATTGATATTTATTCTGGCGTAAAGCGAGGTACTTCAACTTCTGCTTTGGGCGAATACTATTACGGCCTCAACAAGCAAGTCTGGTCGATTAGTAAAGAAGGCATACCTAATCCTCAAGCGCGTGCTATGGCGTGGGATGGCAACCGATTATGGCTGACTACTAAAATTGGTGTTGTTCGACGTAATAGTGGTGTCAATCTGCGCGAGAGCTCCGTCTGGACTGTGCGAAACAGTAAGCGCTGGCTGCAAAATGATGATGCGCGGGATATTGCGATAGGGAAGGATGGTACGGCGTGGGTGGCGACGGCTGGCGGTGTGGATGCTATTCGCCACAAAAGGATGACGCTGCGTGAGAAGGCGGACTACTTCCTGGATGTGGTGCTGAAACGGCATATCCGGCCTCCGGGACTGGTGGGGCCGGCGGTTCTGCAAACGCCGGGGGACTTGTCGCGAAGTTTCATTGAGGATGACGATAACGATGGCGAACATACTGCGATGTTCCTGGCTGCGGAATCGATGCGTTATGCCGTTACGAAAGACCCATCTGCGCGCGAACATGCCAAAACGGCATTCCACGCGCTTCAACTGCTGCAGCGGGTGACGGGGACACCTCACTTTATTGCAAGATCGGTGCTGCAAATCGGGACTGCTCCTCGACACGAGGTCGACCGAACGTTCACTTCGGAAGAGATTGCTGATTTGGCAATAACTGATCCGAGAGGAAAGATCATCGAGAAGCGGTGGGTTCCAAGCGCGGATGGGAAGTGGCTGTGGAAGCGGGATGCGAGTTCGGATGAGGTGGACGGCCATATGTTCGGCTACTCCACTTACTACGATCTGGCTGCTGATGCGGATGAGAAGAAGCTGGTAGCGGATCAAGTGGATAGGATCATTGGGGGGATAATCGATCACGGATATGTGCTGCAGGATATCGATGGCAAGGGGACGCAGTGGGGGAACTGGTCGCCGGAGAGTCTGAATGGTGATCCGAACTGGCGCGAGGAGAAGCCGGGTAATAGTGTGGAGATAATGGCCTACCTGGGGACGGCCTATCACATGACGGGTAAGGCAAAATATAGAGATGCGGCGGAGATGCTTATCAAGAAGCATGGATACGATAAGAACATGCTGCTAACCCGTTTCGATACGCCTTCTGAGCGGACGCATATTGAGGATGAGCTGCTTTCGATGGTCTACCCGACGCTGCTGTCTCATCTGGTGCTGCCTTCTCTGAAACAGACGGCGCTGACGAGTATGGATAGGTGGCACGAGACAGCGGGGATGGACGGTATCCCTTTCTACGATTTCCCGTATGTTCACTACTCTGGGAAACCGTTTCCGTTGGAGCGGGCGGTGGAGACTCTGCGGGACTGGCCTCTGGATATGATTGAGTGGACGGTGGATAACAGCCAGCGTGCGGATGTGATTTTTGACCGTACTCCGGGCAAGGAGTATGGGATGCTGACGCGCGTACTGCCGAGGAGTGAGATGGGGCTGCAGATGTGGGATGGTGAGCCGTATCGGGCGATAATGGGCAATGGCGGCCAGCGTGAGGATAAGCCTGCGGACTGGCTGCTGGCGTACTGGATGGGGCGATACTACGGTCTGCTGGGTAGAGATAGATAGCGACCTCACCCCCCGACCCCCTCTCCTTCCTATTCCCTCGCAAGCTCGGAGGAGAGGGGGAGGAGACCTCACCCCAACCCCTCTCCCAGATGCTCGTTCCTCGCGGGGAGAGGGGCGAATACGACCTCACCCCCCGACCCCCTCTCCTTCCTATTCCCTCGCAAGCTCGGAGGAGAGGGGGAGATTCGGATCATTGGTCACCCTTTTCCCAAAGCTCGGGAGAAGGGAAGGGGATGAGGGCACAATTCCTGATTATAGGGCCTGGACTGCCGGGAGGATGATGGTTCCGGAGACTTGGCCGGTGGCGCTGTTGACGAATCGATAAGCGGGTACGTACCAGCCGGCTGCGGTGGTGACGATGTTTGATAGGGTTCCGGAGGCGAACGCCTGGAAAGCTCGGGTCCGATATCCCTTGGGCTGCGGTGTTCGGTTTCTGCTCTTGAGCGGCTGAAGCAGCATCTCCGTGGTGACACCGGCGACGTTGGCGGCGCTTGCCGTGAAGGTCACTTTACCTGCGGCTCCGACTGTGGTGACGGTAATGGTATCGCCTGCAAATGCGCTGGTCGGCGGTGTGAGCGGCACTATTCCGGCAGGATTGTTCTGCAGGAACTTGCTGGCGAGCGCTGTAAATGCTGTGATGGCGGCGGGCTGATAGGTTTTACCGGTTCGGCCGTCGTGCTTGGTGATGGCGTTTGCGTAGTTTGCCCAGGCGGTTACCTGTGCGGGTGTCATGTTTTTATAAGCTGCGGCGGACTTGCCGAGGTTGGTTCGAACAGCTACCTGCGCGGGTGTTCTTGGGTTCTTGGCGCTGACGCGGGGCTTGACGACGGTGCCGTCTTTAGAGCGTGCAAATACGACGCTGCCTGCCTTGCCGCGCAGTGAATTGAATAGGACACCGAGTGATCCTTGTGCCATGGTGATTTCCTCCTATAAAATGAATGTGCAATCGCTCTTGACTGCACGCTAGTGAACGAGGGAATTATAGGGTAAGCGAGCGTGGACATTAGGGTTGAGAGCCTTAATTCAGGCAAAAACAGGTATATATTCGGGGTAAATCGAGCATAATCGACTGTGACAGAGTGGTGTGGGGATGTATCCAGAGTAGCGGAATAATAATTATTTTTTGGAGTACTTTCCGGATTTCCATCTTTGAGTTGATATAGTAATATTAGCAATTGCTCGCTAGGATTTGAATATCTTGGCAGGAATATTGCTACTGAATAAGACAATATCCCTTGTATAGACACAGTGTTTTCAGTCGGTCGATAGCTACTACCTGCAGGAAATAGTCCTTTGCCAGATACCACAATAGAGAATCCTATAATCAATTCGCCATACGACGAACCTCTCAGGCATTTTCGTTTCAGCGATAGTGGCATCACCAACGAAATAGTATCTTCACGCCGAGAGAGCTCCTACTTCAGCCCCATCCCTCGTTCCAAGAAGCGCGGCGGCCAGTTAGTGTTCGATACCGAATGGACTGCTGATAGAATTGAACCCAACACACTTATCAATCAAATTCGGCAGCGTGTCGATCTGTGGAGAAGAGGCGGACATGCAGGAATTACGACCACCACGAGGCGGCTGCTAGAGTACTGGACGTCTGAAGACAGGAGCAGAAACCTATTCTTCTGCCAGGTAGAAGCAGCTGAAACAATTATCTACTTAACGGAGGCGGCTTCGAAGTATGGCGATGGTTGGATTGCGAATACGCTTCGTGAGAAGAACGACGATGCTAATCCTGGGTTGAATCGTGTTGCATTAAAACTTGCTACAGGGGCTGGTAAGACGGCTGTAATGGGAATGCTGATTGCCTGGCATACGCTGAATAAGTTAGCGAATACGCAGGATGCGCGATTCTCAGATACATTTTTGATTATAGCGCCGGGGATTACAATTCGGGATAGGCTGCGAGTACTGCTGCCAAACGACAGTTCAAATATCTATCGAGCGCTTGAACTCGTACCTCCAGACTTGATGGATGAACTGAACCGCGCGAAAATCCTTATCACAAACTTCCATGCGTTCAAGTTACGCGAGAAAGTGGAAGCCTCAAAACTAACCAAATCCATACTTGGAAATGGCGATACCTCACTTTTCACGGAGACACCTGGTGAGATGGTACGGCGAGTCTGCCGTGAGTTCGGAAATAAGAAAAACATTGTAGTTCTCTCTGACGAGGCCCATCACTGCTACCGTGCGAAACCTGAAGCGCCAGAAGAAAAACTAACCGGTGAAGACCGCATAGAAGCGAACAAGCGCAAAGAACAGGCGCGCATCTGGATATCAGGTATTGAAGCGATCAAAGAGAAGTTAGGAGTACGTGCGATCTATGACTTATCTGCAACGCCATTCTTCCTGAAAGGTTCAGGCTGGACGGAAGGTACCTTGTTCCCGTGGGTAGTATCGGACTTCTCTCTGATAGATGCAATAGAGTCAGGGATTGTAAAGGTGCCACGTGTACCTGTACAGGATAATTCGATGGTGGGCGAGCAGCCGACGTATCGTGACCTGTGGCTGCGAATACGTGATGACCTACCGCGAAAAGGACGTAAAACTGAAGCGGTAAGCGGTGAACCTAAACTGCCTGCGGCACTGGAAGGGGCATTACATAGCCTTTACGCAAACTATGAGAAGTCGTATCGGCTTTGGGAAGGCAACGAGGATGCACGTGCGAAGGGATTAACGCCGCCGGTTTTCATAGTTGTCTGCTCCAATACTAATGTTTCCAAACTGATTTATGATTGGGTTTCCGGATGGGAGAAGATGCTTTCAAATGGGGAGAAAATCGTCGTGCCCGGCGCGCTGCCTCTTTTCAGCAATGAGAGCAACGGCGGATGGATGGGAAGGCCGAATACTATTCTGATCGACTCCGAACAGTTGGACTCTGGCGAAGCGATGAGCGCCGACTTTAAGAAGATAGCCCATGAAGAGATAACCCTGTTCAAACAAGAGTATAGCCGACGCTTCCCTGGCAGGAACGCGGACGATATTGCAGATGAAGATATACTCCGTGAAGTGATGAATACGGTTGGGAAACCGGGGAAACTAGGGGAACAGATACGCTGTGTGGTCAGTGTCTCCATGCTGACAGAGGGCTGGGATGCAAACACGGTGACGCATATCCTTGGGGTTCGTGCATTTGGCACTCCGCTGTTGAGCGAGCAAGTGGTAGGCAGAGGGCTCCGCCGCATGAGCTATGCCGCTAGTCCGCGAACGCTGGATACACCCGATGGGCCGGTAGAAATAAACTGTTTTGAGCCTGAATATGCGGAAGTTTATGGGGTCCCATTCTCCTTCATACCGTGTTCCGGCTCTAGTAAAGAACCAAAGCTGGGACCTACACCTACACGGGTACGTGCGCTGGAAAGTAGAATAGATTGCGAGATCACGTTTCCCCGATTGATTGGCTATCGATACGAAATTAATTCTGCCAAGCTCCACGCACACTTTAACGAGGATTCCAACCTGGCGCTCAGCACACAACAAGTGCCTACCAAAACTGAGAACGCGCCGATTATCGGCCTTTCGA
>JANXSG010000132.1 GCA_025352825.1 Chthonomonadaceae bacterium | reverse complement strand
ACCTCGCCCCCACGCCCATTACCCATATTGCTCGATAGCTCGCAAGGGAGAGGGGGTGACTAAACCTATCATATCAGCCCATGCAGGAAGCCTAAGCGACCGAAGATAGGCTCTGCAATTCCAGCACGGTACTATAGTGCCGGGAAATAATCTAATCGAAATAAATTAGAACTTCATCAAATTAACTTCATTGATGTCTATTGTCTCACGGCTGCGGAATATTGCAACAATAATTCCAAGCCCCACGGATACTTCAGCTGCAGCGACAGCCAATGCAAAGATTACATACATCTGCCCATTGATCTGACCGTAGTGTCTGCCGAGTGCGACAAAAGATAAGTTGACCGCATTTAACATCAGTTCTATACACATAAAAATGACGATGGGATTGCGTTTTATCAAGACACCTATCACCCCAATAGTGAATAGAATTGCTGAAAGGATAAGATAGTGCTGGGTAGTGATCGCCAAAGACAACCTCAGACCTTTCTCTTTGCCATGACTATTGCACCTATCACGGCTACTAGAAGAAGTATCGAAGTGATTTCAAACGGAAACAGCCAGGGTTGGCGGGGATCAAAAAGACTCAAGCCGATAGCTTCCACAGTGCCCTGATACTGCGTGACAGAAGGCCTGCCGACAGCTTGTGGCAATGAAAGTATCGCCTGAGAGGAGATGATTAACACAACAAAGAATATTCCCAGTCCCACAGCAACAGGTTTTTGAAGTGATCCTTTTTCTATCAGCGCCTCTGGGGCTCCCAAATTGAGGAGCATGATGACAAACAGAAACAGCACCATGATTGCCCCGGCATAGACAATTATCTGAACGGCTGCCAGAAACTGTGCTGATAGCAGTATATAGAAACCTGCTACACACAAAAATGTGATGACCAGGTTCAGAGCGCTTCTGACAGGATTCTTGCTGACGATCATCATGATCGACGCAAAAACCGAAACTAGCGCTAAAATCCAAAAACTAACAGACTCACCAGACATTAAGTATAATTATCCTCGTGCTTAGAGCAGTATATAAAAAGGTTCCTAGAATTATCATCTCACACGGCTAACAGGTATGCCTTTGATATGCGGAGCGCTGCCGCGCCGCCCGCTTGATGGCGTATTATACTGAACTGGCTCCTGATTGTCGTCCACAGAACCAAAGTCGTCAGAAGATGTCGTTGATTTCACTTCCGGCTCAAGGAACCTCGCTTCCTGTGGAACAAACTGTTTTGCTCCAGGATATTGGTGTATGAGCAAGTCAGTTCCCAGATTCATTCCAGCAATAATGAACAGCCAAACTAGCCCAAGAGGCAGCAGCTTCTTCCACCCTAGATTCATAAGTGCATCGTACCGAAGTCGAGGCAGTGTTCCTCGGAGCCAAGTATAGAAGAAAATTCCTCCCATGATCTTGAGTATTAACCACACAAATCCCGGAATGAGCGTAAATGGAACGACATTTAGAGGCGGAAGCGGGCCGCCCCAGAACATGGCCGCATTCAGACCGCTCACGACCAGCATGGCGACATACTCCGCAGTGAAGAACATAGCGAACTTCATCGAGGTGTATTCCGTATGAAAACCGGCTACCAGTTCGGATTCTGCTTCTGGTAAATCGAATGGCGATCTATTCGTCTCTGCGATCATGGCGATGGTGTAAATGACGACAGGTACAATCAGGCTTCGTATCCAGTACCAGCACATCACACTTCCGCGCAGAGCTTCTGGGGCGCCGGCAAACGGAAGTATATTCTGCGAATCTACAATCTTGTTAAGCTGAAGCGACCCTGCCATTACG
The DNA here is from genome assembly GCA_025352825.1 of Chthonomonadaceae bacterium. GTDB lineage: Bacteria > Armatimonadota > Chthonomonadetes > Chthonomonadales > Chthonomonadaceae > JANXSG01. The sequence goes on along the minus strand of JANXSG010000132.1, from coordinate 19,056 downwards.
ATAACGCATAACAGTGACAGCCCCATAGAGAGTTCATAGCTGATGAGCTGAGCGGATGCGCGAAGACCACCCAGCAGAGAATATTTGTTATTAGAAGACCAGCCCGCCATGACCACGCCATACACCTGAAGTGAGGACATTGCCAGGATGTACAGAATTCCGATGTTTACGTCGCCAGCCATGAGCGGAACGGAAAACTGCACTCCATTTGCATGTTCAAATGTGATGTTCTGCAAGGGAAGAACTGCCGCGGCTGAGATGGAGGTGACCACAGCAATTGCAGGTGCTATGTGGTAGAGGCTGACATCGACATTCTTAGGCCGGGCATCCTCTTTCATGAAGAGCTTCAATGCATCCGCAGAAGACTGCAGCAGTCCGCGAGGACCGACCCTGTTCGGGCCGGAACGATCTTGCATGAGGGCAAGAACCACACGCTCTATCCAGATCAACATCGGCAATATCGTTAGGATAAACCCGACACTTCCAAGCACAGCAATATAGGGAACTACACCAGGCAGACGTATCCCGTGGAAGTATTCTGGAAATATAAATAGATGATTGAACTTTTCGAGCATAACCGCTCCTGCGCACAGATAACTTTCAAATTTAGTTGCTGCTTACATCAGCAGCCATACGCGATCAATTTTTTGCCGGCGGAGTGTATATTGCTGTAAAAATCTTAGTGTTTGTGGAGGATGATTCTGATCTCCAGCGCACCCCACCATCACCCAGGCTCTTATAGGAGATTCCGGCATACTCTGTGATGGCCGCAGCAATCTCAGTAAAAATGTCGGCAGCTGAGAACGGAATAGGCGAGCCGTCGATCATCGCGGCAAGCTCCGAGAATATCAGCCAGTCCGCTTTAATATCCCGTGATATCTCAAACACTTTTTCAATTTTCTGGATTCGTCTTTCGCAGCTAGTGAAGGTTCCATCCTTCTCAGCAAAACTTGCTGCAGGCAGAACCAGATCGGCTAACAGTGCGGTTTCCGTCATCGTCAGTTCACTGACAATTACAAAAGGACACTGATCGAGTGCCTGTCGCACTAGAGACTTATCATGGTAAGTGTTCAGAATCTGTTCGCCCGCAATCCAGAGCGCTTGCAATTCGCCTTTCGCAGCTGATTCTAGTATTTCGTGCGCATTTTTTCCCAGTTGTGCAACGGGGGCATATCCCGGCTCCAAATCTGGCAAAATCCCCATGTCTTTGGCTCCCTGAGCATTAACTACCCGCTCGGGTATATTCAAATTTTCGGGATTTCCTGTGGCCAGCATCAGGTTGCCCAGAGCTGCCACCACAGTCTCATAATGAGGATGCTCGCGAATCTCTTTTCCAGCGATCAACGCCATCGTGCCGGCTGCAAGAATATGTGCAGCCTCAGATATATGAGCTGCAGGTACACCTGTCTCTTGTTCAACTTTTGCAGGTGTCCAGTCCGATACACTCTGCTGAAGACCCTTCAAATCTACTCCGGGGTTTGAGGGAAGCAGGTTTTCATTAAATAGGATATTAAGGATACCGTTCAACAGCGCAATTTCTGTGCCTGGCCGGTATATCATCTCTACTGTGGCAAAATCTCCAACATTCGGCGACGATGAATCTTTTTTAGAAATCGCGGAGACAACTGATGCGCCATGGAAACGATATGCTTTTCGAACACGCAGGAAAATTATGGGCAGTTCATCTGCAAGTGCGGAACCTACGATGAGGTAAGATTTAAAGGACTGCAGCTGGGCAATCGAATTTCCCATTCCATGATATCCAAATCTATCTGAGAGGAGCGTGGTTTCCGATCCGTGTACTCTATCCGTTCTGGAGTCGAGGTTTGAACTACCCAGAGTTTTTCGGAATAGTTTCTGAAATTGGAAATTATCCTCGTTGGTAAGATGAGCGCCGCCTATACCTGCTGAATTCGAGCCGGCAGCTTTTAGTTTCTCAGCAAGCAGGGCATAAGCCTGAGTCCAAGAAATTGGCATCCATTCGCCGTTCTGCTTCAGCATGGGTGTTTTTAATCGATTATCGGAAGAAACATAGTCATGGCCGAATTTGCCTCGGTCACATGTCCACTCTTCGTTGACATCCTCATTTATTCGAGCATTGATCCGCTGAATTTTATCCTGACGATAGTCGATTTTGATGTTGCATCCGTTGGAGCATTTCGAGCATACCGACTTCTGCGAGTGAAGATCCCAGGGACGTGCTTTGAATCGGTATGATTTTGATAGCAGCGCCCCAACCGGACAAAGCTCTATTACGTTGCCGCTGAATTTACTTCTATACTCGGTGTCGGCAAAAGTGTTCACTTCCATGTCGGCGCCGCGTTTAAGAAATCCGAGCTGGGCGTCGCCGCTAATATCTTCGGTAAATCGGGTGCATCGGGCGCAGTGGATACAACGTTCCCGATCGAATACCACGTGTTCTGAGATAGGGTAGGCTTTTGGGTAGTGGCGCTTCTCTTCGATATAACGAGAAGTGGGCGGGCCATAAAAAAGTGTATTGTTCTGCAGAGGGCACTCACCGCCCCGATCGCAGATCGGGCAGTCGAGAGGATGGTTGATCAGTAAAAATTCGAGCACACCCTTGCGGTCTTTCACGATTTTGGGTGTATCTGTCTGAACTACCATGCCCTCTGCGGCAGGCATAGTACAAGCAGCCTGCGGTTTAGGCATCATGCGGATAGTGCCATCCGGGCCGGGCATCCCAACTTCGACCAGACACATGCGGCAGTTCGCAGCATCGCCTTTGGAAAGTCGCGGATGATAACAGAAGTAGGGGACATCGACACCGACGCGCTTGGCGCTCTCTATAAGATTTTCGTTTTTGGGAACCTGTACATCCAGACCGTTGATTTTAATGTTAATCATATCTGCGGTGGCAGGATTTAGAGAAGGCTCAGTCTGTGTAAGGCGGTTATCGGACATAAAAGTAGTCACCCTCGGCGAGCAAATAGGATTGGAAACCCGAATTTGATCTCAGCGTATAGTGTACCGTATAGTTACGGGTATTTAGCAGTAAATAAAGTTTGAATTCTTACCTAAGCTGGCGAAACCTAAACTATGATGAACTATCGAACCGTTTTTGAGTATCCCGGTCTAGTCAAACCCTCACCCCCCCAGCCCCCTCTCCCGAAGCTTCGGGAGAGGGTGTGACTTTGGCAGGGGATTAACAGTAATCCATAAAGTAATTAACTACTCCTTACAAATTCCTCGCCGTGGAAACTAGAAAACCAAATATTTATCACTCCCCCTTCCCTAACGAGGTACGAGTGGTCAGGGAAGGGGGTCGGGGGGTTAGGCAATCTCTACGACTCTAAGCCGGCGTAAGTGTTAACAATGGATTCACCACTTCTGGTGTCGGCGGAACTGCGTTCTTGCCGACAGGTGATCGTTTGTACTTTATCCAATAGTCGAACTCTTCCGGAAATGCCTTAATTGCTCCAACTATCGGCCAGGCAGCCGCGTCTCCCAATCCGCAATATGATCGTCCATCGATTTGCGAGCATACATCCAATAGCAATGCCACATCGTCTGTCTGGCCATTTCCAGAGGTGATGCGATCCATTATTTTGAAAATCCAGCGTGTTCCCTCACGGCAGGGAGTACATTTACCGCATGATTCATGCATGTAGAACTCTGCCGTTCGTTTCATAAGGAGCACAATGTCGGTTCGGTCATTAAATGCCATAAAACCACCGGAGCCGAGGAGAGTTCCGTTTGCCGCGCAGCTCTCGTAGTCAAGATTGATTTTGGTGCACTGCTCTGCGGTCATTATCTGTACAGATGATCCGCCTGGAATGACAGCCTTCAGCTTTCCACCTTTTATCCCACCTGCGGTTTCCAGCAGTTCCATCAGTGGCGTGCCCATCTCGATCTCGTAGTTTGCGGGTTTGTGCACATGCCCGCTCACCGAGATAATCTTGGTTCCTTTGCTGCGCTCTGTACCTAGTTTGGAGTAGGCTTCTCCACCGTTAGCAAGTATCCATGTGGCAGCGCAGTACGTTTCGACATTATTAATGAGAGTAGGAGACTGCCAAACTCCAGATACCGTGGGCAGTGGAGCGTGGGGGAATTTAAGCCTGGGATTCCCACGTTCACCCATTAGGCTGCTCATGAGCGCAGATTCTTCGCCGCACTCGTAGCTGCCAGCTCCTAGATGGATGTGGAGATCGTAGTTGAATCCTTCGATACCCAGAATATTTTTTCCGAGATAGCCCTTTTTGTAAGCCTGATCGATTGCCTTACGTACCTGCCAAGCGGGTTCTACATACTCACCGCGTATGTAGACATATCCTGCTATGGAGCTGGTGGCGTATCCTGCGATAATCATACCTTCCACAAGGGTATGCGCAAGTTTGAGCATGAGCTCACGATCTTTGTAGGTTCCGGGCTCACCCTCATCTGCATTGCATATTACATAGTGGGGGATATCATAATTTTTTGGAAGACCGTTCCATTTGATCCAGGTAGGAAAGCCAGCACCGCCTCTACCGCGAAGTCCGGAGAGCTTCACATCGTCGACCACAGCCTGCCGTTCCATACCGACAGCTTTACGCAGCCCCGCATATCCGCCATGCTTTTCATAGACATCAATATCTTCTATGTTGAGCACATCACGATTTGCAAAAAGAAGGTTCAGGATTCCCATCGATACTCGATCCTTATAATTAAAACGTTAATTCAATTCCAAATAGATTTTGATTCGAGTGTAATCGAATATTAAAAACCTTCGATTTTACCTCAATCACAGCATTGGACCGGCAGGCAGTAGCAGATCTTCTGGTTTAGAGCTTCCTCCGCCGGTCTGGCTGGACAGCGGTACGTGTATTTTCACGATTGCATCCGCGAGCTTTGCAGGAGTGTAATCTGGGCTGCCTCGGAGTTGATCGATGAGTTCCATGACATTATTCTCGGTAAGCTGGGTGAAATATTTATCTCCCACCTGCATTACTGTCGCTGCGCCGCAAAAGTCGAGACACTCCGCTTCGGAGAGTGTGAACTCCCCATCGGAAGTAGTACCACCGAGATGAATTCCTAGCTCATGTTCCAGTTTGTGGACGATGTCGTATGCTCCCAGCACGGCACATGTGAGGCAGGTACACACTTCCAGGTGATGCCTTCCTCGTTTGCGCAGGTTGTACATAGTATAGAAGGTGGCCACACCCTCCACTTCACTGAATGAAAGACCAAGTCTGTCTGCAACTTCTTGAATAGCAGGCGGCGTGAGGTAACCGCCGTATTCTCGCTGAGCAATCCACAGAGTCGGCAGGCAGGCCGCTTTTCGCTCAGGATAGTGTGTAGCAATCTCTTCCATTTCCGCGATTGCGTCTTCGGAAAAACGATATTCTTTTAAGGGATCTGGCTGCGGTTCTCGCACACCTGATATCTCACTTGATGACATTCCGAATTAACCTCTGTGAAACATTGTAACTAACTCCCTGGCCCCCTTCCCTGATTCCCTTGTACCTGACAGGGAAGGGGGAAGTTCTAATACTTACTCTCCCCCTTCCCTAGCACAAATAGGATTATAGTTTGTGCGCGCAGGGAAGAAGGCAGGGGATAATGTAGTTCTTTTATCGATTATTTTCTATCTATCAATTTCTCCGAGCACTATATCGATGCTTCCTATGATCGCAACGACATCTGCAATCAGTCGGCCTTCGCACATTTTGGAAAGCGCGCCCAGGTTCATGAAACTCGGTGGCCGCATGTGCGATCGCCATGGGCGATTACTGCCATCGCTCACAATGTAGAATCCAATTTCCCCTTTCGGGGATTCAAGAGGAATATAAGACTGACCAACAGGTGGATGAAAGCCTTCTGTCCACAGCTTGAAGTGGTGGATAACCGACTCCATGCTGCTATCCATTTCAATACGCGGCGGCGGGACAATTTTACGATCATCGATGTTGATTGGGCCGGTGGGCATATTTTCAATGCACTGCTTAATAATCTCGCGGCTCTGGTACATCTCCGCCATCCGCACGCGGTACCTATCAAAGACATCGCCGAATTTTCCGGTTGGAATATAAAACTCATAATTTTCGTATCCACTATATGGCACAGCTTTTCGGATATCGTGCGCCACTCCCGAGCCTCTTAAGGTTGGCCCGCTGACACCGAAGGAGATACAGTCTTCCGCGGAGATCACTCCAATGCCCTGAGTTCGATCACGCCAGATCGGGTTTGAATCCAGAAGACTTTCCAGCTCTTCCACCGCACGGGGAAAATCGTCACAGAACTCTTTCCCGCGTTCCAGCCACCCCAGCGGAGTGTCGCCTCTCAGTCCGCCGGGGACTATCCACGACGGCATCATTCGCACGCCCGACATCGCTTCCGTCATGTCAAGCAGCTTTTCACGCTGCTGGAAGGCATAGAAGAAGATGGTCATCGCGCCAATGTCCAAGGCATGTGTTCCAAGCCATACCATATGACTTGCAATACGCTGCATCTCCATTAGCATCACACGCAGGCACTGCGCCCTCGGCGTTGCTTCAATTCCAAGAAGTTTTTCTACCGATAGCGTATAAGCGGCGTTGTTGATGTGCGCAGAGAGATAGTCCATTCGGTCGGTTAGGGTGACCGCTTTGAGATAGGTCTGGTACTCCATCTCTTTTTCAATGCCTGTGTGCACATAACCGATATGTGGAGTGGCCTTAACAATCAACTCCCCATCCAACTCAAGCACGATTCGAAGTACACCATGCGTGCTGGGATGCTGCGGCCCCATATTGACGACCATGGTTTGATCGTCAAGTGCATCGATATGTACGCCAGTCTGAATTTGTGCTGTGTCTGTTATCTCGTCTAGATCGATCGCCATCAAAAATTTCCTTACGGTTTAGCAGTGCCGCGGTATTTTTCGCCCTGGGCGTCCCCGGTGTGCCCCGTGTAAGATTCACCTGGATGCTGTACAGGAACTTCCGCCACGGAAGGGCCAAGTTTGCCGCCTGGGAACTGAACTCTCTCACCACCAAGCGGGAAGTCTTTTCGCTGCGGATGCCCTACCCAGTCATCTGGCATTAGAATACGGCGAAGGTCGGGGTGGCCATCAAAGCGGATTCCGAACATATCGTAGATCTCGCGTTCTGGAAAATCAGCACCTGCATAGACACCGGTAACAGTGGGTACGACAGCATCCTCATATGGCACACATACAATCAGAAATATTCGACTGTTGTTACCATACTTGATGCCTGCCTTTTCGTATGGAAGCGAATAGAGATTGTAGACCACTTCGAATCGGTAAGTAGGCTTTCTATCCAGATAGTCGACTGCCATACATTCTGAAAAGAAGTTGTACTGAAGTTCTGGATCGTCTCTCAAAAAGGTGACCACATCCACGATCTGAGCCCGATCAATAGTGATACGGGTATCGCCGCGGAACAGCTCTACATCGATTACTGCAGAGGGGAAACGTGCTCGGATCATTTGCTCTTCAAGTCGCATCTCTTCGGATACGGGTTCTGAAGTCGGCTGGCTCATCAGTAAATTCCTTCTACTTCAACAACTTTTCACTGCGTGTGTATGGAACATAGCTGTTCTGGCGCTCGTAACTTTGGAACTCTTCCTGTGAACTCGCTCCATAAACCGGTAATCGCGGGCCGATGGGTACTTTACTGAGGTCTACCGGACCAGAGCCTTCATTACCGAATCTGATTTTTGGCCGCTTCGCAACGATTTCTGGAGTGATGACATCGGTATTAGGTGTGCGTTCGCTCTCGTCCCAGTCTAATGCGCCTTTACCAAGTATATAAAAGTATCCCACGAACAGTATCACAACAAAGACAGACATTTCTGAGAAGTAGAACATCTTCATTGCGAGATGCTGGCGGCTGTATGTGACTGCCCAGGGATAGAGAAATACCGTTTCAATGTCGAACACGATAAACAGCATCGCGATGAGGTAGAACTTAATGGGGAACCGCTCTCTTGCGCTGCCAACCGGAATAATGCCGCATTCGTAGGGAAGAGATTTGTATTCATTCGGTTTTTTAGGGCCGAGTAAAAAAGAACCGACTACCATGGCGACTGCGACCGCGGTGGCCACACCTATCATCACCAGAATCGGAAGGTAACTGCTCGCCATGCGGACGCTCCTCCGTGTGCTGTCAACCTACTTTAGCCCTTGTTTGTATGTTCGGGTAAAGTTACTGTGAAGTTTATCACAAATATCGGTACAGAATCAACCTCTGCACCAATTTGTTTGAAATTTTTTCAAAATAACGGCTGAGTGATATAGACATTCAAGTCGGGAATGGAGAATTCGCTCGAAATATATCCAGAGTCACTCAGCTGGCATCATGTGCAAAACACTGTCATACACGTATGGCAGATCTTTTCCATCGGGCAGCCATAGGGTATTGAACAAATTGGTCTGTGCTTCTTCGTCACTGCTATTTGTAAGATAATCTAATTCGTGTAAGGTTTGCCAGGCGTTTCAGTCTCTTATAAAACACAATTGGCTTGAGATTTATTCCGGGCTCTGTATCACATTTCAGTGCTCCAACGATTCGATCTTCTATGTTATATATATATCGACTTCCCATAACAGCGAGCTATCCTTGAACGGAGTAATTCAATCGTGCTCCTGTTTCCTTTCCCAAATCCTAATAATCGCTGCCACACACAGATACTTTAGATTTGTGACTCCGCAACTCCAGACAGCCAGTACGGAAGCGGTGCAGGTTATGCGAAATGATCTCCCGCGTCGCCGGGCACAGAAGTACCCGTCTGGAAGACTTGCAGCCAACTTGCCTGCACGCTGTAACCGCGTCTGAAAGACAATTGCTTTTTTTAAGGGATTTTTTTCTCCCTTAGTACACATATATTGCAAACTCTCAATCACTGCAGTATAAAAACTTTTCTCGCAAAGTGAAACAACCAAAAATTCTATGTTGACAAATCGATTTTGGTGTGATACAATACTCATGAGATAGTATTTAGAGAGGCGTTGTAGTTGTGATCGCCTCATCCGCCCAAGTACCTCACCTCCCGCTGGGAACTTATCCATTCGTCAAATCGTGTCTTTTTCTCGAATGTACCATGTTCCTGTTCAGCATAGTGTTATGTTGGCACGGTCGGTTTTTTTCATTCTTCACTGTCTATCATTCCAAGAGTAATTTATGCCATCCCTTTCCGATGCCACTTCAGAACTATCTGCTGATCCGAAGACTGAACTGATTCTTGTAATAGATTTTGGAGCACAGTATACACAGCTTATTGCGCGGAGAGTTCGCGAATGCCATGTCTACTGCGAAATACTTCCTTTCGATACTCCTCTGGAGAAGATAGCCGCCAAAAAACCGGTTGGTATAATTTTTTCTGGCGGGCCTTCCAGTGTCTACGAGAATGGAGCGCCTCATGTCGATTCAGGTATCTACGACATAGGCGTGCCTGTACTTGGTATCTGTTATGGACTCCAGTTGATGAGTTATCAGCTGGGCGGTAAAGTCGAACAGGCAAGCAACAGAGAGTATGGGCTTGCAGAACTTTTTATCACAGGGGACAGCCCTCTATTCGAAGGGGTCGGTTCCATCGGCGATAAACTCACCTGCTGGATGAGCCATGGTGATAAAGTCATTGCAGCTCCAGATGGTTTTGAGATATCTGCTTCTACAGATAGCGCACCTGTGGCAGCGATTTTGAATAAGGAGCGCAAACTTTACGGAGTACAGTTTCATCCCGAAGTGGCGCATACTCCTTTTGGCAAAGAACTCCTGAGAAACTTTCTATACGGCCCTTGCGCATGTACCGGTTCCTGGACGCCTGGCAGCTTCGTCGAAGAAGCGGTGCTTAAAATTAGAGCAACGGTAGGATCCTCTGGAGTTGTTTGTGGAGTTTCTGGCGGTATAGATAGCTGTTGTGTAGCTGCTCTGATGCATAAGGCGATCGGAAATCAGCTCACCTGTATTTTTGTCGACCATGGGCTGCTCCGAAAAGGGGAAGCTGAACAGGTTCGAAACGATTTTGCAGCATCATTTGGCATCAACCTCATATATGCAGAAGCACGCGAGCGTTTTATAAAACGTTTGGCGGATGTGGAAGACCCCGAGCAGAAGCGAAAAATTATTGGTGAAGAATTCGTTCGTGTTTTTGAGGAATATGCCGATAATCTTACCGGGGTTGAATTTCTTGCCCAGGGCACTCTTTATCCGGATGTAATCGAGAGCGGTGGGAGTAAGGAATCGGTTACTATCAAGACCCACCACAATGTGGGCGGACTTCCCGATGACATGACCCTCAAAGTAATCGAGCCACTTCGTTTGCTCTTCAAAGATGAGGCACGTGCCGTGGCTGCTGAATTAGGACTTCCCGATGAAATTGTGTGGCGGCATCCATTCCCTGGGCCAGGTCTGGCGATCAGAATCCTGGGAGCGGTGACAGAAGAAAAACTAGGAATTCTGCGAGAAGCAGATGCGATTTTTATCGAAGAGCTTCAACGATCTGGTCAGTATAATAAGATATGGCAGGCGCTGGCAGTTCTTCCTTCTATAAAAAGCGTTGGAGTAATGGGTGATCTGCGTACGTATGCTTACCCTATTATTATACGGGCAGTAACAAGCGAAGATGCAATGACAGCGAAATGGGCGCATATTCCTTATGAGGTTCTAGAGAAAATAAGCAGCCGAATTGTGAATGAGGTTCCGCAGGTGAATAGGGTGGTATACGATATCAGCAGTAAGCCGCCAGCGACGATCGAATGGGAGTAGTATTCAACAATTGTCGAACTTGAAAAGGCTGCGAGTAGTCTACCTAAATGGAACAAATATTGTACTAGGCACTCCATAGGAATGGTATGCTGCTCCCAGCACATAAGATTATACCTCTCATTTCTGGTAAAGATATTCAAAAACGTGTTGCTGAACTAGGCAGCGAGATTGAAAACGACTACAGTGATCATGAGACCCCTCTTTTGTTGGTTGCAGTACTAAACGGGGCAGCGATTTTTCTAGCAGATTTAGTTCGAAGCATCACTCGCCCTCTGGAGTTTGATTTTGTGGCCTTTTCTTCTTATCAAGCCGGCACGAAATCAAGTGGGGTAGTAAAGAGGCTTAAAGACATCGCTGTTTCACCCGCAGGCAAGCATGTAATTATAATCGAAGATATTCTTGATACAGGCATCACATTAGATCAGAGCTTCCTCAGGGAAACTCTTTCGGAGCACGGAGCATTAAGCGTCGCAATATGTGTTCTTTTAGATAAGCCTTCAAAACGCCGAGTGCAGGTTCCTATAAAATATACTGGCTTTACAATTCCAGATGAGTTCGTGGTGGGCTATGGAATGGACTATGCCAACCAGTACCGTGCTCTCCCATATGTGGGAACAGTCTCTTTCGAAATTAATCAGACACATTCGAAGTAATTCACAATCCAACGACACACGAGAATTTTAAGGTTGTACCATACTTCAATCCATGGTACTCAACGCCCATTTCCATAATCCCAGCAATATGCACGACAGAGACTATCAATCTATGCGAGGTAACAATACCGAATGGACGAGATCCTAAGTTTTAATCTCTCCGACCTGGAGAACAAAAGCCTCAACGACATCAACGAGATGGCGGCTTCGCTCGGTGTAGGAAGTAATGGCACCGCACTGCGTAAGGACGAGCTTATCAGCCGTATTCTTACAGTACAGTCGGATCGGAACGGGCTAATCTATGCTAAAGGTATTCTTGAAATCCTGCCGGATGGATGGGGATTCCTTCGAAGAAGTAACTTCTCTCCAAATTCTGAGGATATCTATGTTTCACAAACTCAGATCAAGCGCTTCGCGCTGAAAACAGGGGATGAAGTTGGCGGCCAGGTACGGCCTCCCAAGGACTCCGAGAAATACTTTGGACTACTGAGGGTGGAATCTGTGAATGGTGTCGACCCGGAAGTGGCGCGCAATCGGGTTAATTTTGATGATTTAACACCGATCTATCCGAACGAACGCCTCATCTTGGAAACCATAAAAACCGAAATGACGGGGCGAATCATGGATCTGATCTGCCCAATCGGCAAAGGTCAGCGTGGCATGATCGTTGCTCAGCCGAAAGCAGGTAAAACTACGATCCTAAAGGCAATTGCAAACTCCGTTGCCCTCAATCACCCGGAATGTATCTTAATTGTTTTGCTGATTGATGAACGTCCTGAAGAAGTGACTGATATACGCAGATCTGTCAAAGGTGAAGTCATTAGCTCCACCTTTGATGAAACACCTGAAAACCACATGCGGGTTGCTGATATCGTGCTTGAGCAGGCAAAGCGATTGGCCGAGAGCAAAAGAGATGTAGTCGTTCTGATGGACAGCCTAACACGATACACTCGCGCTTCCAATCTCACGGTCAACCCAAGTGGAAGAACCTTATCCGGCGGGCTCGATCCTGCGGCTCTCTATCGTCCGAAACGATTTTTCGGCGCTGCGCGTAAAATAGAAGAGGGTGGCAGTCTTACTATACTGGCGACGGCTTTAGTAGAGACGGGAAGCAGAATGGATGACCTTATCTTTGAAGAGTTCAAAGGTACAGGTAACATGGAAGTGGAGCTGGATAGAAGCCTCGCGGATAAGCGAATCTTCCCTGCCATCTCACTCAAATCCAGTACCCGCCACGATGAGCTGCTATATGATGAAGAGACCCTAAAGCAGATTGGTAAACTGAGACGGCTTCTCCACGGACTAGATCCCATGGAGGCAACGGAACTTCTAAAAGATCGACTTCAGCACACAAAATCTAACAAGGAATTTTTGCTGATGGTCGAGAAAACTATAAAGAGTGATGGTGACTGATCATAGTACTCCCTCGGCCTGCTATATATTCTGGCCGGGGTTCCGTTGATCCATGGAGGTTGGTAGTGAGCGATTTCAAAGACCTGTTCGGAGATTGGCGGCCCGATGATGATGCCCGAAAATTACCGGGAGGCTCTCCGCTGGAACCTGAGAATCGCCCACAAAGGCGCCTTAACGAAAAAGAGGTTCGTGTTATAAATGTGTTTGAAGGTGTGATCGAAGCAGCCCAAGAGGGATCTCTGGCTCAGGCTTCCAGTACCACTTTTATACTACTGCGCGACAATCATGGCAGAGAGTTTCGAATCTTTGTACTGCGGGACGCGGCTTATTCCATCTCCATGGCATTAGACAATGAGACACCGGATCGACCCTTCACGCACGATCTAATGAAAATTATGATCGAACGACTCGGCGCCATAGTCGAGCGTATCACTATTGATGACCTCTGGCAGGACACCTTCTACGCTAAAATCAGTTTAACGCAGGGAACTGAAACCATAGACATAGATGCACGTCCTAGCGATGCTATTGCCATTGCTTTAAGGTTTCGTGCTCCGATCTACGTGGCCGAATCGGTTTTGGAATCAGCCCAACCCGAGTCGTAAATGCTTTTTACGTAAGCCCTCTAGGCGTTCGAACAACGGTTAGTTTCCAGAATATTTTTGAACCGCAGAGACACAGCGAACGCAAAGAAATGCGAAGAGGATCCAGAGATAGCTTTTATCTTTCCAGGTCTCTTGTCTTAACTTTTCCTATGTTTTTCTTTGCGTCTCTGCGGTTCAATAAAGAGAACAAATCATTATGTCCGAAAATCGGATCGTCCTTCTGGATGAGAGCACCGCAAACCGGATAGCCGCAGGCGAAGTGGTCGAGCGGCCTGCCTCTGCAGTGAAAGAGCTGGTTGAAAACGCTATTGACGCCGGCGCAACTCAGATTCAGGTGCTTCTGGAGGAGGGTGGAAAGCAGAGAATTGTGGTAACGGACAACGGTACCGGAATGTCCCGTGATGACGCCATTCTTGCTCTGCAGCGACATGCGACCAGTAAAATACGAACTGCGGACGACCTCTTCAACATACATACTCTGGGTTTTCGCGGAGAAGCCCTGCCTTCGATTGCTTCAGTCTCCAATATCACACTCACTACGAAACTCAAAAACGCATCTGGAGGAATCTGCCTGCGTGTTGAAGGCGGAGAGATACGCAGTATCACCGAAATTGCTTCTCGTGACGGAACGGTTTTCGATATTTCGGATCTGTTCTACAACACACCTGCCCGTCTGAAATTTCTGAAACGGTCGGCAACTGAAGTTGGAAGAGCAGTAGAAGTTGTGGGACATCTCTCGATAGCCTATCCAAAGATTGCGTTTCAGCTAAAACATGGCACGAGTGAAATATTTGCTACGCCAGGTACAGGAGACCCGCTTTCGGCGCTGGCTGCAGTATGGGGCAGAGAGATAGCCAAAAAATTAATACCAGTCTGCTACGAATCGCCAGGCCTATCCGCCCATGGATTTATTGCGACTCCGGATGTACACAGGCCCGGACGATCCCATGAGCTTTTCTATGTAAACCTCCGGCCGATTAAGAATCGATTATTAGGGCATGCTTTGGAAGAAGCAGTTCGCTCACTCACCCCGGACAGCAGATACCCCATCGGTGCGATATTTATTGAAATCGATCCTGGGCTGGTCGATGTGAATGTTCATCCTACCAAAACAGAAGTGAAATTCACACACGATGGCGAAGTGCATCATGCCGTAAGTCTAGCAGTGAAGTCGGGGCTGATGGAGTATGGCATCGTACCGAAAGCACACGCAGTTAATTCGGAATCGGGAGTGTCTGCAGGTAATACGTCGGGAGATTTCACCTCTGAAAGCAGAGTTACCGGAGCACAAAATGGCGGTAGTTCCTGGCAGCCAAATTTCAATCGACTTACAGTGGATCAGGCAGCTTTTCAGGCAGCTATCGCAGCCTTCTCGCCTCTGGAATTTGCTATCGACGATCCTCGAACTTCTTCAGAGATGCCGCTGTTTTCTGGTGAAGAGGGTGCCGTCCTCAACATGGAGATTGTGCCATCGGAGGTTTCAAATGAAGAGACTCTGAGCTTCGATTCGCTGGAGCTTCCAAAGAAGCCACGGCCATTTGCGGATAGGCTTCGGGACTTCCGGGTGATAGGGCAGGCCAGGAACACCTATATCATTGCGCTGACTGCAGACGGCATTGCGGTGATCGATCAGCATGTGGCTCATGAACGGGTGCTTTTTGAGAGGCTGACGGTGCAGCGATTTTCGGACGGTATTCCAGTTCAGCGGCTGGTTGTTCCTCTGACTCTCCATCTCAATAAGCGGGAGGCCCTGCTTCTCGGGGAGCATATTGAGAGCTTTGCCATTTCGGGATGGGAGATCGCTCCGTTCGGGGGCGAGAGCTTTGTGGTTCGGGCTATTCCGGCTGTGTTGAGCAATAAGCCATATGAGAGAATCCTCAAAGATATGGTGGATGAGCTGGTCAATCACACGGTTTCGCGACGGCTGTTGGTGGAACAGCAGCATGTCACGATCACGAATGCCTGTAAGATGGCGGTGAAGGCTGGTGATCCTTTGAGCATTCCTGAGATGGAGGGACTGCTCCAGCAGCTTGCCGAGACCGAAAACCCTTATCTCTGCCCGCATGGCCGCCCGATTGTAGTGACCGTCCCATTTAGAGATTTGGATAAACTGTTCAAAAGATCTTAGTGAGCGGGAAAGATTTAGAATGAAAAACGAGCTGAAACACAGCGATTTAGGAGAATATCTGGAATATGCCCTGCTTTCGACTCTAATCTTGGCTGGAACGCATGTTATAATGAATTGAGAATGACGGAGGTAGCGCCTATGACACAGCACATTTACGAAGGAACACCGTGGGAATTGGCGGATTACATGAAACGATATCCGGATCGAAAGGTCCGCCTCGTCGAACTCAGCGAGGGTGAGGAAGAGTCGGGGCCTGAGTCGTCATTGCCTGTCATCGATGACAAAGCAAAAGCCGCCATCGCTTTGCTCGATGCATGGATTGCCGAAGGCGAGACTGCCGATGAAAAGATTCGACAAGAAGCCGACCGTGATGTCGAAGAGTTCAAGAGATGTATGAATGCCAATCGGGCGGCATCTGATGAGAGGCTTGTCTATCCATGATGCAGCATATCTTTTTAGATTCATCGCCTCTAGGCCTGCTCTCAAACCCTAACGCAAGTGCCGCGGTACTCGCCATAAACCTTTGGAGCCGCAGCTGTATCGCTGCGGGGCATCATCTTTATACGTGCCAGGCACTGAAGTACCTGTCATGGAAGCCTGCGGCTAGCCGTCCTCGGGACGGAAGGTTCATCACAATTAGCCGAAGCAGGGAGCCTAAGCGACTGTAGATGAGCTTTGCTATTCCAGGCCAATACTTTAGTGTTGCGTATCATCCTATATGGGCACGACTAAACTACCGCGATATATATTTACACCTACCGGAAAATGACAATATTTAATTAAATATCTTCTGGAACAAGCCAACGATACTCTCATTTTGCGAATAATTGCATACAATATCTATGATTCCAGAGAATGGATGGAACTGTCGATAATAGAATATTGTAAGGTATACTATACCAGCTTAGGTAAACTCCATTTGCGAAAGTATTTTTAATATCAATGAGCGACATTAGTCTTTTTCATGGCCCCAATGCGGGATACGTCCTGGAACTGTACGACCGCTATCTGCTAGACCCTAATTCGGTAGATTCTGATATGCAAACTCTGTTCAAGGACTGGTCACCCACTGCTTCACCTGCTCCACCGCAAACGAGCCCTATCCTTAAATCCCCTGAAATCCGGCCAAAAAGTGAAGATGAAATAAAGCGCATCGTCGGTACTGCGAGAGTGACTCGCATGGTGCGTGAGATAGGGCATCTTGCTGCCCGCGTCGATCCTCTCGGGAGTGCTCCACCTGGGGATTCTGGCCTGGAGTTAGAAACGCACGGCCTTGTTCCAGAAGATCTTGCCAAGCTGCCGGCCTCGGTGGTGGGTGGCCCATTGGCTGAAGGGGCTCAAAATGCGCTGGAGGCGCTCGGCCGTCTTCGCAAAGTATACTCTGGAAGTGTAGGATATGATATCGGGCATGTCTCCACTGCAAAAGAGCGGAACTGGCTGTATGAGGCTATTGAAAGCCGCAGCTTTTTCCCGGAGATGGATGCAGACCACAAAACCGACCTTCTCGAGCGACTCACCGAAGTGGAAACATTCGAACGCTACCTGCATAAGTCATTTCAAGGTGCAAAGAGGTTCTCGATTGAAGGTAACGATGTGCTGGTTCCGATGCTCGATGAGATAATCCACCACGCGGCGCTCAGCCGCACCCGTGAAGTCGTGATGGGCATGGCGCATCGCGGCAGGCTAAACGTGATGGCACACGTTCTTGGAAAACCTTACGAAGCGATACTCTCCGCGTTCGCGGAAAGTACGCGTCGTGAAGAAGCCAGTGTGGCAGGTCGCGGTTCCCTCGGCTGGGCAGGTGACGTGAAGTATCATCTGGGAGCAAGGCGTGCGTACAAAGAGGGAAATCTCGCCGTGATGCCAATCTCGCTGGTGCCAAATCCAAGTCATCTCGAGTTTGCGAATCCTGTAGTTGAAGGGCATGTACGTGCGGCACAGGAACAGCGCGCACTTCGAGGGGCTCCTCAGCAGGATGAAAAAGCCTCGCTAGCCATACTCATACACGGCGATGCAGCATTCCCTGGACAGGGAATTGTAGCGGAAACCCTGAATCTTTGGAACCTACCTGGCTATCGTACGGGCGGTACGATCCATATTATCACGAATAACCAGATCGGTTTTACTACGGATACTGGAGACTCGCGTTCCACACAGTATGCGAGCGATCTGGCAAAAGGTTTTGAGATCCCTATCTTGCACGTGAATGCTGACGATCCAGAATCCTGCCTTGCTGTGGCGAGAATGGCGCTGGCTTATAGAGAGCATTTCCAGAAAGATATTCTGATCGACCTGGTTGGGTATCGTAGGCACGGTCATAACGAAGGCGATGAGCCGGCTTACACTCAGCCAAAGATGTACGACCTGATTAGCGCGCATCCTTCCGTTCGTGAAATCTGGGCGAAAATATTAGAGACTGAAGGAGTTGTTTCCGCACGGGAAGCCGAAGCGATGGTCGCGACCGTGGAGGAAAAGCTTAAAACTGCCCGTGAAAAACCAGTAGAATCTGCCCAGCCTGAAAATGGGGAGCATCATGCCAGAATAGCGCGTGTGAGATCCGCCCATACCGCAGTATCTAAAGAAATTCTCACCGAACTTAATGAAGCATTGCTGGCACGCCCTAACGGATTTACTCCGAATGTCAAACTTCAACGAACAGTTTTTGCTAGGCGGCGCACCTCGCTGAATACTCCGAATGCCATCGATTGGGGCCATGCTGAAACTTTGGCATTCGCTTCAATCCTTGCTGATGGTACCCCAATTCGTCTATCCGGGCAGGATAGTGAACGCGGAACATTCGGCCAGCGGCATCTTGTACTTCACGATACTACTACTGGGAATGCATTCATACCCTTACAGCAGTTGAAGCAGGCGCGCGCATCATTTGCCGTCTACAACAGCCCGCTTTCTGAGAATGCAGTTCTTGGTTTTGAGTATGGATACAGCATGCACGCCCCAGGGGTCATGACGATTTGGGAAGCCCAGTTTGGAGATTTCTGTAATTCGGCGCAGGTGATTATCGATCAGTTTCTAGTTTCGGGAAACGCGAAGTGGAGGCAGAACCCATCTCTGGTTCTTCTGCTCCCGCACGGCTATGAAGGCATGGGACCAGAACACTCCAGCGCACGCCTCGAACGATTCCTACAGCTTGCTGCGAACGATAATATCCGGATTGTGAACTGCACCACGTCCGCACAATACTTCCATCTATTACGAAGGCAGGCAGCACTTCTCGAAACCGAGCCCAAACCACTTATTGTAATGTCTCCCAAAAGTCTGTTGCGCCACCCACGCGCAGCCTCCTCGCTCTCCGACCTTACTCAAGGCTCTTTCCACTCTGTTTTAGACGATTCTAGGGCAGCCGCTCGAGCTGAAACTATTACTCGGCTGGTACTCTGCAGTGGTAAGGTATACACTGATCTAGTAGGCTTGGAAGAGTTTGCACACACTGAACGTGTGGCTGTGGTTCGTGTAGAAGAGCTCTATCCGTTCCCTGAAGATGACTTACGGCGAGTGATCGCGAGCTATATCAATCTTAAGGAAATCAC
>JANXSG010000131.1 GCA_025352825.1 Chthonomonadaceae bacterium | reverse complement strand
TGTGTATTGAACGTGCCTGTGTAGACGAGCTTAAAGTTATCGGCTGAGGCCGAGGATGCCATCGCGGCAACGATTGCTGACAAGCAGCACTAGTGAAGCAACTGTTTACTGCATTTTTGAGTAAAAGACATCAGGGTTCATTCTCCGTTGGGAAATTTGCACAGTAAAGATCATACATCAGCTCATCTGCGCATTGATAGTTATTTAGAAATTACAACACGTTTTGACACAACAAGGCTTTTGGGGTTCTTTGCTCAACAGTCTCTTCCTCCTTTACTTTTTGGAAATGAGGCGGTGTCGTAACCTAAATTCGCGCAAGTTGTAATTGGCGATAGTTAGTTCAAACGTGGAACGAATTAAACTCTCAAAACAACAATATAATACACTATTGGCTCTTAATTAGCAAGCACAAGTTAGTATTATCTGTGCAAAGATGTAGATATTATAGTGTGCATTAAAATGCCCTGCATATGTTTCTGCAGGGCACTTATTTATCCGAAAGTATTACGCACGTACTGTGCGTACATGCTTCTTTCCATGGCTCCAGAAAACAGTTTGCCGATATCGTTTATGGTTGCGCCAGATATAGGAACTATGCGTTCTATGGTGTCGGGAGTCTAACGCTGCCTGGCTTCGGCGATCGTGTTCGTATCGCTGACCGGAATAGACTGCTCCCGCCGCCCCGAGGATAGCCAACTTATTATCGCCTTTGATTAGACCATACGCCCCTAATGCTCCAGAACCTATTGCTGCGTTACGCCAGCCATTTTTAGTCTTCTGTCGATGCGAGGACGATTTATCTGAAGTACTCTGGGCACCGCTTACAGTAGGTGCAACCATTCCCGTAAGTACGGCAAACAGTGTCATCATCCCTAGTATTGATAGTTTTCGTTTCATCAGGTATCTCCCAGACCGATCCTTCATCCAGAAAGGTCTACCTTAATTAGACGCTGGAGAATATGTAGGGTTCCATTATGCAAACTATTGGGATGCTCTGGGATGTAGAAGTGGCTATTGTATTCGATTCTCAAATTGCAGAGTGCACTGAACGCGGTCGATTTATTTACAAACACTGTTCGGGAATAGTTCTTCGTATGATGGATCCGCATATTCGAATTGTAAGCCTGAATCGATCATGAACTGAACTATTTTTTTAAATGAAACCGTAGCAAGAATATTTATACAGACATATCTATGTACGCCATTATATAGATATGTCAAAATCGTGTTTAAAAATGGAGAAGGAACCACGGAATATCAAAAGAAGCGTTCAAGCTATGTTACTCAACGAAAATGAGTATTCACTTTTACTAATCAAAGAAATAGACAATTCAAAACCATCAACCAATAATATTATCGTACTCCGAATGAGTGCCTATCCAGAACCATTGAACACCATCTGGAACTGAGATACCAAGAGCACGATAGTGCAGCCCGACTCGAACACTATAAAATTTTCCTTGATGGATTGATTTGAACTTCAGCGATGGATGAGAATGGTTACCCTTTAGCAGATCATAATTCCGTCTTGCTAGAAGTTGGATTTCCACAGGTAAGGAATCGAAAAGTTGCCAAAATCGACTTGATGTGAAGTGTCTCAAATCTCAATCGCTTTGCCGGCATGATATTCTGCCAGAGCTTCATCTGCCAAGGAATCCAGTTTACCAGCAGTCACGTCCGCTTGTATTTGGTGGTCCCAAAACTCACCATCATATTCTGCAAACCACTCGCGAAATCGTGCGAGTTCATGAGGCGACAACTGAGTTACTGCGTTTTCAACTATTTCCAGCGTTGACATTCTTCCATTACTCCATTCTGAGCGAAATCAGCTAACATAACACAACGGATATTTATGATCCTCAAATCAATCTGACCGAAAATACCTCATCTACCCATGTGCCGTTTATAAGTTTGAACACTATATCATCAAGAAGAGCAGGTCCTTATATTTATTCATTGCCTTGTAGTAGTTTAACACAATCTGAGTAAGCTCACAAGGATCAGATATAACCAAACACGCTTTCGCTGATTGAATCAGCTCTACTTCCCAACACAGAAATCATGAAAAATACGGTGGATTATATCTTCCTGCACCGTCTCACCGGTGATTGCTCCGAGAGCATCCAGACCACCCCGGATATCGATGGATATGAAATCACCAGGGAGCTGCTGTTGGGCCGTTCCTAAAGCTGCAGACAAACTCTCACTTGCTTCCTCCAGAGCACGGGCATGACGAATGTTCATGACTACTACCGATGAAACCACGGTATCATCTTGAAGCGATTTGGGGGTAGATATGTCTGCTATCTTACTCTCCAAGAGCTCAAAGCTATCTTTTGAAATCGCGGAAATTGGAATGATATCTGAATCATCCAGTCTTAAACTCTCATTAACCAACCGCACCGTATCTTTCATTCTTTCCGGCGGTGTGATATCAGATTTATTGACCGCCACTATCAGTCTGCCCGATTCACTCGTTCTCAGCGATTTGCCGAGTTCTTCATCCTCCAGGAGAAAACCTGCCTCCCCATCTATCACAAGTAAAATTAAGTCAGCGGATTCGGCCGCCTGTCTCGCACGACGAACGCCTATCTCTTCCACTCGATCTACTGTTTCTCGAATGCCCGCCGTATCTATTAATACAACAGAAATACCGCCAATCATCGCCTGATCTTCCAGAAGATCTCGCGTGGTGCCTGCAATATCCGTTACAATGGCGCGTTCCGACCTGAGCAGAGCATTCATAAGTGTCGACTTGCCAACATTCGGCCTTCCAACAATTGCAACCCGAAGTCCTTCTCTCAAAATAAGGCCGTGCGGTGAGGTAGAAATGAGCTGATTGATTCTGCCAAGTGCAGATGTAATTCGCATGGCGGTCGCGTCGTAATCCAGCTCTCCAACCTCCTCACTGAAATCGATTGTCACTTCAATCGAGGCAATAATTCCTTCGAGCTCATTACGGATACCCGCGACTTCTTTCGATAGCGAACCATCAAGCTGCCTGCGCGCTTCCCTGCGTGCTGATTCACTGCGCGCTCGAATAAGATCGGCAACCGCTTCCGCCTGAGCAAGATCGATACGTCCGTTTAGGAAAGCGCGCATTGTGAACTCACCCGGTTCGGCCGCCCGCGCTCCAGCATCCAGCGTTAGGCGAAGAATGCGGGATGTTCCTGCCCTTCCTCCATGACAAGATATCTCCACCGTATCCTCCCCGGTATACGAATGCGGCGCCCGAAATATGGTCAGCAGCCCATCATCTTCCTCCTCATCAGTTTCAGGATCGACTACTCTTCCATAACAGATTGAGTAACCCGGCATCTTAGAAATCGTCTTGATTTTCTCAGGCACAAACAGCTGCGATGCAATGCTGATTGCCTCTGGCCCAGAGATGCGAATAATAGCAATTCCACCTTCACCCGGTGGTGTTGCAATAGCAGCTATCGTGTCGGAACGAACTATATTCCTGAAAGTCACTGCAGGAGAATTCCTCTCGTTTGAATAAACTATAAACTAGATTATTGCATAGGAGTAACTCTTAGTAAGAATAGACGCTACGAGAAAGTTATTCCTTCTAAGCCGAATATTATGCACCGATGCGATTATTTAAAAACTGGAGGAAACCGACAGTAATGGATCAATTCAACGGGCTCGGAATGGGTCTGCATAATATTTCTCGTTTGTCTCACGCACAAACACGTTCCATCAGCGCCGAAAATTTCAATGGTGAAAGAGGCAAAGCTGGAATGGCTAAGGACGGTACTGGCGCAAACGCGGGGCGAGATCTAGGGCAGGGCTGGAAAATATCCCCGTCAATCACAATCCCTCCTCTGAAAACGGTTACGTTGGCAGATATCAAGGGGCCTGGCGCAATTCAGCATATATGGAACACTGTTCACCCAACCTGGTGGCGCAGGCTTGTTATCCGATTCTATTGGGATGGAGAAAAAAAGCCATCTGTTGAGACACCAATTGGCGACTTATTTTGCAACGGCTGGACAGAGCGCTGTAATGTCAACTCACTCCCTGTTGCCGTTAATCCTGCGGGTGGGTTTAACTCATATTGGGAAATGCCTTTCCGCAAATCATGCCGCATTACCATCGAAAATCTTGCCGAAGAGGAGTGCCGAGGTTACTATTACCAGATAACCTATGCTCTCACGGAAGTACCGGAAGATTCAGCCTATTTCCATGCACAGTATCGCCGCTCAAACCCGCTCCAGTATAAAGTGGAACACACTCTCCTCGATGGAGTAAAGGGTCAGGGTCACTATGTGGGGACTTATTTAGCCTGGCAGGTAAACAATACTGGCTGGTGGGGTGAGGGCGAAATCAAGTTTTTTATGGATGGCGATGGACAGTTTCCCACGATATGCGGCACCGGCACCGAGGACTATTTTGGCGGAGCATGGAATTTCGAACATCCTCAAGGGCAGTATGGAGTTTTCTCAACGCCATATCTGGGAATGCCGCAGGTAATCCAGGCGCAGTCAGGCGGAATGTACCAGGTTCAGCAGAGATTTGGATTGTATAGGTGGCATATTCAAGACCCAATCCGTTTCGAACAGGATCTGAAAGTCAATATCCAGGCGCTCGGTTGGCGCAGCGGCGGCCGGTATCTTCCGCTTCAGGATGACATTTCATCGACAGCATTCTGGTATCAAACCGAACCGCACGTACCTTTCCCATCGCTGCCTAACAAAGATGGTTTAGAAGTTATTTAAACTGAAAACTGTCATTAATAGAGGGTAGCTTATGCCATCCTATATTTTTATATCTGGTCGTTCCAAACACTCTTCGACTGTTAGAATTCGTGCCTGACCAGTGTTAATTAAATCAACGAAATCCGGTGCTTGAATTTCAAATTGCTCAACTGTTCCAATAATATTGATATGGCCATTCAATTCTGGTCCATCTAATTCAACAAATCCTAACGACAACACCGCATCGATTGGAATAATTACTATACGCCAACCCTGTTTATTAACCAACGTCTCTACATCGGGATTTTTTGCTAACCAGATGGTCGCTTTCTCGCACTCAGAATCATCAGAGTTACTCAAGCGTCTTTTTCGCTCATCAATGCAATCTTGCAATACGTGATAAGGCGATGAAATGTCGCATCTGAAAACTGACAGCCCTAGTTCACCGGTCTTTATTGTGAATGCGCTCGGTGAAACCAAATTCCCTTTAACTTTGAACTGGTATGGTGGGATACGCCGATATACGTAGTTCTGTGATTCTCGGTATTGCTGTTGCACCCCAATACCTTATTCCTGGATTATTTGATCATATTCATGGCTTCAAACGCTATTGAGCATGCTTCTGTCTCTGTTATAAAATTGAAGGTCGCTTTTGCTTCTGGCATTTTCTCCATCAGCTTAATCAATTTCTGACTGGGATCAAAAGTAATCGCAACCTGATGCCTATTTACATTCCAGTATAACTGAACACCACCTTCAATCGTAGGAAAGACGGCGGGCGCTTGATCACCAATTGACTCACCATGTGTACTCATATTAGATAGATAATTGACGAACTTCTGAGCTCGAAAAAGCGAAGCTCGATCGATTGAAGAAGCACCTTCACAATTCCAGTCCTCTTCCAATGTGGCAAGCTCATCAATCTCACGAAGGATTTCCTTAAAGATCGGATTGAGTATTCCATTTGTAAAACTTGTATGTTGAGTTTGGGAAACACGAATAGACATTTTCCCTATTCCTTCCGAAAAGCACTAGTGATTCATTATCATATTGGTTGATTATATCATACTGGCAGTAAAATTTCCATTGTAAAGTGAATTCAATCTCAGTATTGACTCTATTGTCGGCATGTAATATCAACAATCAAGGTGTCCATCAATCATTACGGATTTAGAATTGTTGAAAACTCCTGGCATCAAATAACTGGTGTCTTTCAGACGCAATCCCGCTCGCAGAGCGGCTGGCCGCAGGTCTCTCAGGCGGATACTTCCGTGTCCGACAATGTGCTGGAGATTATTTTAGATTACATACACAACCCCTTTATTACAAGGCTCCTCTCCCTTGACGCCACGTGTTGGAAAAGATATAATAGGGCATCAAGAACGCTGGGTGCATATTATCCCAGATTGAGGAACCATCGATGCTTACCAAAGAACAGAAAATCTTCTACATTGAAAACGGATATGTGCTTGTTAAGGGATTGCTATCTAAAGAAGAGGCAGCGCTCTATCGCAAGGAAACACACGATCTTGCAGGCCGATTAAGCGTTCATCAGAATATGGACGCTACCTGGGGGAGTGCAAAAGCAGGAGTTCCTGGTGCACAGGACACTAAAATACTGCACTGCCATAATGTACAGTTTTTCTCTTCTGCGTTCACGAAACTTTTGGTGGATGATAGAATAACTTCAGCAGCTGCAGATATCATCGGTACTCAAAATGTGCAGCTTCACCACACTAAAATGTTCATCAAGCCACCAGAAAAAGGCGCGCCTTTTCCAATGCATCAAGATGCTCCGTATTTTCCATACGATAAGCACAGTATGATCGCAGTCATTCTTCACTTTGACGATGCACCGATCGAAAAGGGATGTGTACGGGTAGTGCCCAGCAGCTATAAACTCGGTCAGTTAGAGCATAGTTCAGAAGGAGGATGGCATCTGCCATTTTCAGAGTATCCGGTAGCATCTGCTGTACCATGTGAGGCAGAAGCAGGTGACGCGCTATTCTTTAGTTATCTTACTATTCACGGTTCCGGTATCAATGTCAGCAGTGAAGCTCGTACAACCATGCTTATACAGATGCTCGATGCGGAAGATACTCCCACCATTAAAACCCATGAATCTCGTGGTCAGGGAATGATGCTGCGTGGTGTTGATCCGCTGTCTATACCACGAGGCGTAGAGTAGATTACCAACTACCGAAGTACCTGGCGCTCTCGTATACTTCACCTCATAAAATCGAAGGAATCTTCATGACTATCCCACCTCCTGATTTCGCACTTTCCGAATCCAGGACTTACTCCATTGAACCACCGCCGCCTCTCGACGGGTTTTCTCCAGAGGAGTTCAAAACTCGGCGCGATGGGCTGCGCAAAGCATTTCCTGATTCGGTTATTCTTCTGCGAGGTGCCAGCGAAGAAGATGCTGCTTATCTCGCCGGAGCACCTTATCGGCAAAACAGCAGTTTCTTCTATCTTACAGGAGTGGATACTCCAGGAGCGTTCTTGGCACTATTGCCAGA
Source organism: Chthonomonadaceae bacterium (assembly GCA_025352825.1). Lineage (GTDB taxonomy): Bacteria > Armatimonadota > Chthonomonadetes > Chthonomonadales > Chthonomonadaceae > JANXSG01. The sequence continues at coordinate 12,037 of JANXSG010000131.1, read as the reverse complement.
TAAAGTCTTGGCCACTTTAGGAGTACGAACACTCAAGTCTGACATTAAAGAGATTCTGTTTTTGCCAGTGCGAAATGCGGGTAAAGAGACCTGGACTGGCGGAAAGCTAGGGCCAGGAGAAGATACCGAACGCGCAACAGGCCTGGAGGCGGTGGTAGAAGCATCATCTCTGTTTGGCGCGGCTGCTTCCTGGCTCTCGAAAAATCCAAATTGTGGTATAATTGCTCCCTTTGGTGAGGGTGCGAAACAAACACCAGAATACCTTTTTATGGAAGATATTCGCAGATGCGCTCCAATAACACAGTTTCAGGATATCTCAAACGAACTTGGCAGTATGCGCTCTCAAAAATCGAGTTCGGAGATAGCTAGAATAGAACGTGCGATCGAAATCACTTGTGAAGGACATCGTGCTGCGGCTGAAATGATTAGAAACGGCGCTGGTAAGCGAGAGTACGAGATCGAAGCTAAAATTTTCGAAGTATTCCGTAGCAGAGGAGCACACAACGCCTTCGGAATTATTATTGGAGCCGGGATCAACGGGACTGTGCTTCACTATGAGGACAACCATTCTGTTCTGCAAAAGGGTGCTCTGGTTGTTGTAGATATTGGGGCGAAGTACAGGCATTATTGTGGAGATCTAACGCGGACATACTGCGTGGGAGGGGAACCGAATGCTCGCCAACAGGAGATATACGGACTCGTGGAAGAGGTGTTCGCTCGCGTGCTTATCGACTACCAACCAGGAATAGACTCACTCTTTGCGATGAGTGAGCGGTGTAAACAATTACTCAAAGCATCACCACTCCGGGCGAAGAATGCTGCGGGTGAAGTATGCACTATGGATGTTTTCATGCCCCATGGACTCAGTCATCATCTCGGCCTGGACGTCCATGATGTGGGCGATCGGGATGCTCCACTCCTCCCCGGAGCCGTGATTACAATTGAGCCCGGGCTTTACATTCCATCAGAAGGAATCGGAGTTAGATTAGAGGACGACTTCCTTGTAACTCCCACAGGATTGAAGCGGCTTGGGCCAGAACTCAATCATCAACTATAAAAATAAATGCCCAAAGACCAAATTTACTTTCAGAGGCTTCAATGCGTATATTAAAGACTACATTTTTGCTTATAACGCTGCTCTTGCTCCCACGTTACTCTTTCGCAAATGACAACTATCCTCTTGGCCCTGATTCTCAGAAACAGCCTGGTGTCGCCCACGGACTGCTTACCCAGTTTAAGTGGACGAGTAAAATTTTCCCTGGTACCGAAAGAGACTGCTGGGTATATGCGCCTGCACAGGTTGATCCATTAAAACCCTCGAGTGTCATGATCTTTCAGGATGGAGGTGGATTTCAGGGAGTAGATGGCCAGTTTCGCGTGCCAATCGTTTTCGATAATCTGATTGCGAAAAAGCAGATGCCTATAACGATAGGTATATTTCTTAATCCTGGTGTGATGCCTGCTTCCAAACCAGACTCCCTGCCTCGGTACAACCGCAGCTTTGAATACGATGCGCTTTCGGATAGATATGCAAAGTTTCTTCTCGAAGAGATTATGCCAGAAGTGAGCAAGAAGTATAAACTTAGCGCTAAGCCTGAAGACCGTGGTTTGTGTGGGGCCAGCTCAGGTGGAATATGCTCTTTCGTGGCAGCCTGGAATCGCCCTGATCAGTTCAGCAAAGTGATCAGTTTTGTCGGCAGCTTCACCAATCTGAGAGGAGGACACAATCTGCCGCCGCTCATTCGGAAGTTTGAGCCAAAACCACTGCGTGTCTATCTGCAGGATGGCACTGCTGATCAGGATATCTACGGAGGAAGCTGGTTTCAGGGGAATTCTGAGATGGCCTCTGCTCTAAAGTTTGCAGGGTATGACTACCATTTTGAAATTGGAGACGGCGGGCACTCCGGTACGCACGGCGCTATGCTGCTTCCCGATGCTTTACGATGGATATGGCGCGACTACCCTGCACCTATTTCTGCCGCAATACCACGGAACACCCCGGTGAATGAAGTGATTATTCCTGGTGAGAGCTGGCAAACGGTAACTGTGAGTAGTGAAAAGATAAGTGCGATTACTTCGGTGGGTGATGGAAGTATCTATGCTGCTCTGCCAGCCTTGAATCACATTCTGCAAGTGAGAGCGAATGGAGAGATTTCGCCTCGTAAAGAGGATACTCCCGGAGTAGATGCACTCGCTCTCGATCCCGAGGGCATTCTTTGTGTTTCACAGGCACAAAATCGCACTGTATCCACGATCACTGCAGACGGCAAAGTCTTCGCGGTGGAACATCGTGTGAATTCTGCCGGCTTGGCTATCAGTGCAAAGAGTGATCTCTATATTGCAGATGCTGCACGTAAAAGGATTGTGTTACGCACGAAAACTAATAAAACGATGAGCTTTCCCATAGGCGAGACGATACCTGCGGGGATTACTCTTACACCAGATCAGAGCTTGCTGATTGTGACTTCTGCGTCTCCCGGAGTGCCTGGCTGCTCCTTCTGGGTTCAGCCGGATGGGTCACTTACCAATATGCAGGAGTACTTCGATCTCTACATACCTTACGGCAGCGGAACCAGCGGATCAGCAGGAATGGCGACTGATAAGCAGGGAAGACTATATGTCGCAACCTCCAGCGGAGTTCAGGTGCTGGATCAAGCTGGGAGAGTTATTGCAATTTTGGATTCCCCTCTACGAGGAGGAACGGTTTCTATAACGTTTGGTGGAGCTAAACGGGACTGGCTCTATGCGGTAAGTGAGGGGGAACTTTTCAAACGTCATTTGAAAACCACAGGCGTCTATTCATTCGAGCCGCCTATCAAACCTCCAGAACCGCATCTTTAACGATCGTTCACAAAAATAAAGAACCCGTCACCTCAAGGTGACGGGTTCATAACTTTACAACATCGAGCCTAACATTATTTTTTTGGACGCGCAGAAACATGCTCCATTGGTACGATCAACTGAGTGGCATTGCCGCTCGTGATAACGGGATTTGTATAGGCGTTCCGCCAGATAGTACGGTCTTTGCTGGTGATTACCGCCTGCAGTACGTAGTTGTGATCACCGTTGATTCGGCCTACGCCTACAATCACGTCAAACGAGGTCGGCAGCGCTCGTGGTAATGGCCCGGTAGTCTGGGCGATCACGACTCTCGACGCATTTTGAGTGTTTACATCGACTATGCGCACCGAGACTATCGCATTACGAGGCATCTTAGCACCTTCAGGATACGTGAGAATTCCACTCACTTCCTGCCCCGGCTGCTGATTCTTCCGCTCTTTTGCACTGATATTGAGTGTCGTGATCAATAAACAACACAGTATCAATCCCACAAGTGTGTATAGGTTCTTCATTTAATTGTTTCCTTTCGAAGTAACCAAAGTGTTTCTAACCTCATCACTATTTTAGTATCTTAATATATTAGATAACCTGAAAATGTTGAAGGTTCCATATCAGAATCAGTAGTTGTAATTCTGTAGTGAGCATAATACGGTAAAAACAAAAAATCCCCCTCTCCTGTTTTTGGGAGAGGGGGTTGGAGGGTGGGTCAAAAGTCTCTTTCGGACTGTAAATGGGTTAAAAGTCGCTATTTTTCTATGGCAGATCAGCGTCAAAAAAATCTTCGTCGCTTGTATGGGCATTGTAGAGCGTTTTTTTTTCTATCGAAAATTTCAGAAAGACTTTTGACCCGCCCTCGTTGGGGGTGAGGGCTACCCATCTATTTGCGCATTCGTGCGCCAACAGGTGCGAGCATAACCTGCATCTCCATAGGATTACCATTAGTGATGACTGGGTTTGCATTTGAGTTTCGCCATATCGGACGGCCATGCAGTCTAATTACTGCTTCCAGATTATAGCGGTGCGGGGAGTCGATCTTGCCCGGATCAAACTTCATACTGAATGCAATCGGTACCTGGTGCGTTATCTCTATTGCTTTCTCAGCTATTACGGCTGCATCTCGATCTGTGGTGGTAACATCTACAATCTTCATCGTCAGAATCGCATCTGGTGGCAGGGCGATTCGCTGAAAATATGTAACAGTGCCACTCACTTCCATCGTGGCGGCGGGGTCGTTTTCTCCAGACTTTGTGGATGTGACCAGTAAATCATTTCCGTTCGGTTTGGAATTTACCATGGGCAGCACTTTACGAGCGGATCCTGCCCATATCTCCGCCTGTTTCCGAGCAGATATTCCGTTGATCTTACCATCCTCGCGGCTCACAGTCACAAGCAATCGCTCTTTGACCATGATTTTGTATTCATCCCCCCTGGTCTGAATAATTTTGATATCAGAAGCCTTGAGATTGGGATCGCCGAGGATGACGGGGAGTCTTTCTGTTACTGTGTCGGCGCGCTGATCAGGAGTCTCACCATGAACAGTGGCACGAATGATGAACAGCGATTCCCCACCTATCGCGACTTCGCCTTGTACGGCATTCGCTCCTGTGGGCGCGAATAGCAGACTGCTCATCACAAGCGCATAAACGGAGTGAATAATTTTCATGATAATGTATCCCTTCGAGAAAGTAGTAGTCAAGTTTTAGTGCAATTGAAATGATTTACCATCATATTCTTCCTGTCATTCTCAACTAGACTCAAAACTTTATTTGGACTTATTATATAGGATACCCGTGATATATCCGCTGTTCCAAATATTATCTGATACGCATGGTTTGACTGAATTCAAAGTCAGTATGGATTTGAGGATGCGATTTCCCAGGCAATGATGTTTCGGAAGATTGCTGAACCACCTTCCACCATGAAGAAGATGCCAAGGCTGTCTGATCGGCCAGGAAATACTCGTCTTCCAATAGCCTGTCGGTCATTAGCAAAAACTTCGATGACGGAACAGTCGATAAACACTCGAAGCCGAAGGTTTTCATCAGGCTTAAGTACCAGAGGCGCACGTTCAATCACCATTCGACCAGCAGTTCCGCTATATGTGGCATCAAATACCAGCTCCTGTTTGAGAGTGTCATAGTAGATGAATGTCGATTCCGTGCCATCCAGTGAACATCGTACTTTGAGCCCTGTGAGCGCAGCATCTCCAGATTCGATTTCGAAATCAATTTCACACGCATCACCAAGGATACCAGGTAGTGCCACCGGAAATCCATCCGTGATAGTGGTGTCGGGAATGGTGAGAGGAGAGGAGCGAAGTGTTTCGATCTCCTTTACTGGCCTCATGCGAAGGGTTCCATCGTCGTCTAGCCAAAGAGTTCGTGGCAGTCCATACACTCCCGACCAACCTTTCTCTTTATCTCCGCCTGGGTTATCGGTAAGCCATGCCCACATGATCTGGCGACCGTGGCCATCGATCAGCGCTTCTGGAGCGAAATAGGTGTTGTCTACCCAGGTCATCCGGCCGTGTGACTCTGGCAGAAAGTGATCGTCTTGATAAACGCCAACATAGTACTGGCATCCGCGATTATGGCTGATAAATAACAGGAGATGCTTATCGCTTGGTAGACCACCGTCTGGATTTGACGGAAGTGGGAGAAAGCTCGGACACATATTGTCCTCGCTCTGATCCGTCCACTCCGGGTTTCGCTCGTAGAACACATGCCGATAGTCCCATGTCTGCAGATCAGCGGATTCAAACAGGTACAGTCGGTCACCCTGCTCTGAAATTGGCGAATCGACTTCCCTGCCTGCCTTATTCAGCACCAGGAGATTGCCGGTGAGCATGTTGTAACGGCCATCTTTTTTCCAGATGTTGGATGGATCCGCCGATCCAAGAAGAAGTGGATTGCCATTCTCATCGACGGTATCTGTAATTCCCCATTCCGTGGAACGGATAACCGGGTTAGAGGCAAATTTAGTCCACACATCGTAGGGAGGACCGGAACTGCAAGCGAGTCCAATTCCACGAGCGCCCCACAACATCCAGTAGGAGAGAATTACTGTACCATCTTCATCCACGAATGCTCCGCCGCTGAAACAGCCCTCGTCACCTTCTCCTGGGCCAATACTATCGGGGTGGTGCCGCCAGTGAACCAGGTCTGAACTGGAAATATGCCCCCAGCAGAATCCTGATCCACTTCGGTTGTACAGATACATCAAGTGATATCTGCCGTTTTGATAGAATGCACCATTTGGATCGCCGGGTTCACCCATATCCTCCGGCATGCAGAAGTGGTAGCGAGGGCGCCATGGATCAGCAAGGAAGCGCTCTCTCAGCTGCCGAGTTGACTGAACAACAGCATCAGGAATGGGATCCTCAATACTCCACGAACCAGGAATCGGCACAGTTCTTGATACACCATTAACATTTTCAGACGAGATCATTTTTTTTTCAAAAGACACCAATTATTGTGTACAGGACTAACGGGATTAATCCTGTCTAAAAAAACTCAACATCCACCACTTTGTGCGATAAAATATCTACCCACCATAACCCACCCAAGGCGATGCATCGAGAATTACTGTAGAGGCAGTAAAGGCGCCATACGCATTACGAGATAGAATTAGCATAGCCTGCTTTCCTGATTTAAGTTCTGTTCGCGAAATGGTTTCCAGACGAACGACTGGCATCTGAGCAGGAATGATTACATTTATTTTTTTACCGTTATTCAGAGTTAGCTCCACAGGTTCGAGTGAACTCAGTTTGCCGTTCAGATAGACACTGGCGGTAGGTCCATCTGCTCCCGGATAACGCAGATCACCCCGCAGCAAAGCAATCGCTTTTAGATCATCAGACTTCGGATTATCCCAGGAATGGTTACGCTGATCGCCCCAGAATGTCACCGAATCGCCCTGTTTCACGGTATCAGGGTCAAGAGTAATCTGCCTGATGAAGCTGGTTTTCTGTTTCAGTGATATGCTGATAGTTTCTTGGGTATAACGGGGGCGCACCTTAATAATATCACCGCTACGCCCTAGTATCTCCCCGAACATCGTTCCCTCTTTAGTGAAATTTCGCTCGGGCGCAATGGTTGTTGCCGTCAGCACTCCATCGGGGGCAATCATCCCCTGAGCCCTTATACGCACTCCAATGAGAAGTCGATTCCTGTCTGCAAGCATATCATGCATTACTTCACGAAGCCGGTCTGTTTTGGCAGTAAACTCTGTGCCAGCATCATCCGCGAATACAAACGGCTGAATACTCTTGAGATTTCCCTGGGCCATCGCCCAGCCGCCATCTTGCTGCAATCCGATAGTTTTCGTTCGAAGATGTCCGATTGGTTTCTGTGCTGCCTCCAGCCAGAACAGTTGGAATCCGCTACTCTTACTATATCTACCGCCCATCGCTACACGCATCCCAGGTCGCAATGCAGAGAGAGCCATCTGCTCGTATGTCAATATTTCCGTTTTGTTGTCGAACACCACTCGAGTCATTTTTGGTCGCAGACTCGGGCGCACAGCAAGAATGTTACCTCGCATCGATACAATGGTTCCGTATACCTCTTGTGACGCTTGCGCGTTCACATGCACGGTTGCAGTTGTCAAAAAACAGACCGATATCAGGGATAGATGACTTCTCATTGCGCCGACTCCTTCACCGCTTTATTACTTTTCATTCCGTAACACAGCACACCGTTTGCGGGAATGAACACCAGGCCATTGCAGGCGATGGGGCTTGTAAATCGCTTGCCACCGTTGAACTGATCGGCGGCTGACGCTTTATTCGAATCGTATATTTCGGCTCCACTCAAGGCATCGAAAGCCAGAAGTGAAGAATGGTCACCATCGTTGGTCTCCACCACCCATACCAGTCCATCTTCAGAGCCATTGCTGGTGACTATCGGCGAGGAGGGGCCATTTAAATCCCGCTTCATTGTCCATGCCTGGGTCATCTGAATTGGGGCATCTTTGTTTTCCGCTCGCAGGTGCAGTGCAATGATACCGTGCTCACCATTTCCTCCTGGTTGATCGCCGGCGACATAGAGCAAACGCCCTGCAGACCCTGCGTCGAAATAGGCGCTGGTGGAGCGAATACCTTCGTAGTAGATGGCGTTCGGCATTCCGCAGAGCCGAATTTTCTGTACTTCCCCTCCCAAACCACCCATATCGTCACGATTGAGCAGGTAAGCTACCCCATCCTTGCCACCAGTGAAGAGAAGATGCGGAGTAGATGAATCGGATTGGTCAGGGAGTATGTTCATGGTCGCACCTCCGAGATATTCGTCCTGATCATCAAGCCGTTTAAAATTAGAGGGAGTGTAGTAATCTTTTTTCTGGCGGCTAAAATCGAGTTTATTGTTGGTTACAGACATTCTCAGGACTGATTCGGACATATTGCTTCCACCGCGCTGAAAATCATATTCTCCATTGCCTGTCGAAGCAAAGAAGTCTCCTCTGTCATCCGCAGAAACTCCCCCTCCGCTCCACAGACCTGCTCCGTCAGACTCGGGTGATGAACAGAAAAGCCGCTGAGGAACATTGGGCTGTTCGGTATTGACACCTATTAACCAGCCTCGCCACGGTGGAATATCACCACGCCCGCCAAAGGGAACATAGACCCAGCCATTGGATATAATCAGAGCGCCTCGCTGCATGACCTGTCCCGGGACGAATGGAGTGTCTTTATATCGGCCTTTGAGAGTAATGGGCCAGCCAGCTTTAGTCGCGCCAGTGGTAAGGTCAAGCGCCCAGACATCGAAGTGCTGCCTAAGGCCTCTTGCCCGGATTGTGCAGACATAAAGAGTTCCGTTTTTACGGTCAATAACTGGTGTGCTGAGTATTCCATGCACAGGACCGAACCAGCCCCCTGTGAACTGTGCCTGGGTCAGCGGTTCGAAGAGGTGCTTTCTTTCCCAAAGCACCTTTCCGCTGATAGAGTCGAGGGCAAATACACTGTTATGATCGGTGGCGGCGTACACGACATCATGTTCGGCTCCACCGATTTTCAGGTTCGTCACCAGAAGGGGTGAAACAGGTACATCCCCATCAAGAGGGGCATGCCAGAGTTTGCCAAAGGTATCTTTGCTCACTGTATTCGGCGTTAGTACCTTTTCGGAAGCATTCCATCCGAGACGGGCGTTGTCTCCGTGAAAAGTGAGATTATCAACCTTCTGCGACTCAGAGCGCATAGCTCCACAGAGAGTGAATATAACGAGCAGTACAGACATACTAATTCTGGGGTGTTTAGTCACTGTCAAAGTCTCCTGGATTGCATTTAATAGGGGAAATTCTGCTGTTGATTGTACCTTTTTTTCACTTCAGAAGCAATTTTTATTGTTGACTCAGAGATAATTTGACGGCATAATACTAATTAGTATAAGGTTTCGCTTGACTGAATTAGGTTCGGTATGAAAACATCGACAACTATGCACGGCCCTCTTGTTCGTCAGTAAGTAGGGGATTGCCTGGCTTACTCTGGCTTCGCACAGTGGTTTCTTCAGACTGCCTGTCCCACACAATTCGTGCTAACGATCTTCGTACTGCAGCTAATTGATAAGCTACTTCCGCATACTCATTCTGAGCCGAGTGATGCTCTACTCCCCATGAACCGGTATATCCGGCATCCATGAGCATTTTGATCTTGTCGTCCAGGCAGGTGCGAGTCACATTCGCATCGACATGGGTGTGTGCTGTCCAGGGAGCCAACCTGCGGTCACCTTCGTCTGGATCACCCATTTCCCAGTGGCCTATATGCAGGAGAATGCCATAGGCGGGATGATCGACAGCGCGGGCAATCGCCTCCATATTGTCTGCAACCAGAGAGAATCCCCAGTGGGTCTCCGGCCCAACTCGAAAACCGTGTTCATGACCAAAAAGGCAGTACTCTTTATAACGAGAAACAACGTATTCCATCTGTTCTTCGTTCATGTGGGATACCGTTCCTCCCGTGTCGAAACGGACAGTCTTAGCTCCGAGTATTGCAGCGGCGTGAAGGTGTTCAAAAGCAATTTCATAGTTGCGCTGACGTGCCTCGCACGCATCTTCCCAGAGATGTGGCCCGTCGACGTGATAGTTCACTATGGTGAGATCGCGCTCTTCAGCGGCATGGCGCACTTTTATGAGATAGTCAGTGTCGGTTGTCCCAATAAGACCATTCCAGAAGTCCGCAGTATCTAGCCCGTATCGGTATCGGCAAGACTCCAGATACCCATAGACATCTATTTTGCCTTCCGCGTGAAGACCGTGAAAACTATAGGATGCGATTGAAATGCTCATGATTGCCTCCATAAATTTTTCTTTCCAGATTATAGCACAGCATAAGTAGAGGTTGTAACTCCACTTTTCGACGCAGCACTAAAGGGGATGGGAAAGTATTTGCTCATTCGGCTATTTCCGTGAGTTGAAAACTCCCGGCATTAAAAAACAGGCGTCTTTCAGACGCGATTCCGCACGCAGGGCCGTTGGCGCGAGGTCTTCCAAAAGGGTACTTGAGTGCCCGGCTGCTAAATTAGGTATACTGACTCAAACTGCATCCAGGTGTTCGAACAGTTCAAGGATTTTTGACATGGGGTTGAGCATCGAAGGAACCGAAGTTCTGCTGCTGGTTGCTGCCATCGTTTCGATGCTGGCGCGCAGACTGCGGCTGCCCTATACGGTTGGTCTTGTGTTAGCAGGCATCGCTTTTGCGCTGCACCCACTCGGTGGTGAATTCCACCTCACCAAACAGCTCATATTTAATGCACTTCTTCCACCTCTGATCTTCGAAGCTTCGCTCCAGATTCGCTGGAAAGAGTTACAAAAAGACCTGCCCGTTACAGTTACTCTCGCAACTCTGGGTGTATTGCTGTCTGCTGCGGTTATCACGTTAGGCATGCATTTCATTCTTGGATGGGAGTGGACGAGTGGAATTCTTTTTGCTGTTCTGATTTCTGCCACCGACCCTGTCTCCGTGATTGCCACTTTCAAGGAACTCGGGATTAAGAATCGAATGCAGCTTCTAGTGGAAGCCGAAAGCCTTTTTAATGATGGCACGGCGGCAGTGTTGTTCGCAGTAGCTCTGGCAGCCACTGCGGGAGGAACAGTCACTGTGGTTCATTTTGGAACGAGCTTTCTGGTCACGATTATTGGTGGAATCGTTTGTGGAGCAGTAATAGCGGGTTTATGCCTGCTGTTGGCAGGTCGAACGCAGGATCACTTAGTCGAGATCTGCTTCACAAGCATTTCTGCATACGGATCTTTTCTGCTGGCTGAGCACTACCATCTATCCGGCATATTGGCCACGATGACAGCAGGTATTTTAATAGGCAATATTGGTTTTCTCGGGATAATCACCGAGAAAGGCCGCGAGGAGGTGGAGGGTTTTTGGGAGTTTTTCGCTTTCGTCGCGAATTCACTCATATTCCTGCTCATGGGTATCCGGATGGCGCATCAGCCGTTTATTTCACTATGGATAGCAGCAGTATTAGCAATCGTTCTTGTCCTGGTAGGCCGCGCGCTGGCAGTATATGTATGCTGTGCGCTCTTCTCGCGTTCCAAAGTCAAAGTCGAATGGCCGCTTCAACATGTGCTTTTTTGGGGAGGCCTGCGCGGCGCGCTCGGACTGGCGTTGGTTCTGGGGCTGCCACCTATATTACCGCATCGGCAGGAACTGCTCACCTGCACCTTCGCAGTAGTAGCCTTCTCCGTAATTGTTCAGGGTCTGACAATCACACCACTTCTAAAAAAGCTAAACCTTAGCCCAGCCAGCGAATCAACCTCACCCCCCTGACCCCCTCTCCCATTTTGCTCGTCCCTCGCAAGGGAGAGGGGAGTAAATGCATGGGTTTATCAATATCTCGTTAAGGCTGTACCTCTTTCCCTGATTCCCTCGTTCCTCGGAGGGAGAGAGGAGCGAAATTATTACGGGATACACTTCGCAGTTGATAACTTCAATTCGAAGGTTTTGGTATCAATGCTCCCCCTTCTCTCTAACGAGGTACGAGGGAATCAGGTAGAAGGGCCGGGGAGTACGTTGGGCATGTGCCCGTTCTCGGAGGTGAAAGTCCTCTGCGGAGGAGGGAACCCTAACCGCTAAGCGAAGGCAAGGGCGTTTCCGTGAGGAAGGGTCTGAAGGAAGCCGGAGCCACACTGACGGCCTGACGAATCGCTTTTGGAGTGTAAGCATGTCGGAGCGTATAGAGCAGCTCAACTAGTA
>JANXSG010000112.1 GCA_025352825.1 Chthonomonadaceae bacterium | reverse complement strand
AAGAAACTGATGGTGAGCTTGCGCTCACTACTTCTCCCAGTTTCTGGACTTGATACTCAGACTCCCGATCAGCTATTAGCTCTGGTAAAGCCATTGGGGGCAAGCAGCGCGGAACTATTGGACGGAGGCAAACTGCTTCAGATTACAATGAAGTCTGACTGGACTTTCGAGCGGGCAGCTAAACTTCAGAAGTCTCTCCAGAATATCAACGCTAAAGTCTTAGTCCCCGAAGAACCTAAATTGGCTCAATAATCGTAATGTTTATTTTTCCCCGCTGCTTGTAATTCATGCGGCGGGGACTTTATGTGTTGAGAGAATGGCATCTTAGCGCCCTTCAAGTACACGAACACAACTCCAATTTGGCTGTTTTCAAAAGTAGACCAACAGTTGACCATCCATAGTATTGACTCCCGATATAAGCTTGGCATATAATCAGCGAACGGACATCGTTATATGTCTCCATTTTCCTGCTTTGTGTGTGTGAATTCTGTGTGCGTGAAGGCGGAATGTTTCCATGAAGAAAACGAGTCACATACGCTCTATCTTCCTCTATGTGGTACCGGCGGTTTTATTTGCCGGACTGCTGATCGCAGCTGCTTCTGTTGCTACTTCGGCGCCTCCTAAGGCTGCCATTGCAGCGCCAAAAAAACAGCCAAAATTCCCCTTAAACCTATTCGCAGAAGCTGAAGAAGGTGACTTCGCCAATGATAAGACATGTACAAACTGTCATCGAACTTCTGTAGAGACATTCAATCGATCTCCGCACGCAAGCTTTATGCAGGATCCTTCAGCGCCTGTCAATAAGCATGGCTGCCAGGCGTGCCACGGGCCAGGGCCTCGCCATGTGGCTCACAGGAAAGAGAAGGAAGGCCTCTTCGCCAATGTAATCAGTTTTACAAACGCGAAACCTGCCGAAGTCAGTGCGGCATGCCTGAGATGTCATGGTGATACTATCACTGAGAGTCACTGGAAATTGACTGATCATGCTCGTGCAGGAGTTACATGTACCAGCTGCCATCAGATTCATCAGGTGGATCGTCTGGGCAAAACTGAAATTCATCACGATGCTCAGAATGAGAAACTCGATGGTGTAGGCAGCATTGAAAAAGTCAACACAGTTCCAAAGCGCGATGCTCCGACTACGCTGCTCTACGAAAATGTAGCTGACCCCAAAATGATGCTTAAAGGGGATGAACCATCACTCTGTGGAAACTGTCATCGAAGGCAGATGGCCGAGTTCCGACAAAATTTCCATCATCCTGTTCCAGAAGGCCGAATGGTCTGCAGCGATTGCCACGATGTCCATTCGAACAGAAATGGGCGCAAACAGGTGCAGACTTCGAAGCAGAGTTGTGTCTCCTGTCATGCAGAAGTTGCAGGGCCATTCGTATACGAGCACGATCCGGTCTCGTCATCATCAGGCGAAGGCTGTCTTGAGTGTCATCGTCCGCATGGATCATCTAATCCCAAGATGCTGAATGCTTTTTCTCGCGGCCTGTGCACGCAGTGCCACTCAGATAAATCGGTCAATCATAATCCAGGAAGAAGCTGTTTCGACTCGGGCTGCCACTCGGCTGTTCATGGTTCTAATCATGATCCACTGCTGTTACGCAGGTAGTTTCGATCAGGTGAAACCGATGGGTATCTATGGTTAATTTTCACAAGTTGGATTGAAACCCCATTTCGATGAGGCTGCACTGAGACGAGGCTAATAAGAGAATTCGTGCTTCATTCGAATTACAGGAATCTTATGAACCGCAGGGAGATTTCCAGTGCGAACTGTACAGACATTAATTTTGATTGCTGCTCTCGTTGAGGCATCTGCATTCGTGCAGGCGCAAGCTCAGCAGCCTTCTACGCCTGACTCTGTAAATCCTAAAGCAGATATACTAAATGGTGAGAATAAATCCAAACAGGCTGCCACAAAAAAGAGCAAGGCTGCCAACTCTTCTGCGCCGGTAACTGCTGCAGTCCAGGGAGAAGCAGACGCTCCAAAACCTACACCACCCAAGAGCAAGCTTGAACCGGACGATAATATCTACATCGAAACGGGATATGTGGACTGGGGATTGAGCGGTAATCAAAGCAAATTTCGACAGTACGCCACACCGCCCAGAGGGTTATTTCTTCGCGATTTTCGTTTTGCACCACAGCTTCGAAGCCCTTCACAGAACGCGCTATTTGAACTGAGAGGCATTGGTCAGGACGATTACCTGGCTTCGGCGCGTGGAACCTGGGAATACGGCCGCACACAGGCATCTGGCTTTCTTTCTCGATCTCGCTTTTTCGATCCTTCTTCAGGAGCTATAGATCAAAGCACATGGCAAACAGAATCGTTCCGTTTAAAGCGGGCGATAAGACCGGATTTTTCACTCTCATTTAATGCACGATCGGACTCACAACAGCTCAACTACCAGATACCCAGCCCACGGTTAGATCAAAATACCGACTATTGGGAGGCTATTGCAGGCGGTAAAGTAGGAAGTGGTTTTGCTCGGGTAAGCTTTTCAAATTTACACTATACCGACGAGACTCAAACGCTGCAGAATTTTGGCGCGCAGAAAATCGGATTGAGCTATCTTTGGAATCCTACCAAAGCATTGGGGATTGAGTTAGCGGGTTCGCATGTCATTATTCAACAGCCAACCATGCCCTCCAGCCATATCGATACAATGTCTCTTGGTGGTGATATGGCACTTGGAGCCATGACCGATCTAACTCTGATCCTACAGCATCGTCAGATGGGTTTAAAAACTGTACAAAATGCCTACGCGCGAAATGAAAATACGGGCAGTTTCAGCCTCTCACACCATTTCAACTCATGGCGCGCCCAGCTCGGACTTCGCCTCCAGAGCGATGAGCGCGTGAATGGAACCCAAACGAACGTCGATGTTCCCAAGTGGAGCACTCTCGATGCACGGGTATCTGGGAAACTGGGCAAGCTATTGAAGCTGACTGTGCGGGGATATACTCAATCCCTGAACACCCCACCACCTTCCGTTCTTTCAGACCCGAGGACGCTCTACTGGACGAATCGAAACTTCCTTCAAGCCAGATTGGAAGGCGGGTCAACGAACGTAAATGGGTATCTCGTCTATACATATCGTGTTAATCGTAATAGTGAGCGTTCAATGGATGTCACCACGGAGCAAGTCACACTTGGCAGCAACTGGCAAATCTCCCAGAATATGAATCTGTTTGCAGAAATTCATCATGAAAACTGGACTGGCCGTACGGATACAGTAGATCTACCAGCACTGAATAATTTTCTCCCGGACAGTGATACGGGAGTCGTCGAACTCTTTTGGAGTCTTGGGCGGCGCGCATCGATATCTTTGAACTATACAGGCTTCGCTGCCTACAACGACAATCCGCTCTTGCTTCAAAATGGCAACACAAGGGGCAGTTTTGTCACTCTCAGTACACACTACCGGTTTCCTGCCGGATACGATCTCGGCCTGATCGTTGCTCCCTGGACTTATCGTGACGCGGTCGCCAGTCCACTGAACTACGACACGACTGCATTCATGGTTACGGGCAGCGCCCGATTTTAAGAGCTGAGCGGGTGAACCTCAGACGATATTTCAGAAAGGAGGCATCTGATGCTAAAAGATAGTGTGGCGATAAAGGGCCTCGTGGCCGCTGTTCTCTTCCTCGGCGTAATTGTTGCGGCGGGTTGTGGAGGCGGAGGACCGCTGAAATCGCAGAATATACCCGTCACAGCAGTGGCACAGTTTACTCAGCTTCTGCCGACAGTACAAAGATCAGCAACTCGAGTAGGCGACGCTCAGTGCGGCAAATGCCATGCGACAGATCACACATCCTGGCTGGCAACAAAGCATGCATCTGTACATGTCGATTGTGAATCCTGTCATGGGCCAGGCAGCGCACATGCGTCAGCTCCTACTCTTTTAAATATTCTGCATGGTACCGATTCCACCAGTTCTATCGTCTGTGCCCAGTGTCACAACGATATTAATAATGATTGGTCGGCTTCTAAACATGCTGGGATAGTAGAAG
The DNA here is from genome assembly GCA_025352825.1 of Chthonomonadaceae bacterium. Classification (GTDB taxonomy): domain Bacteria; phylum Armatimonadota; class Chthonomonadetes; order Chthonomonadales; family Chthonomonadaceae; genus JANXSG01. The sequence continues at coordinate 18,673 of JANXSG010000112.1, read as the reverse complement.
ACCCGGTAAATCTTGGCAATAATAACTGTTTTCGATGCCACAGTGGTGAATTCCGAGCTAACAATATAGATTCGAAGATATCACATGGCCAAACACCAGCCCAGGTGAATACAGCCATCGTAGCTCTGGATACACCTACTCTGCAATCGTACATTCCTGCTTCTCATACTTCTGCCACCTGTACGAACTGCCACGATCCACATGCGAACACGAATAACCTCACAAGCGCTGGTGAACAGTTCTATCTGCGACGCGCCACTTCCAGTACAGATTTAAGCAGCGATCTTCCTGGAGCACAGGCAACCACTTACACGACGCTAAATCATATCTGTGGATCGTGCCACAACAATCGGGGAGGCAATCCCTCCGATGCCGGGCTGAATGCAAATACCACCCGCCCTGCCACACACGAGGGACCCGAATACAATATGCTCCTGGGATCTGGCGGTGCGGAGGATGTTGCTGGCCCACCCGTACGAAGATCAACGCATGCGGAAGCGCCCGATCAGTGCGTCCAGTGCCACATGCCGAATTCGAGGCACACATTCACTGTAAGTCTTGATTCGAGCTGCGCACCATGCCACACTCCGAGTGATGCTGCGTCCAGAGAGTCTTCTGTACAAGGCGAAGTTCAGAATGGACTGGTCGCTCTGCGAACACGGCTGCAGAACTGGGCACAAACTACATTCCATGATCCGGCAGTGTGGGAATATAAGACTAACATAGTAGCTCCTTCTGTAATTCCAGACCAGAATTTTGTTCCGATAGAAGTCAAACGAGCCCGCCATAACTACTACTTCATACTGCTTGACCGCAGTCTTGGAGTACACAACACCCCATACACTCGATATTTGCTGAACTATGCCAACACAGGTCTAGATGCAATCGGTGTTTCTCGATCTGCCACCCGTTCGCTAAACCGAAGGCAGGCGATTGGAATCCTGAACGAGGATATAGCAAGGGTGCGAGCTTCGAACGGCAGCTTGATGAATCAGTAAGGCTATCTCCTAAAATCAAGAATAGCTCCTTATCGGATCATCGATAAGGAGCTATTCTTTTTGTATGAGCACTATTCAGAACTGATACCTCTTTTAAAAACCTGATGTCACGAACCCAGCTCTTGGTTTTTCTTCTCAAGTCGAAGAGCTAACCGAATTACCAGGGAAGAGTCTGCCCAAGATGGAAAAACCCGCCGTTTGGGCCATCATCCGGCAGAAGCGCTAACTGTACACTAGTCTTTGCACCGTCTGAGATCTCCATCGGCGCTCCCTCTCCGCCGAGCTCAGTCTTCACCCAGCCTGGATGTGCAGCATTCACTTTAATAGCGGTGTTCGCCAGCTCTCTCGCCAGATGCACAGTAAACATATTCACGGCAGATTTCGAAGCCCCGTATGCCGCCCCGTGGCCCGTGTTCGGCCCTATGGGAGACTTAGGATCGGAAGCGAGTGTAAGCGATCCGAGGATGCTGGTGAGGTGAACAATTCGCCCTGCTACCGACTTCTTGAGCAGCGGCAGGAGGGACTGGGTAGTATTGACAAGCCCGAACACATTGGTGTCAAATATGTGTCGCCAATCCGAATCAGACTCTTCCGAAGCGGAATTTGTAAAACTTCCCACTCCTGCATTATTGATGAGGATATCGAGCTTGCCAAACTTTTCGGTAACCTGGGCGGCAGCTAATTTTATACTGCCCTCATTGGTAACATCGATCAACAGTGATTCAGCATCCAAACCTTCGGCTCTTAACTTTGCGGTGGCCTCACTGCCTCGGCCAGCGTCACGGGCGCCGAGGATTACTTTTACTCCCTGCTGAGCAAGCTGCTTTGCAGTTTCGAATCCAATTCCTTTGTTCGCTCCCGTAATGAGGGCGATCTTCTTGTCTGCCATAATCTTGAAGGTTCCTTCCTTTTTCAATCAAATAAACCATGCAGGGATTAAAGCACCATCCATATTTCGAGATGCTGCTGCTTCATTTATACTAAACATTCCCTACATTATTACGAGATATGGGATTTAGTTAGTTTCGAAACGAAACCAAAAGAATGGTGATGCGAAAATGCAGGATTAGAGATTCAATCGATCATACCCTCACCGCCCGGCCCCCTCTTCCGAAGCTTTGGGAGAGGGGGTAACTTTGGCAAGAGTTTATCTATCTTATGTAAAGTTGTAATCTGTTCCCAGCACTATACCACTCCGTGGAAAAAAGAAAACCAAATATCTCTAGCTCCCCTCTCCTCCGAGCTTGCGAGGGAATAGGAAGGAGAGGGACCGGGGGTGAGGGCTAACTACTTATTGGTAAGTAGAAATACAAGTATCGAAATCAGAAAAAAGGCAGCCGCAATCTTCTTTGTAGCCTGGTTTAGCTGCTCTTCACGGCCAGCCTTACCTTTAAAAGAAGAAGTAGCAACCGTGCCAATCTGGCCGGTAAGGCCATCGTTCTTACTCTCCTGCATCGTCACAGCCGTAATCAAAGCAATCCCACTCACAAACTGCAGAAAAACTAATATTGAGTGAATAACAATCATACTATTCAAATATCCTTTTAATTTACTTTTTCACGCTTCTCGCGCTCGGTACGCATCTCATTTTCCACACGAGCCCGAACTTCCTTCTCCAGCTCTTCCTCGGCTTTCGCACGAGCCTCTTTATCTTTACGCAGCTCATCATCGTCGGTATCCGACATTCCCTTTTTAAACTCTTTCACGCCGCTTCCCAGACCCTTCATCATTTCAGGAATCTTCTGTCCCCCAAAAAGTAAAAGCACCAGAGCAACTATCGCCACCAGCATCACCGGATTGTTTACAAATGCTAAAGTATTCATCAAAAATCATTCTCCTTCAAACACATCTTGCCTACTTAACCAGGCCGGTGCGCTGCCGAACCCATCTCACTCTTCTCCGGCGGTTTTGCAGACGTCGGATCAGGGGCAACCCCATAGTCCGACGAGAAATCTGAAAAAGCCGAAGCAGCAAAATCAGAGTGCGGATCGGTGTGCGCCTCTAGCGCTGGCAAGGGCTTAATCTCAATAACCTCTGGCTTATAGATATCCTGTTCAGGTACCGTATAGGCAGGTGGATCGTTGTAATTGCCATAACTGTCGTATCTAGGCGGTTCGTACGGAGTCTCATGCCGATCATCCAGGCTGAACGAGTTCGAAATCTCCTGCGTTGTCTTCTTCAGATCCCGCAGAGCTTTGCCAAGCTGCTTACCCATCTCAGGAAGTTTCTCCGGTCCAAAAAGGAGTAGCATCAAACCCAGAACCACCATGATTGCAATCGGATTATCAATAAAAGCGAGCATACTGCACGCACCTCATAGTATTCTAAAATTACTAGAACTCGAAACTCAAAAATCTAAACTGCAAACTATCGTAACTCAGAAATTGTGCATCCCCGTCCGCAGGACGGCTGACCGAAGGCCTCCCAGACGGGTACTTTAGTGCCCGGCACTGCACGCATCTCATACTATTCCAAAATTACCAAAAACACTACAAACCTAACAACTACAATACTTAAATAATAATGCATCCATTCGCGAAATTAGCGTAATTCGCGGTTAACCAAAAAAAACATCACCTAAATACTCGCACCCCCAGCCGAATACTACCTTCTATTCATTCGCGGTTCATCAAAAACAACTTTAGGTTCAATGTTAGCCCCCGCCGCACACTCCAATATCGAATCCCTGCTGCAGAAGCCCGCCCCAATTACTGCCGCATTCGCTGCCCCAGCACCCAATCCCATTCTTAATGCATCCTCGGCTCCACTCTCCCAAGCCCACAAAAACGCCGCTAGAAAAGCATCCCCCGAAGCCACTGTGCTTGCAAACTTGATGGGTGGCGGAGAGCCACGCCACTCCCGATCTCCGCACCGCATCAGAGCGCCATCAGCACCAAAAGTCACTACCATCACCTGGTCAACGCTCAACCCCAAGCGCCCAATCAGCGTACTCGAAGCATCCATATCTGGTACAGATTCACCTGTCAGCGTCTCCATCTCAAATCGATTCGGTTTTAGCATCCACGGCCGCGCCGCTGCACCGATATTCAGAGGTTCACCGCTGGAATCAAGCACACACCGAATTCCAAAATCTCTGCACAGTAGAATCAACTTCGCATACAGATCGACTGGGCACCCAGGAGGAAGGCTTCCGCTCAATACTACAAATTCATACCGTTGATGCCGCAATAGACTTTCAAACTTCTCACACAACTCCTGCACACCAGACTCATACACTTCCGGGCCGGTTTCATTTATCTCGGTCTGAGTTCCCGTGTCCGAATCAATAATCGCAATACATGTTCTAGATTCTCCCGGGATAGAGATAAACTCATCGCTGATGCCCTCAGATTTCAGAGCCCGGGAGATAATCTCACCATTGATCCCTGCCACGAACCCAGTACAAAGAGCTTCCCCACCCAGTGTTTGATACACCCTGGCGACATTGATGCCTTTACCACCCGCCAATGTATACGATCTGTTTGGGCGATTCACCCGGTCAAGCAAAAAACCTTCCACCTGATATGTCTTATCTACACAGGCGTTCGGAGTGACTGTGAGAATCAAATCAAACTCCAGCCCGGATTACTAATTCCCATGTAATTTTAACCAGGAATAAAGTTTCCATCAAATCTACTTGACAAATTGTACCACAGACCGTATAATTTGGCAACAGAAACGAATCGAAAACATTCGGCAGCTGTTCGCAATACATGCCCAGGTGGTGAAATGGCAAACACGCAGGCTTCAGGTGCCTGTGCTCGCAAGGGCTTGGAGGTTCAACTCCTCTCCTGGGCACCATTACTTAGCCATTCGACATCTTTAAAGATGTTAAATCGCTATAAATATGTCTACCTTAGCATTCTTACTCTCGTAATTTGATCGCTCGACTGGCAATTTACTCGAAATATTTAGTTCCATTCGAGATAAATTATTTCAGCTTCACCAGTGCCCGCATCTTCTCAAAACGTTTTTCCCCAATCCCTGATACCTGCATAAGATCTTCCGCGCTTTTAAATCCGCCATTCTCTTTGCGGAATTCAATAATTCGCTGCGCCATAGAAGGGCCGATTCCGGGTAACTTCTGGAGTTCCGCAGCACCCGCTGAATTCAGATTTACCTGCCCTTGAGAGGCACTCGTCAGCTTATCAGGCTTACTTCTCATCCCGCTTTGAGAGTTTTTTTGTGCCTTACTGCTGCTAGGCACCGTGTGCTTCCCAGGTGTTACACTCGGAATAGGATCAGCAGCTCCGCCATCAGGATGCTCTGTACGTGTGGGCAGAAAGAGTTGTGTGCCATCCTCAATATGGGCGGCCAGGTTGATGGCATCTGTATTTGCGGTTGGTAGCGCTCCTCCCGCAGCGGAGATAGCATCATCATTACGAGCGCCGGGTCTTAGATGATATACTCCAGGATTGCGTACTGCACCTGCTACGTGAACTACTATCTCGGACGGCGCTGTCTCTGTAAGATTGATATTTGCAGTGCTGGCAGTCTCAACCGGAAGCTTAGCAGACGGGCGGATAGCTATTCCTGGCGCGACATGTGAATAGGACCCGCGTAGTGATGTCCATCCCACCAGAAAAGTGATGATGGAAAGCAGAGTGAATACACCAATCGTTTCGCTTCTGGAAAGGCTGCGCATCACTGAAACCCTTCGGTTAGACAATTTGACACATGGAAGTCGTAGGTACCTGGCTGGCTATTTATCCGGACGCATTAGTGGGAACAGCAGTACATCGCGAATACTATCTGCTTCCGTCAGGATCAGCGCCAGTCTATCCATACCTATCCCAAGGCCGCCGGTGGGAGGCATGCCATACTCCATAGCTTTAAGAAAATCCTCATCCATCGGATGTGCCTCATCGTCGCCAGCTTCACGCTGTGAGACTTGTGCTTCAAATCTCTCCCGCTGGTCAAGTGGGTCATTAATTTCTGAAAATGCGTTGCCGAGCTCCTGAGTAGCTGCATAGACTTCGAACCGACGTGTTAGTGCCGGGTTATCTTGCCGTTTCTTCGCTAATGGTGACGTCTCCACAGGGAAATCCGTGATAAAGGTAGGCTGAATCAGATTGGGCTGAGTGTATACCTCGTGCAGCTTTTCGATCAGACCGCCCAGCGTAGTCTCCCTATCTAAAGAAAAAGGTACGTTGATTGCCAGGCAGGCGCTTTTACCTGATTCAATAGTTTCAAATGCTGCTGGGTCGATAGCCGCATACTGTCGAATTCCCTCCAGCATGGGCAGACGCCGCCACGGGCGTGCAGCGAGATCAATTGTTTGTCCCAGATACTGAAAATTCGGTGCGCCGTTCACATCCTGTGCGATAGAGACATACATCCTCTCGACCAATTCCATGATGTCGTCGAGGTCAGCATACGCCTGATAGAGCTCCATGAGTGTAAATTCGGGATTATGTCGTGTAGAAATTCCTTCGTTCCGGAAGACGCGTCCAATCTCGTAAACTTTTTCATAACCGCCAATGATAAGCCTTTTGAGGTAGAGTTCCAGTGAGATTCGCAGTTTGAATTCGTGATCCAGAGCGTTGTGATGGGTCTTGAATGGCCTTGCCGCTGCTCCTCCTGCAACGAGCTGTAGAACGGGGGTCTCCACTTCGAGAAACCCCTGCCCATCCAGAAAACGGCGCATCGCGGATACCACCCTGCATCGTTTGGTGAGGATAGCCCGTGATTCCGGGTTTGCCATCAAATCAAGATGCCGATATCGGTATCGATCTTCCGTATTGGCGAGCGCACCATGAGCCTGCCCTTCTTCGTCCATCTTGCCTAGCGGAGGCGGCCGGAGCGCTTTGGAGATAAGGGTCACATCCTGTGCATGCACGCTGATCTCTCCAGTGCGTGTGCGAAATATGTATCCTCTAACAGCCAGAAAATCACCCAGGTCGGCTACTCGGAAGATTTCGTAGATGGAGTCGCCGACATCATCCTTTTTGACGTAAATCTGCAGTCGCCCTGACTCATCCGCCAGATGCGCAAAGGAGGCTTTGCCCATCGCACGCTTCGCAACTAGCCTTCCCGCAACTGATACCTGCTGATTTTCCAACAGTGAGAAAGATTCCTCAGTGGATATCTCCGCGGCCGTATGCGATCTCTCGCATCGTTCCACCACAAATGGATCTATTCCCTGATCCCTAAGTGCCTTCAGCTTTTCTATTCGCAGATCACGCTGCTCATTGTGTTCCGCAAGTGGGTTTTCGCCTTGTTCACTCAATCTGGTTCCGCCTCCGAAAGTTATCGGTATCTAAATAATTATTACTTCCGTATACTGTCGATATGATATCGAATCACACCGTCTGGAACTTCGACTGGCACTGTGTCGTCTACTTTTTTGCCATAGAGTGCATCACCAACAGGGGATTCATCGGAGATAAGGTCGTTGTCGGGATCGGCTTCCACCGAACTGACGAGAGTGAACTCCCACTCGTCATCGTTATCAAGATTGGTCATCTTTACAATCGAACCAATGCCTATGCGATCTGTAGGGATGTCGTTGGGGTCAAGAATTTGAGCGATCTGAAGTACCTGTCGAAGTTCAGTGATCTGGCTTTCGACCATAGCTTGTTCTGTCTTCGCGTCTTCATACTCTGCATTCTCTGTCAACTCACCAAACTGTTTGGAATCTCGTAGTCTTTCTGCTACTTCTCTTCGCTGAACATTTCTAAGATGATCCAGCTTTTGTGACAATTTATCATGACCACCTTGAGTTAAGACGATCTCAGCATCATGCGACATTCCCTATTCTCCTGTTGCTTGCTATATTGAATCCAGCCTGAGAATTCTAATGAAGCTTTCTTCGTAGTTCTATACGAAAAGTTAGGTGATAAGTTCACCCAAAAGTTTCGTTTCTAACTATGTGCAATAAAGCACTGAGCCAGATTGGTCTCAGTGCTCAAAATTCTGTGCGTATGAAGTGCGAAGGATAATAGCATAATTAAGAAGTCGTTGTCAATAAAAATCGAATTGATTATTCCGGTTCCAGAAAAGTGAACTGAGTTGATTGGTCGAGGGAATGGACATAAGTAGCTACCATCTGCCAGATGCACCTCCCCCTCCAGATCTACCGCCACCACCACCGAACCCACCGCCACCATTCCCTCCACTTCTTCCGCGTGTCAAAATAAAGAACGCTAAAGCTGGGTAACGAATAGCGAAAAGAATGAATGCTATCCCCAGAAGAACGTAAATAACTATCTGGAATGCTGTGAGCGGTTTGGCAGGAGGAGTAACGGCAGCAGGGGGAAGCTCCGTACCTCCCAGCTTTGCGAGTAGTTGATCAACCCCTAGATTTACAGCTCCATCGTGGTCGCCTGCTTTGATGTGAGGGACAATCATATCACGTATGATTCGAGAGGCAGCCGCATCGGGAACTTGTCCCTCAAGGCCGTAACCGACTTCTATGCGGGCGGTTCGATCATTGGCAAAGAGAAACAGGATTAATCCATCGTCAAGCCCTTTACGCCCAACTTTCCAGGACTGGAAAGCACGTGCTGTCCAGTCTTCTATAGGAGTTTGACCTGTCGTCTTGCCGATCCATACCAATATCTGATGCCCGGATTTATGTTCATACGTTTCCAAGCGTGTATTTAATGTTTGCCGAGTCTGGATTGAAATAAACCCTGCCGTGTCCGTGACCCAATCAGCCGGAGACGATGGAAGGGCAGGAGCTCCCTGAACAGTGATGCCTGCAAAAATAAGCAGGGCAGTGACGATGAGGATGTGAGCGCATTTCATTAAGTTAAAACTTCACTGTTGGCGCTGTTTCAGCCTGCGCCTGTGCTTTGAAATAAGATTTCTCCTGAAATCGTGCACCTGATAGACCGGCCAAAAGAAGAGTTGGGAAACTATCCCTTTTGGAATTGAACGCCTGAGCTGTTTCGTTAAAGCGCATCCGCTCAACAGCGATTCGGTTTTCAGTCCCTTCAAGCTGCGCCTGAAGATCACGGAAATTCTCTGTAGCCTTTAGGTCTGGATACCTCTCCACAACAACGAGAAGATGCGACAGGGCAGAGGATAGTCCATCCTGTGTCTGTTGGAACTTCGCAAATTGTGCCTGGTCATTGACTGGTTTTGAGGAAGACGATGTACTGACTTGACCAACTTTCGCCCGGGCTTCGGCTACAGCAGTGTAGGTGCTTTTCTCGAAACCTGCAGCACCTTTTACTGTTTCAACAAGGTTCGGAACCAGATCCATACGGCGCTGGTACGCATTCTCTACTTGCGCCCATTGTGACTGCACCTGCTGATCCAGCCGTACAAGGCTGTTGTAAGTGACTGCAGTATATAGGCCAGTGACAAACAGTACACCGACTCCTACCAGGCCGACAGTTCCCAGTTTAGTTCTGGTAGACATATCATTACTCCTTAGCTATAACGCGATCAATATAGATTTGCCCGCAGCTTCACAAATTATTGATCTGACGATATGCATCCGCTGCAATCTCAGACCGAATACATGTTTGTTATATTAACTTCATTGTTATTTGTACGTAAAAATTTTACATCAGCTAAATGGAGGATTTCAGGAAGAGTTCGAGAAACTGAAATGAAAATTTAGGTTGCTTTTCACAAACTAAAGACTAAGAACAAATAAAATTGGTTCCTGCTATTAACCTCCTGCTTTGGAGATAACGTGTAGAGTTTATGATACTGGGCTAGAAGAAGTGAAATGTGAAGTGAGAGAAATCAGTGATTGAAGTAATGAGCTACTCATTCGATGCTCTGAGAAGCTCATCGGAAGGTATGTCGGTGGTGTAGGCGGCGGGCCGGAGAAGCACTTCTCTAGCAGGTTGTGGTAATGATGAAGCCCTCAGCAAAGTCTCTGAAATGGCCAAGCGTTCAACTCTAGCTTGAAGGGCGGAAAGAGATTCACGGGCTGCGATCACTTTCGCTTCATTCCAGGGATTAACTTTTCTCTTTGCGATCTGCTGAACAGATTCCAATGCCCTGCTATTCCCAATGAATTTCATCGCGCGAAGGATAGGTACGTTTAATGGCGAGTGATTAAATAATGGCGAGTGATTAAACTTTAGAACGCGACATAAGCAATCGATCTCATTCGGGCGCAGCTGAATTTCATACTCATGAGTCAACATTGAAAGGGAGGCAGCGAGAGATATTTCGATATCAGAGTGTCTGTAGATCAGGTAGTGTTTCAGTTTATCACTTTCGAACCATATCGCTTCCGACATTGCGCCGATAACACGGACATCGTGATATTTAGACAGCGCCCTGGCGAGCAGTCTGTGAGTATTGGAACATTTTTTATAGATACTTATGCCTGTCGGAATAATCAATGTGAAGAGTGCTGCCGTCAACCAAAAGTAGGTATCTATCGCTTGACCTTCTGCAATGACGATCATCTCGAATGCGACGAATATTATGCTTGTGACAATCAGTATTATTGTGGATAGAGTGGTTGACTTTGTTGTTTTGCGATGGATAATCATTCTGGCTTCGAACATTTCGAGAAGTGGCTCAAAAAGCTCACTGGAACGCTTCCGAAGCTCCTTTTCCGCAGATTTACGCTTCCATGGCAGTATGCTTCCCGATTTTTTAACAAGTTCACGTACTTGATGCTTCAATAGCTCCGATTGTGTAGCGATTTGTTCCATACTTATAGTATGGTTCGATTTTCCAATAATTTCAATTTCTTAGAATAGGATCAGGATCTTTCAGTTATGCCATCGCTTAAATTTCAAGGATGTTTTACAGCAACACTTACTCCGTTCAACAAAGATGGTGTGAACCTGCCGCAGATAACGGCACATTCCAACTGGCTCATCGAAAATGGAGCGGAGGGACTTTGCCCGGCTGGTACCACCGGCGAGTTTCTTTTTCTTTCTGAAGAGGAGAAATCCGCGTGCAATCGGACGAGTATAGAGTCTGCTGGGAATCGAGTACCAGTCATAGCCGGAGTTTGGGCACTGTCACAAGCTGAAGTGCTTCGTTTAGCAAAAAATGCAGAATTAGACGGTGCGGACGGGCTGTTTCTTCCGCCGCCGATCTACTATCCCGCGAATGATGAAGCTGTTTTCACCTGGTATTCCGCTATTCGCGAGATCTCAGATCTGCCACTTTTCGCCTATAACATTCCTCAGTATGCCGTGAATGCCATCTCTTTCGAATGCCTGGAACGACTCATTTCAGAAGGTGTGATAAACGGAATCAAAGACTCGACCGGAAATGCGGAGCGCATTGGCGAGATAATCCAGCGGTTTGGTGATCGTGCCATTATTTTTGCCGCAAGCGATTCTTTTGTGACTACAGGGCGAAAACTGGGCGCTGATGGTTTTATTTCAGCAATATCGAATGTGATGCCTAATCTGGTTGCAGCAGTCTGGAATGGTGATGAATCCAAGCAATCAGAACTCGACAGGGTTCGCGGACTGTTGAAGAAGGTTGGAGCTATATCAGGAATGAAGTACCTGCTCAAGCGGCAGGGATTCGACTTCGGGCACTCACGAATCCCATGCTCTGAACTTACAGATTCCCAGAAAATGATTCTCGACGAATACCAATTTGGGATATAGATTTCCCTAACCCCCACCCCCTTCCCGCACGCGCAAACGATAAAGCTGTTTGCACTGGGGAAGGGGAGAGTCAATATCACGAATTTCCTCCTTCCCTCCGAGGTACGAGGGAATAAGGGAAGGGGGCCAGGGGGTTAGGTAAACTATCCATCATTCGAACAAATACTATTGGGAGCAGAGTTCTATGCTAGGATTGGCAGCAATTGTTTTGACTATGCAGATGCAGAATTCAACTGATCATCTTCTTGAAAGTCCGCGTACTTTCGAGGCGGTGGGAGTATCGGATCATGAAATGCATCTCTACTGGAATGCATCACCAGGAGCTACCGGTTATCGCCTGATTCGTGATCAAGAAAAGCCGATTGAGCTGGGTGCGGATAAGCTTGAGTATGTAGATTCCAGTCTCCAGCCGAATCATATTTACCGTTATAGCATCGTCGCGGAAAACGGTTCGATGCTGTCCAAAAATTCAGCTTATGTAGAACGCACAGATGCCTCTTTCCCGACCGCGCGCAACGCCACGAAACGCACCCGATTAAAAGTGCCGACTGCCAGTTTTGATATCGTTATAGCACAGGCATCGTCCGGGGGAGTTGCCGCAGCAATCGAAGCAGCCAGGCGTGGTCTGAAAGTCGCCCTTATCGAACCAACCGGGCGCATTGGCGGAATGCCAGTGAACGGATTGAGCGCTTCGGATCTGCGCAGGCCGGAACACGCCAGTGGAATATTTGTACGATTTCAGCAGCAAGTACGTGCACTGTACGCCGCGCAAGGAATCAAAACCGATGGGCTGTCGTATGAGCCGCGCGTCGCGCATCAGGCGATGAAAATGCTGCTCAACCAGGCAAGTTATGGTAGAAATATATCTCTGTTTAGACACACAAGACTGGCCGCAGTCAATGCTGAAGTATCCAGTTCAGACGGGAAGCGCAAGCGAGTTGAATCTGTTCTGGTAGAGGAACTCAATAGTTCAGGGACTCCGACAGGGAAGCAAGCAGAACTCGAAGGGAAGATGTTTGTAGATGCCACAGACTGCGGTGATCTGGCAGCCTGGGCAGGCGCACCATTTCGACTTGGGAGGGAACCCAAATCGGCTCAGGAGCCGCATAACGGTGTCATCTACTACGACCGAGCGCACGATAGTGCGCTTCCAGGAAGCACTGGCGAAGGCGACAAAAGAATTCAGGCTTACTCCTACCTGCTCACGGTGAAGGACTATGGCGAAGGAGTGGATAAGACGATCCCTGCTCCTCCAGGTTATCACAAAGAAGATTTTACAAAATCTCCTGCCTGGAAAGATTCGTGGGCATATACCTCCGGCAAGATGCCCGGCGGTAAACACGAACTAAACCAGCACCCGCAGGGCGGCGATATTCAGGGGATAAACTATCACTATCCGCTGGACAACTATACCGAACGATCTCGTATCGAGAAGCTGCATCGAGACCATGTTCTCGCCTATCTCTACTATATCCAGACGGAACTCGGGCAGAAGCAGATTGGCCTGCCGGAAGATGAATACCGTGAGAGTGAGGGCTTCCCACCTCTGCTCTATGTGCGTGAAGGGCGACGCATTTTGGGCGAGTCACTGCCTGCCGAAAGTGATATCACGAATACGAGAGATCTGACGCCCTCATACAGTGTCGGACTGGGTGACTATCCGATGGATTCTCATGCTGTTCGGAAAAAAATCGACTACTCCACGCCAGATATGGGCGAAGGAGAGTGGTGGCTTTACAAGCAAACACCATGGCATTCGCTGCCATACGGTGTGATGGTTCCATGCATCCTGGATAATGTATTCGTCACCACAGCAGTCTCCTCGACTCACGTAAGTTTTGGCACGTATCGCTTGGAACCGGTGCGCATGGCTTTCGGACAGGCTGCGGCTATCGCATCCGAACTGTGTATACGGTACCATCTCACGGGGCGTGATGTGCCTGTTCGACAGATTCAGGAAGAGCTGCTTCCGCATATTGCAAACAAATCCAGCGATCCTAACATTAAGCTCACCTACCTCAGTGATATTAAACCGGGAGATCCGCACTATCGAGCGATTCAATATCTATCTGCTCACGGTTTCAAGTTTGGCACAGACCTGTTCAATCCTGACAGCCCAGCCACCATCGCTGAACTAGCCGACTGCCTGTCCCAATTGACGAAACGCGCCGCGCCTGGAAAGCTAAGCGACCACTACAACCCATATCTCGGCGCACCTGCTGATACAAATTCCATTCACGAACTCCGAAAAATATCGGATGAAATTCGGCCAGCTTCACGAATCGAAATCGCCAGGTGGATGGCAAAAGTCTTTCCGACATGCATCGGTCGAGTAGCGAAAACGGGAGAATCCCTTCGTTATGCAGATATCACATCCAATGATGACCGATCTGCCATAGATATGCTCGGTGCATGGGATATAGATTCTATTCTATGGGATGGGTGGTCGGCATACTCACCAGATGGAAGGCTTCTCTTCAAACCAGATTCCACACTTTCTCATGCCAACCTATTTCAGACACTCTATGTCATCCATCTCACTCTTGGACCACTATTCGATGATAACCCGGAAGATATTAAGAACTTCATTCGATCTACCAAAACCCCATAAAAATACCGAAAATAGGGTAAAGTATTAATACTGATGTGAGCGAAAGCGAGAAGCTGAAGCGTGAATCCAATTTTTAATCAAATAGTTTCCGGACTCTGCTGGGTGGTATACGGCAGTTTTTTTGAATGGTATTTTCATAAATTCTGGATGCACTATCCCAGAGTTCCCGAAGAGGCGTTCCGTGGCCATACCATAGTTCACCACGGGCTATATAAAGGGGACGACAGCTATTTCGTACCTGAGGGTGAACATCCCGAGCATATTCTGCTTAAAAGATATGCCCTTCCCGCGATCGTACTGGTGCATCTGCCAATTCTTATGCTGGTAGAAAAATATGTTGCTGCACATACCGCAATTGGCGGCACCATTGCCATGACACTTTATTTTGTAATTTATGAGTACATGCACTGGAACATGCATGTGCCTCGTGGCCATTTCGTTGAGCGCTTCCAGTGGTTTCAGTTCCTACGTGACCACCATCACCTACATCACCGTTACTTCCAGAAAAACTTCTGTGTACTGTTTCCGCTTGCTGATCTTGTTTGTGGAACTCTTGAGACCAAAGGCAGCCTTCAGCGCCGAAAATTGGAACGAGAGCAAGCCATCGCCAAGGGGGAACCCCATACTCCTACTCGCAACAATTCACGAGGTTCGAAGATTCGAAAACGCACTCAGGTGGTGGCTGTAGAGTCAGCCAGCCCGATATCTCGTTCCTTTGAGAAATTTGAGAGCCGCAGGAAAAAGAAGCAGGCTCAAAATCAGGATAAGTGGAAACACGAACGCGAGCAGTTTGTGCTCACAAACAAACGAAATATAGGAAAGTAGACATCTAGAAGAGTGAGGCCGTACGGCCTCCTTTTTTTGTGTATATGCATAATTCAGTAGATTTGAAACTTTTGCGATTAACTTGGATTTCTATAAACTTGCTTGATCTAGCATCTCAATCTATGGGGAGGTTTAGTCCATGCTTTTCAATCTGGTGGGCGATCTCAGCATGAAATGGTTCAATATGGATATTAATTGTGATTGAGGGAAGCGACCCTCGAATTTCATCTTCTAACTCCTCTGTGAAATCGTGCGCTTGTATCAGAGTACAGTTATCATCGATCTGCACATGCACATCTGCGTGGCGCTGAGAACCAGATCGACGGGTACGCAGTTTGTGATATCCCAGAACTCTATCCTCCACTTCCAGAATTGTGCGAATTATCTCTAGTTCTTCCTTTGGGAGGCGAGTGTCCACCAAAGGAGCCAATGCATCCCTCGCAATTTGAAACCCAGAAACAAGAATGAGTGCAGACACAAGAAATGCCAGGAGTGGATCAAACCAAGGAATGCCGGTCAAACGGACAAGTGCCAGGCCGGTAAATACTCCCAGAGAAGTAACTACGTCTGAGCGGAGATGGCGAGCTTCCGATTTTAATGCGATCGACTCCGTAGCTTTCGCTTCGCGAGCAAGGTGTGTAGATAGCACAATGTTGAAAACAGAGGAGAGTGCCATCACCGTGAGGCCAGCATTCAGTTTCTGCGAGTCGAGGGAGTGCGAATGCAGTTTTGAAACAGCTTCGTGAATGATGTAAGCTGCGGCCGAGAATATTAGCATTGCTTCTATTAGGCCAGACAAGCTTTCGATTTTGCCATGTCCGAAGGGATGGTCATCATCAGGGGGAGTGTCGGACACCCGCACAGAGAAGAAAGCGATTCCTGAAGCGGTCAAATCGGTGGCTGAATGAAGCGCCTCGGAAAGGACGCTTACTGATCCGCTCCAGAAGCCGACGCACATCTTAAGCAGCACAAGGATAGTGTTAGAAATGATAGCGAGCAGCGCTGCTCTGGATTTTCTGCCGTGAAAGGGCGTACCCACCCCATTGGTGCTGCAGAAAATTGGTTTCTGCTCTTTAGAATGTTTCACGGCAGTGGAAGTCATATTTCTTTCGTCACGGCTCAAATTACTGAACCTGTACATCTATCGCCGCAAAATGCTCGTGCTCATGTTCGTCGTGAGTATTCTCGCTTTGTAGGCGAACAAGGTAGTTCCCAGGTTCGGCGAGCTGGAAGCGAAGAGCACCAGATGCTGCTCCAGTAGGAGAAAAGTCCATAGTAAACGAGTTATCCACCACTCCTGCCGGTCCGGCAGGGTTAGGGACTGGCTTCTGCCCAATTTCGTGTTCTTTTACCACAAAGAAGTGTACTCCCACGTTCTTCATGATGCCGTGTGGAAATCCACTTTTCATATTCCACCGAACTCTTATCTCTTCGTTTGCCTTTGCCTTAACGATGGGCCTCGGATTGACCCCGCCAATGGGAGGAGTAGTATCCATGGAAGCTTCGCCCTGCCCAAGGCTGCTTTGAACCTTGAGAGCAATATAGAAATGTTCTGCAAGCGCTCTTCTAACAATAAGAAACATGGCTGCAAAAGAGAAGATGCAGCAAATGTAAAAACTCGTTTTACGTGTCTTCATACACTATCCTTGAAAGTATCTCAATCGGATGTAAATACATTCCAATTTTACCCTATGCAGAATATAACTCGTTATAGTAGGTTCATTTTAGGTTTGAGAATAGGTTCAATATCGATTTGGGTGTGCCATGGATTCCCATATTAAACGAAAATAGATGCCTCTCAATCCCTAGTTTTGTGTTCGGTATTGAGAGGCATCGAAAGTTTTGATCGTCCGAATATATCTTCATATCATTTTTTCGGAGACGCAGCTATTGAAGATATATTCGTGTAGCGCTGGAATCTGAATTCTTGAAATTTGTTTGAAAGGTAGGCTTATCCTGCGGAATATTCATCCTGGATCGTGAAGCGGAACGATTCTCATGCTTAGATACTGACGGTTGAAATGCGACCAAGGCAACTGGCAGAGAAAGTGTAAGCAGAATGCCCACCATAAGCACGATTAGAATCTTATCTAGGCTAGCGATTAAGGCTGATTTTGATGAGTTAGGTTCGACCGCTAGGTCGTTGATCTCTTGAATTTGACTATTTAAGCTCATATTATTAACGCTGACTCCGTTGGTCTTAGGTCATTGATTAAGATGTACCCAATCAATGCCAATATAGATATTCCTCAATGGGAACGGAGATATTGCTGGATGTAACACCGGGTTTTTAGAGGCAAATATTTATTCATCAAGTTTGCGGAAGATGCTCGCAGCGTAAAGACCTGCGAGAGGAACAAGGCCAGTCCAGCTAATAAAAAGGAGCTTCATACTGAAAGAACTGCCAAGTGGAGAGAAGATAGCTGAGCTCCAGCCGGCAGCCGCAATCTCCATAAATACTCGGGAGATAGAGGCGACAACCAGGCAGCCGATGACAGAAGGGTTTGTACTCTGCCGGACGAGTGAGATTACGACATAGATTACCAGGGCGACGACAGGGCCGCAGAGAATACCAAAAGCGCCTGCCAAAATCAGGAGAATATAAAGTCCGAGATCATCGGTATCTTCCTCGGCCCAGGGAGTCAGGCGCAAAATCGGCAGCAGCATCGCACCCAGGAACTGGGAGACCACCAGCGGCAGCACATAGTTTGAAGGAGTGATGTGCGCAGCTAAAGCGGAGACCGAAAGAATTCCTGCATAGATGACCGTGAATTTCAATAGCAAAGTCGACATCGGAGGGAGCGGTTTTTCCCAATTCAGCTGTACGTTTGTGGCTGTGCGCCTTGCCGCATTTTTAACATTTGCTGGATTGTTTGAACTTCCCAACGATCCACTTTTGCTGTCAAACCCAGGGCTAGCAAGCACCTTACCAGTATCCGCATCATAATGCGCCCCGGAAAATGGATCTATGACTGCACCTGAGTAATACTTTGATTTTGTGGCCGTAAATGACCCAAAATCTGGTGCGTGGTGATCGGCAGTGGATTCTATTCTGGATGGGGCTGCGACCCCTTCTGCCAACCCAGGAGCGGAGGTATCTAAATTCTTTGATACCGGCGAGATTGTTGGCATCGAGATTGTTGGCATCGGTTCTGATGAAAATTCGACAGGGCTGTTCATCATGACAGGTCCCGGCCGGACAATCGATACCGGAGGAACAGAAGCAGCAACGGGAGAAAAAGCCGGATTTGCTGCACTCGAAGAGCTTGAGATAGTAGGCGCATGCCGTACAGTATGTGCAAGTGGAGCAGCTGGTGCAGGAATATGACCGGCCGGCCGAGCCTTTTCTCGAGTGGGAGGCACGGGAGCGCCACCAGGCCGCCGTGCAGGCGGAGCAAACCCGCCTAGAGTGGCGCCCTTTTTGCGAATTCCAATCATTGGAGGGGATCCATCGGTTACTTGAATGGACACAGATACAGGAGTGTCAGATCGCGTAGATTCTGCGGTTTCTGGTGAAGAAATTGCCCAGGGAGCTATTGGCAGTATTGAATCTTCGATAGAATCTGCCTTTAATGCCTCTGTATTTTCTTCCTCAACACGATTGACAGCCGCCGAAATATCCGGTGAACCTGCCTCAAAGGAAGATTCCTTTTTGAAGGAACGGTTACACCAGGAACATTTCTCTGTGGATG
>JANXSG010000037.1 GCA_025352825.1 Chthonomonadaceae bacterium | reverse complement strand
AACTACGCCTCCGCAGGCAATAGCCAAGAGAAAACAGGTTATCGGCCCTGCAAGTAATGTCAACAGCCGCTTACTGGTCGGCATCGCCCGGAAGCCGTGAACGGGCGTCGAAACAGAAGTTTCGTCGTCATCGTATTCCATTCCTTCAATCATTACTGAGCCGCCCATAGGGATTGACCGAATGTAAAATGTGCATCCTCGCCATGAAACAGATAAAATCGACTTGCCGAAGAAGAGACTGAACTCCTCGATCTTTTGACTAAATACCAGGCTGGCAAGAACAAATCCACTCAAGTGAACCAGCGTTACAACTATCCATGCAGCCATTAATGCGCCAAAAGGGCGTACGGCGGGGACCCGCCAGCTCAGCAGTGGCAGGGCTATGTAGAGCAGAAGGGACAAGCTAAATTTGTTCGAAGCAGTTTGCTGCACCTGATTAGTCTGCATCTAAGGACCTTCTCGGAAGGAATGGCATGTGTGAATTTCTCTGCTCGTTTCACAGTATCTAATGTCCCGACCGAAGTGCTGCATCGTGAAATCGATTTCGGAGTCGTTCCTGCTCAGGTAGTAGTTCTGCTGAACGCAAGCTTTGAATGCTGACTTCTCCATAGTCTTCCTCTGCAAGAGCCTTTTCAGCACGACGTACCATTTCATAATAGGTTAGACTATCAGTTGCCAGATGAGCCCGTTCTTTCATCCTGTTTACTTGATACTCCCAACATTCACGAGTCTTGCCGTAGTGTTCCCAGAATACATCCCGAACTCTCTCATAGACTGCATCAAGCGTCTTCTCCTGCTCAAGACGAAGCGATTTATCCGCATCGGCACGCATGTCCTGAAGCTTTGCGAGCCCCATTTGATCATTAAACTGCCGGCATAAATCCTCCGCTTCACCGATAAGTACTATAATTGAAGAGTGTCTTGCTCGAAGGCTATATTTATCGCGGAGCGGCCTAATGCTCGCCTTTGTGTCTGAGAGCTGCTTTAAAATTCTCTCTCCCTCACCCGCTTCACCCTTTTCAGCTCTTTCTAATGTAGCTTCGATTTGCTCTATCTGCCTGACAGCTCGCATTACACATTCTTGCTCTTCGGAATCGACATGGTCTTCAATGTCAGTGATTGCAATTCGCGCTTCATTGAGGGAAGTTTCCAGGTCAGTATAGTCCGGCGCATCTAAAACTGAATGTAACTCTATTATGTGATCTACATCTAGAAGTGGTATGTGAACTGTAGCTTTCAGCCGCCTACCTTCATCCATTCTGATTCTGATCTCTATGCGTTCATTCTCCTTTAGGGTGCGCCGTATGTCGGTGCCTTTGATTTCGAAATGTCCAACTTGAGTGTTTTCAGTGGCATTGATACTGAGACCCTCGATGAAGTAAATTTTCACTGCATCAGGAGAACCTGCAACTAATGTCTTCGTTAGACGAAATTCTTGAAAGCCGCTTGATGGAAGTGTCTGTCCCCTGGGGACGATGATGCCAACTTTTGTCCCTCCCTCCAGAACTACCCCGTAGTTGTATGGCGTGACAGCTTGCGCAGCACGAACTCCACCGCGGATAGCGAACGAGGATGGTGTACAAGGAAAAATTTTGCCACTTAAATCCCGTAATTCAATATTGAACTCTGAAAGTAGTTGTTGACCTAGAGAAACCTCGGCACTGAACGCGCTGTTTATTAGTGTAGTCCATCCAGTTTCCCAGTCGCCACGAACTGAGGCGATACGTATCTCACCGCGAAAGTTGGCCGGTTGGATTATTTTTCCAGCTACGGCGGTATATGGTTCTGGTGAAACAGGATCGTAGTACAGGTCCAGCTGGGCTTCTCCTACCTTAGCGATTGCAGCTATTGCATGATCACGTTTCAGAATTGTGCCCGCATGAAAGGCTGCACCCTTTGCAACAACGGTCATTGGATCCTGATCAAAGTTTAGCGGGATACCCAATTCCATTCCAAGTCTTCGCCTAATATAAGGCATTTGTGTTGGTCCTCCCACAAGAAGAATATCACGTACTCCTTGTGCTCCATTAGGGACGGCAGCCAACCGGTCACGAGCTATCTCGATCGTTCGTGAAACGTAATTCTCTATGAGGTCCTCAAGTCGTTCTCGAGTCAATTCAAGTTTTGCCATTGGTAGATCAAATTCGTCCAGATAGATAATTGCAGAGTCTGCGTCGCTTAGAGAGATGCGCGCATCCTCGCAAGAGGTTAGAAGCTGATGTCTTCCTGATCCTTCCCTAAATAGTTCAGTATCACCGCCTTTACGATCGATCTGATGTAGAGTCCAATCAAAAATGGCTCGGTCAAAATCCGCGCCACCAAGATAGTTATCGCCACCATGTTCGACGACGTTCATTTCTCCCGCATGCAGGCGGATTAGCGATACATCAAAAGTACCTCCGCCGAGATCGTACACGAGATGATAACCATCAACAGGATTTTCTGAAAGATACGCCGTCGCTGCAGCTATGGGCTCTTGGAGGAGTGTAACAGCATTCAAACCCGCCAAATGTGCGGCCTCGTTCGTTGCTACACATTGCGGTTGTGTGAACATGGCTGGAACTGTGATTACCACATCTTCAATATCTTCATTTGTCTTGAGCTTCACGGCTGCTTTAAGTGCTTTAAGTATTTCTGCAGAAAGGCGCTCAGGCGTCCACTTCTGATTATCTGCAAGCGTGATTGTACTCGTTGTCCCCATTAGTCGCTTAAACCACCTAGCGCTTTGTAGGTGGGGATTGAGCGCATCCGAGCCGATCTTTAGATCACCACGTTTGTCTAAAGCAACCACTGAAGAAACATAGTTCTGACGGCGCACAGGGATGACTTCCGCGCCTTTTACGGTCATGCGTGCTATAGCACTATTTGTAGTTCCAAGGTCAATCCCATATTCAACAGTACCTGACATGATTTACCTATATTCCCTTCGTTATAACCTCAGCCTCACAGATTAATACACCTTGATAATAGATTGCAGGGCTCAAACACTCCGATATGGTAAATGGTTCTACACCCCCATCAGTCCCCACTACTCGCGCACGCATGTTTGTTTCATATGGGCGCCCTAACATCTCGTCAATCACAAATCCAATTTTTTTAATTCGTTCTTGTGCTCGCTCACACGCCGCTAATACTCTCTCAGAAACTGGTTCACATTTCGCGCGTTCAGTTATTTTCCACAGGTCAATAACCAATGAGACAATCTTATGCGCTGGAACATTCATAGAATCGTCGTTTTCAAAAATTGGTGGTTTATGCGATTGTATGCTTTCGTTCATATTCTGCGAAACATCTTGATTATTACTTTCCACGGCTATCTATCCTTGTTAAGTTCGTCGACGATTGAGTTATGACGCCGCACTGCCTCACGAGAAACCTCTAACTTCGAGTTATGTTGCTCTATGTGAGCGTTAAAATCTCTACGTTGTGCCTCATAGGATTCGACGAGAGCATTGTAATCGTCTATTTCCTGTTGGATTTGATCATCTGGTCTTTTACTTTCGATTGTGGTTTTAAGAGATTCGAGTGCAAACCTTTCATTGTCGATAGCGTGGTCATCCGTATCAATATCTGCCTTTATTGATTGAATCGAAGACTTCAAAACCTTCAATACTTTCTCTAAATGTTGTCTATGCTGTTTACGGTGTAGTAGTATACTATCTTCACTCTTTTCAGGTACAGGAATCTCCAAACCAGTCATATATGGAGAAGGTTTATTCGGCTCAATAGATGATTGCGAAGCGCTATCTATGACACTTCCCTTATTTACTGGAATCGTAATTGGAGCAGAATTAGATAAACCTTTGTCGGCTGAATATGATGGTTCAGTATACTCAGTTGGTCTCATTAGAAATATGCACAATAAAATTAGGACGCTTGAAATCCCGAGATGAACTTTCATTTCTAGAGTCCAATTGACAGCACCATAAAATTTCCACTGTCTATTACCAACAGCTTCAACAACATAGCGGTTCAAAGGGAAAATCGGAATATACAAAAACACGAAATACAGTATCGAGTATTGGAGCCGTTGATCTGACGGAAATGGTTTAGCACCATATAATGTGGTACCTATCCCGTTAATCGTATACATACTTGGGGTATTAAGAATTGGCTCAATCTCAGCGTAGGGCTTATCACGTTCAATATTTGCAAGGTTCTGTTTATATGTTATCCTGTCTTTTAATAGATATTCCTTCACCTTTGCATCTCGGACAACTTTAAGTGCCTTATCTGCTAAAGTAAGAGCTCCTTTATTGTCATCCAGTTTATTCAATTCGAGAGCCGCTTTACGCATAGCCCATCCTAAAGTTGAGTGCCATTGATTTATAATATGATCCCAGCCTCCCGCTATAGGATGTCGTTTGAATAAAACTTTTGAAAGCCTTTCTAAGTGAATTAGTTCGGGCGGTGCGTCAGTTGATGCACCTAGTATGTAAGACGGCAAATCTGCAGTAAGCTGCTCAATTATTACAGCAAGGTTGTGACCAATTCCGATTAAAGGTTCGAGTGCCTCTTCCTGCATAGTTTCATCAAACTTTGAATTTAATAATGCCTTGATTATACCTATTGCAGAATCCAGATTCCCAGCTTCCCACTCCTGAGCAGCTACAGATGCTGTTCTTTGTAATAGATGTTGTACAATCTCATACTTAGCTTCTATAAGTTGCTGATTGGCATCGTCTTCATTAAGATTATCGTCCTCCATAATCAGCATTTTCAATCGTTCGTCCAGAGCAATTTCATTGTAAAGTTCGATCCAGGCTTTTAGAGCTATCGTAGATCCTGAAGGGGTCTTGTCTCGAAGAAATCTATACCAACTAGATAAGAATGTCAGCTGAATGGCTTCCTCTGGTGCGAGTAAAATTGTAGATGAATTTTCATCATAAATATATGGAATGGCATTATCGCTAAGCGGCCACATGATGCGATAAGCAGTGCGGCGTTTTGGCGCGGTTGCGAGGGATCGTACTAAAGCAACGAGTCTTTCAATATCTTTAGACCCGAATTCTGCCTCCAAAGGCGGCGTAGTATTCAAACCAACTAGTGCAGAACGAGATGTAGTATCGGCCTTTCGGCGTAGTTGTTGCTGTGTAAGTGCTGAGCCAGCCCCAACTAAGCGAAATGGATTATCAGTTATATATTGTTCTCTCAATTTATGAATTCCATGTTGTATTCCAGCTAAAATATCTTATCTTGATATGTGAATTTATTATCCCTACTGACCAACAGTCACTGACCCAGTAGTATTACTGGCATTCGTGTATGTCAGAATAATCATATAAATAAAACAACTGGCAATGGAATCCCTGCTTAATCTATCAAACCTGCATGTACTGCGTCTGTTTACTGTAAATATACTGAAATTGGTTTATAAAAAGCGGAAAAAATCATGGAAAATTTTTGAGTTATGGAGAATTCATCATTTGTTCATAATCCATATATACTTGTAGATTGGAGATAAAATCATAGTAAATCCTGAAATCCGTTTAATCCTGGCTCAGGCACAAAAAATACCCCCACTCCCGAAGCTTCGGGAGTGGGGGCAGGAGGGCGGGTCAAAAGTCTTTGGCGAAATTTCGGCTGAAAAAATATCGCTCTAGGATGCCCGTACAAGCGCCAAAAAATATTCCGTGGCTGTTTTGCCACCGAAAAAAGGTGGTTTTTACCCTTCCTGATAATCAAAAGGGACTTTTGACCCGCCCTCGCAGGGGGTGAGGGTATAACCGTCAGTACATGCCGCCCATACCGCCACCCATACCGCCGTGTCCGCCGCCGCCGGCAGGCATTGCAGGCTTGTCTTCCTTTTTCTCAGAAATCAAGACTTCCGTGGTAAGGATCAGGCCAGCGATAGATGCCGCGTTCTGCAAAGCAGCTCGCACTACTTTAGCCGGATCGACAACTCCCGCCTGGATCAGGTCGACAAATTCGCCGGTCGCTGCATTGAAACCGTGGCCTACGGGCAGTGATTTCACCTGATTGACAACCACGCTGCCTTCAGCTCCTGCATTTGCTGCGATCTGGCGTACCGGCTCTTCCAGTGCGCGCCGAATGATGTTCACACCGATCTGCGCATCGCCTTCGAGTTTCATTCCATCAAGCACGGATGCCGCATTGAGAAGGGTTACACCGCCACCGGGGACTATCCCCTCCTCCACAGCTGCGCGAGTTGCATGCATCGCATCATCGATACGTGCCTTCTTCTCCTTCAGTTCGGTCTCTGTAGCTGCGCCTACCTGAATGACAGCGACACCACCAGAGAGTTTCGCCAGTCTCTCCTGAAGCTTCTCTTTATCGTAGTCGCTCTCAGATTCTTCAATCTGTCGTTTCAGAAGTGAAACTCTGCCAGAAATAGCATCCGGAGCGCCCGCACCGTCCACAATGGTAGTATTCTCTTTGGTCACCACTACACGTTTTGCACGGCCCAGTTGCTCAAGCGTGATGTTCTCCAGTTTCAGACCGAGGTCTTCTGTGATGAACTGTCCGCCGGTCAGAGTAGCGATATCTTCGAGCATCGCTTTGCGGCGATCACCAAAGCCCGGAGCTTTCACCGCAACACTGTTGATATTGCCGCGAATCTTGTTCACAACCAGCGTCGCCAGCGCTTCTCCATCGACATCTTCAGCTATGAAAACAATCGGACGCCCGGTCTTGGAGACTTTCTCCATAACCGGAACGAGGTCAGCAATTGAGCTCAGTTTCTTCTCGTATAGAAGAATGTAGGGATCCTCAACCACCACTTCCATGCGGTCGGCATCGGTTACAAAATAGGGAGAGATATAACCCTTATCGAACTGCATACCTTCCACAACTTCAAGCTGCGTACTGGTTCCCTTGCTCTCCTCGACAGTGATCACGCCTTCAGCGGTCACGCGCTCCATGGCTTCTGCGAGCAAGTTTCCGATTTCCACATCATTTGCAGAGATCGTAGCAACCTGGGCGATTGCCTGCTTGCCTTCGATTTTAATCGATTTTGCTTTAATCTCTTCGACAACAGCTTCCACTGCCTTATCGATACCACGCTTGACCTGCAGAGGCTTGGCGCCAGCAGCAACAGCTTTCAGGCCTTCTTTAACAATGGCCTGTGCCAGAACGGTTGCAGTAGTCGTTCCATCACCGGCAATATCGTTAGTCTTGCTGGCAACTTCGCGAACGAGCTGGGCGCCCATATTCTCGAAATTGTCATCGACTTCGATCTCTTTTGCGATGGTAACACCGTCGTTTGTGATGACAGGACTGCCGAACTTCTTTTCAATAACAACATTGCGCCCGCGCGGGCCAAGGGTCACCTTCACGGCTTCCGCTAATGTGTTGACACCACGCTCAAGGGCGCGGCGTGCGTTTTCCTCGAACAACATCTCCTTAGATGCCATGAAATTCTACTCCTTGATCGCCAGGACATCGTCCTGTCGTAAAATGACGTACTCTTCGCTGCCGAGTTTGATCTCGGTGCCGCTGTACTTGCCATAGATGATTTTGTCGCCAACTTTGATTTCGAGTGTAGCGATCTTACCGTTATCCAGTGTTTTACCGGGTCCCACAGCGATTACTTCCGCTTCCTGGGGTTTTTCCTGAGCTGAGTCCGGCAGAATAATTCCGCCAGCAGTCTTTTCCAATGCAGAAAGAGCCTTGACCACGATACGGTCGTTTAATGGCTTAAGGGTTGGCATTTCTTAGACCTCCTTTATTGATTCGAGAGTTTAGACGACTATGTCCTAGTCTATCCGAAACTCGCCCGGCTATGCCGACCGAGCCAGTTTAACAGGGATGTACCCACAGGATTAGCACTCTTTGCTTGCGAGCGCTAATACATGATACCGTATCCTTAACGGGTATTTCAACATCTAGATAAAAAATTTCGAATTAGGTCGGGAGAGTTGGAGGGAAGATGACGGTAGAAACTCTCGTGTAAAAGTTGTCCTACCCGCGTCATTTGGTGCTGCAAATATAAAAATCTGTTTCGTGTTCTTGCCTCCGTCATCTATATTACCACCAGATATTTTTTTGCGAAGCAGAATAGTATACAACCGATCAGTCATGGTAGATGCAGCCATAAACATACTGATTAACTAGTATAACTTGTGCGAACAGTGGCGTTGATTCTGAGTCGCCTGGCGATGTGTTACTATTTGTCGATATTTATAACCTAACTTGCAAGAATATGGGATAATATAGAATATTACGAAGCGTAGGCAGGGAGTGGAAAACTGTGTCGGCGATTAAGGGAGTAGTTGTGGCCGCGATGAGCGGAGGAGTGGATAGCGCGGTGACTGCGGCTCTGCTGAAACAGCAGGGTTACGAAGTCATCGGCATCACTCTGCAGATCTGGCAGGAGCACACCGATCAGGGCAAGTATGGTGGGTGCTGCTCTCTCGGCGCTGTCGAAGACGCGCGCAGAGCCTCTGCCAAAATCGGGATTCCCCACTACGTTTTGAATTTTCGTGAGTACTTTGCTCAAAAAGTGATAGACAATTTTGTATCCGAATATAAACGCGGCAGGACACCAAACCCGTGCGTGGAGTGCAATCGCAGTGTGAAGTTCGATGAACTGCTGCGCCATGCAGAAAATCTGGGTGCCGACTTTCTGGCGACCGGGCACTATGGCCGTGTTCGTTTCAACGAGATTTCTGGCAGACATGAACTGCTTCGCGCAGTGGATAAAGAAAAAGATCAGTCCTATGCACTCTATACTCTATCGCAGAGGCAGTTATCAAAAACATTGATGCCACTAGGCTATTTATCCAGCAAGCAGGAAACAAGGCGAATTGCGAATGAACTCGGGCTCACGATAGCTAACAAGCCCGACTCCCAGGAGATATGTTTTGTCCCGAAGGATGGGTATGTCTCATTCCTGAAAGAGATATCCGCAGATTTTGGAACTCCGGGAAGATTAGTGGATACATCAGGTAAAGAACTGGGTGAACACCAGGGAATCGCGTTTTACACCATTGGTCAGCGCAAGAGGCTTCCGGCAAGCGCAAATGGAGCGCTATTTGTAGTAGGGATCGACGCAGAATCCAATACAGTCGTAGTTGGGACTGATGCAGAGTTATTCGGTACCAGTTTGAGCGCCGAAAACTGCCAGTGGAGTGCAATCGAAGGATTAAATCCGGATGGATCACCTCTTATGGTGAACGCAAAAATTCGTTACAATGGCACGGCTGCACCAGCGAAAATCTATTCGGGTGGCAGTTCTGATCGAACTGATATTGAGTTTGAATCACCACAGCGTGCAATAACGCCGGGTCAATCGGCAGTGTTCTACGGTGGTGGCGACGGAGAAGATGCAGGTCAAGTAGTCATCGGCGGCGGTACCATCTGTTAAGCAAAGTGACTTATGGAGATATTCGACATTGCTCTATCCTCACAATCGACGGCTCGTAATAATGACATTGAGCGTGAGGTAGAAGAATCGCTTCGAAATTATGGGCTCGATATCTCGATGAAGGGAACTTTAGCAAAGCATCCTGGGTCAATACATTGGCACTGGATCAAAAAAGGCAGCAAGGGAACCTGCGAGTTAACCTGGCTGCCATCACAGCAAAAACTCTGGTTTCAGGTTCATTCTGGGCGGCGAGCAGACTGGATAACGGAACTTCTGCCGGAGTTGATATCGGCCTTCGAACAGCGATACGGTGAAAACGAGAAGAGCATCACTTCAGAGGGTAAGCGATGAACGTACTCACCGAGGACGACCTTCATCTTCTGGAAACGGCTCGGGCAGCCTCCGAAAAGGCGTATTGTCCGCACTCACATTTTTATGTTGGCGCTGCAGTCGAAACAGAAATTGGTGTTTTTAGAGGATGCAATATCGAAAATGACAGCTACGGCCTGTCGATGTGTGCCGAGCGAGTTGCAATCTTTACAGCGGTGTCAGCGGGGGCACAGATATTTACTCGTTTGGCGGTCAGCTGCATCGATGCTGCAGAAGATGATTCAGTGGATTCAAAAATGCCTTGCGGAGCGTGCAGACAGGTGCTTGCCCAGTTTATGCCACCCACTGCACTGGTTATTATCGATGGCGCGGGCACATTTCTACTCGCGGAGCTATTGCCGCAGCCATTTCGAATGAATATGGAATAAACATTATGAACCCAACGTTACAAGTTCTAATTTGCCTTCTAATCGTTGCTTTAATTGCGATTAGTGTAAAACTGTTTATGGTGCTGACTGATCTTCAGAAGACGATAACTAGCACACAAAGAGATATTGACAAAACCATAACACGAGTCGATACAATATTGGATTCGGCGGAAGTTTTGCTCCGAGATGAGCTGACACCCACCATAAAAGTAGCTAGAGAAACCCTCATGAACGTGGAGATTACCACTCGTGCAATCGCCGATACGACAGTTGCTGCACGACAGATAGTTGCACGTTTAGAAGGAGTTATCGAACCCAAACACCTTGCGACTGCAGGTACCGCCGTCGCTACATTTATAGCTAAAAAGACGGCAGGCGCGGCTTCTGGAATGCTTTCCGGGCTTTTCAGCGGGATATCTGCCGGCGTAAAAATGGTGATGCATCGCAGAAGTACGAAAAAGAAAGAGGATGAGAGAGCAGAAAATATACCGAGACTGCCTCCGGCAGCGGCTAGAAATGGTAATTCGGTAGTGATTGCTGAAACCAAAGCAGTCCATAAATCCGTCAAAAGACCGTAAATGTTACAAATATTAAATTGTTCAGTAACAAGTCGCATGTTCTATAAAATGTTCACACTACAACTATCAGGAGGATATTGAAATGGCAAATAGTGAAGAGGATCGTGGAGTGCTAGTAAGTGTACTTGCGGGTATTGGCATTGGAGTGCTGGTAGGGGCCGTCGCAGGACTGCTGCTTGCGCCAAAATCTGGTGAAGAGACTCGTGACGATCTCGGGAAAACGATGAATGACCTTAGCGATAAGGTATCTGAACTCGGGCGCACCGTCACTCACAAGGTCAATACTGCGGTTGATCGTACTCGAGCAACTGTCGCGCATAAATTGAGTGAAGCCAACCTTGATGGCGAAGACGCAGCCGGCTAATCACATGTCGGAAATGGTTTCTCAAACCAGTAATTCTATTCCAAAACATCCGTTGGAAGTTCCAATCGAACTTCCGACGGATGTTGTCGTGGATAGCCACGACTCATATGATCATTCAAGCAGTTCTTCAATAGCAGCATCTGAAGCTAGAACTTACGTTGTACCGCCTGAGCCCATGACTCAAAGAGCGGTGTTTCCGTTCGGGTATACACGCCAGCATCTACAAAGATATACCGCACTCGGCATCACCGCTGTCATTGCCATCTATTTTCTCATTCAGGTACAGGTGATTCTGCCGCCTTTTCTGATTGCCCTTTTTCTCTCTGCCCTGCTAGATCCAAGCATTCGCCATCTGGAACGGAGAGGGCGTTCACGAGTCTATGCTATCTTTCTTTTCTATCTGCTTGGGCTTCTCGCACTCATACTGGTATTCACGGTGTTAGTGCCGAAACTACTCATTCAAGTGGACGATATTCGGCAGTATCAGTCCAGTTACACAGCAACAATTCAGAAAACGGCAGATCATTATCTCACGGAGCACTCAGATTGGGTACATCGCCTGGGGATCAAGCAGACAAAAATCGCACAAATCCTTGATGAGAAATCAGGTCCGCTCAAAAAGTACATCGACGCATTTCTAGGAAGTGTGACCGGTTTTTTAACAGGCATTGCATCAAAAGCAGTTTGGCTCATAATCATTCCGGTTTCCGGATTTTTCCTAATGCGAGACTATCCAGTCATACGTGCTCGAGCAATAGCGCTCTTTCCAGATAGCTCCCATGATCAACTGGATAGAATGAGCACAGAAATCGTCGATGTATTTGGCGCTTACTTGCGTGGCCTGGCAAAAATATGTGCGCTATACGGTGTATGGACATTCCTTTTACTCTTGATTCTGAATGTAAAATATGCGCTTTTCCTTGGAATTATGGCTGGTCTTTTCTATGCGATCCCCTATCTTGGCCAGCTTATGTCTGCGTCTATCGTTGGTGTGATGGCTTATACTATGGACGCCCATTCTGCCATGTACTTTATGTCCATACATAATAATTCACTGTTCTACGCCATTTTGGCTGCCTGTGCGTTGATCATATCGAATAATGTATTTGATCAGATAATTTACCCTCGTGTCGTGGGAGAATCGGTCGGGCTTCATCCTGTTATCAGCTTTTTCGCTCTCGCATCTGGCGCTACTCTCTTCGGAATCTGGGGGATGCTGCTGGCTGTTCCGGTAGCGGCGTCCATACAGGTAATACTGATGTCACTTTTCCCTAAAATAAAGCAACCCCCTCTGATTCATCTATTAGAACCGCCAGGCGCATCCACCAAAACTTCCTGATGACATTCTCAGAAAGCGTATCTAGTACTAAAGGAATTTAATTTTTAACGATGAAAGCAATTGTTAAGACGTCTGCCGAACCCGGAGCAGAAATTTGTGAAGTGGTCGATGCCAGAATAACCCGACCAGATCAGATTCTAGTAAAAGTCATCGCCGCTTCTATTTGCGGCACGGATTATCATGTCTACAGTTGGGATCGTTGGTCAGCAGGCCGTGTAAAGCCACCGCGTATCATGGGGCACGAATTTGCTGGGGAAGTGGTAGAAATTGGCAGTGACGTGACCGGATTGGCAGTGGGAGACTATGTCAGCGGTGAGAGCCACTGGGTCTGCGGGCACTGCCGGCAGTGTCGCATGAACGACAGGCATGTTTGTGCGAATACGCGCATCCTTGGTGTCGATGTAGATGGCTGCTTTGCTCCATATGTCGTAGTGCCGGAAGCGAGCGCCTGGAAGAATAGCCGTTCCATTCCCCCTCATCTCGCCTGTATTCAGGATCCTCTGGGCAATGCCGTTCATGCGGCGCTGGCTGGTGAGATAATAGGCTGTTCCGTGGCAGTTTTGGGTTGCGGGCCGATTGGAATATTTGCGGTTGGTGTGGCGCGTGCATGTGGGGCATCTACAATTTTTGCGACCGATACACAAGATTACCGTCTGGACCTCGCCCGAAAACTCGGCTCTGACTACGAGATAAATGTGCTGCACCACGATCTCGATAAAAAGATAGCGGAGTATACGAACGGAGAAGGCGTAGATGTGATACTAGAAATGTCTGGTGCGGCGAGCGCTATTCAACAGGCAATGCGGATCTGCAGGCCAGGCGGCCGTGTATCGCTTATGGGCATACCCACACACCCAGTCGAGTTGGAAATGGCGGAGGATATGATCTTTAAGGGGTTAACCATCAACTGTATTGTGGGCAGAAAACTGTACGAAACGTGGGACACCATGCGCGCTCTGCTGGCTTCAGGCAGGCTTAATGTTGAACCAGCCATCACGCACCGGATGCATTACACCGATTTCAATCGCGGGATGGAGCTGATGCGTGATGGTCGGTGCGGTAAAGTGGTCTTCGAATTCTAGTTAGCCGCAAAAAAGCACAAAAAACGCAATATATAGAGGTAATTGCAATTACCTCTATATATTAGCAAATAAATACATTCTGCAGTTTCCGCATTTTGTGCTTTTTTGCAGCTATTAGTCCTCCCTAACATTAAACTCCGAAATATGAGTGAAGGAATTCCCACTTCAAATCCAGAATATACTTGAAATGCATATTAAATGCGATCGGCTGCATTTCAGTTCGCCCTCTATAATCCGCCGTATCAGAATACGTATCGAGATTTATTTCATTACTTGAGTGAATTCGAGTATTCGCCTGCCTGCCTGCCTGGAGATACATTAGCACGGTTATGTCAATTGCCACAGAAAAGATCGCTCGCCCCAAAGCTATCACCTGGAGATCGGTGCTGATCTGCCTGATAATTCTGCCCATCAACTCGTATTGGCTCGTGCAAATGGAAGTGGTTCGATATTCAGCCCATCCCACCACCATCTCCCTTTTCTTCAACACTGTATTTATTCTCTTGTGCCTCACCATGTTTAACAAAGCGATTGGTAAACAGTTTCCAAGAGCGGCTCTTGAGCGAGGGGAACTGCTACTAATCTACTCGATTCTTTCCATCGGATCCGCCGTTTCTGGGCATGATATGCTTGAAGTGTTCGTGCCGATGTTAACATGGTCTTTCCAGCACGCGGACTCTTCCAATGGCTGGGGTACTTTGATAAACCCCCACCTTCGCAAATCACTTTTTGTTACCGATAAAAACATCTATACGAGTTACTATATTGGGAATGACAGCATCTGGCACATGCGATATATACAGGCCTGGCTTCCGGTTGTTCTCAGCTGGACACTCTTCATCACCCTATTGCTTTTCGTTATGCAGTGCGTGAATGCCATTTTAAGAAAACAGTGGACAGAGAATGAGCGTTTGACCTACCCTATTGTTCAGCTTCCTCTCCAAATAACAAGTGACCAAGCTTTCCAGCCGGGAGGACTATTCAAAAATAGAATCTTTTGGCTTGGCTTTATCATCGCAGGGGCGATCGACTGCATCAACAGCCTGAACTACTACTACCCGTCTATTCCCACCGTTCTAACTCCTGGATTTGGGCAGAGCTATCTGGATATTGGCCCATTTTTCACGCAGAAACCCTGGAATGCAATTGGTTGGACCCCCCTATCGTTCTATCCTTTTATGATTGGGCTGGGCATGTTTATGCCAGTAGATTTCCTTTTTTCCTGTGTCTTCTTCTACTGGTTTTGGAAGCTGGAAAAAGTAGGGGCGGTTGCCATGGCATATGATCAGGATCCGCGATTTCCTTACACAGAAAACCAGGCTTTTGGAGCCTATATATCATTCTGCCTCTATTCGATCTGGATGAGCAGAAACTATCTGAAACAGGTTGCGTTGAAAGTGCTGAATAAGACATCGACTGTGGACGATTCTCAGGAACCAATGGGTTATCGAAATGCAGTTTTTGGCATTTTGGCGGGAGTTACCGGACTAGTGATGTTCTCAGTTTATCTTGGAATGACATGGTGGATTGCGATCATTTTCTTTTTGATGTATTTCGCGATTGCACTTGCCATTACGCGAATGCGCGCAGAACTTGGAACGCCAATCCACGATCTGCATTTCACCGGCCCCGAACAGATAATGACTCGTGTTTCGGGGAGCAGAGCCTTTGATACGGATAACCTGACGGTTTTCGGGATATACTTCTGGTTTAATCGCGCCTATCGAGGACATCCAATGCCACACCAGCTTGAAGCGTACAAGCTGGCCGAGCAGACGAAGACTGACTATAAAAAGTGGAATGCCGCTATGCTTCTGCTGGGCAGCTTCGCAGTTTTTGTAGCTTTCTGGGCAATCCTGCATCTGATGTACGACTATGGAGCTCAGGGGAAATCTCATGGATCTTATGGTTCGGAGGCGTACGATGCGCTTACCGTTTGGCTTAAATCTCCGCAGCTTGGCAAATACGGCGAGTTCGTGGCGCTATGGATCGGGTTCGGAATTGCATTTCTGCTTCAGTTTTTGCGGGTGCGCCTGCCCTGGTGGCCGCTGCATCCTCTTGCATTTGCGGTGACCTCCTCCTGGGAGATTAACCTTGTGTGGGGTCCGCTATTTCTGGCCTGGATATTCAAAACGATGATACTCCGTTATGGCGGCAGAGGGGGTTTTCACCGCTCGCTGCCATTTTTCATCGGGCTTATGCTTGGGCAGTTTGTCGTAGGCAGTCTATGGAACATCTACGGTATTGCGCGTGAACTACCTACATACCAGTTCTGGCAGTAATTCACACGCATTAAAACGGAGTTATTATTGCGACCATCCCTCGGAAGATAAGAGCCAAAACCGAAAATTGGCAGCAGGAAAAAACGCACTCCGAGCCGAATGAAGCCACACATAAAGTTGTATTAATAGAGACAGTTATAAAAGTCAGAATTCTCTGGTTTCGAAGCGACGAAATGAATTTCTTCGCTAGGTAGCCTCCGGCTGATCGTCCTTCGGACGGGTTTATGAGATTATTTGTGCGAAGCACATACGGCGGCACGCCACAAGCTAAGAAATTCATTTCGTCGCATACTTTTGCAATTACCTTATTAGTAATTTTCCTAAATTGTTGCATCGGCTGCGGCTTAGAATGGAGATAAAATGAGCGAAGAAAAATTTTCAAAAATAGACAGAAGGCAGTTTCTTTCGGGAGTTGGAGTTGGGGCGACGCTGCTGAGTGTCAATCCAGCCCTGGCACTGCAAGAGGAGCAGGAAAAACTTGATCCGGATGCCAAGGTGAACTTTGCTGGTATCGGAGTCGGGAGCCAGGGTGGAAGCGATGTGGACGCCGTGGTAGCGGAGGGCGGAAATCTTGTCGCACTTTGTGATGTGGACAGCAAGTACGCCGCAAAGAAGTTTGCACAGTACCCGAATGCCAAGAAGTTCAAGGATTACCGCGTGATGCTTAAGGAGTTGGGAAGTGAGATAGACGCGGTGGTTATCGGCACCCCTGATCACACACACGCGGTCATCGCTATGGAGGCAATGAAGCATGGCAAGCATGTATATTGCGAGAAGCCGTTAGCCCATACCGTGCACGAAGTGCGCGCTCTGATGGCGGGGGCCAGAAAGTATGGGGTCATAACGCAGTTAGGCAACCAGGGCCACTCCTACGACACTATCCGGCGCACTTGCGAGTGGGTTTGGGCGGGAGCCATTGGCCAGGTTCACACCATATACGCCGGATGCGGAGAGTTCAAAGACGTCTACACACAGACCCGCAATCTGGACAAGGTAAATCAGCACTACGATGTACCTGAAGGGCTCGATTATGAATTGTGGGTTGGACCTGTTCCGTTTCGCGAATACACTCCATTCTGGGTTCCCTGGAACTGGCGGGGATGGCTGCCATTTGGAACAGGGACTATCGGCGACTGGTTCTGCCACGTGGTCGACCCGTCGTTCTGGGCGCTGGACCTTGGCGCTCCCACCTCAGTTCATGCGGAAGTGGCGGGAGGATACAATCCGACCACCCAGGGATTAACTTATCCCTCCGCCACGAAGATTACATTCGAGTTTCCTGCTAAGAAGGGGCGCGGAGCAATCACGCTTGTCTGGCATGATGGCGAAACTCCAATCACAAAGCCGCAGGATTTCCCGTCGGACGACGAGGTACCACGTACGGGAGCCATCATTGTGGGCGACAAGGGTATGATCGTTCATGGATCGCACGGAGCAGGCGGCACACACCTGCAGCCTGCATCTGTCCGCGAACAGTTCGCCGACACGAATGCTCCAGCAAAGAAGATTGCTCGTGTTAAGAATCATCACTGGGATTGGCTTGATGCGATACGAAACCAACGACAGGCCGGATCCAATTTCGAATACGGCGGCCGTCTGACACAGGTGGCGCTGCTGGGCGCTATTGCAATTCGTTTCCCGGGTGAGACCCTTCAATGGAACGAGCATTCTGTTAAGTTCACGAATAATGATGCCGCCAACGACTACCTCGACCCACACTATCGGAAAGGCTGGAAGCTGTAGGAACGAGAAGTGCTTCTTCGAGGCCACGAAGCCTCCACTTTCTCATTCCACCGTGTTCGGTGTGTGAGTTCGGGTGAGCCATGTTTCCAGCTCAGCATTCGTCTTGAAGTCTAAGATCGCCTCCCCAAGATCATTGAGTTGATCGGAGAAAAGATGATCTAACTGTTCGATGATCGAAGAGGAAATTTTCCCAAAACGCCGCTTTATCAAACGCGCAACGAACTCCTCTTTCCCTTCTTGTCTGCCTTCTTGTCTGCCTGCATCTCGGCCCCTGAGTTCCCAACTGGTCACCAGTTCCATCATCGTCTCCTTATCGGCAGGAGTCATCCTGGCAAACTCCCGCTCATACTGCTTCAACTCTTCGGCGCTTAACTGCAAATACGTCTCAATGAATCCACCAATCAGTCTGGATTTCGCTGTATCGAGTTTCAAAGTGGCTAGAAGCCTCAGACACTCAATCCGCACCTTCGGCCTGTCCTTTGGCGCAATCTTCATTTTCGCCATCAGCGCGCTTGCTATAGGATTCTGGATCATTACAAACTTGCCATGAGCGTCGGTTAAGCTGAATGACTACATAATCAAATTGTAACACACTTCTATCGGGAAATGCTACACGATAACGTTTCGGTTCCATACGATGCGGGGCATCATACGAGAAGATCACCACCGGATAGATCGGCAGATCGTACTTCTCGTGCAGCCGAGCGAAATAGTCAAACATTCGTCTCGGAAATCTACTTTGAGGCGACGATTGGTTTTCCACGTGGATGAGAAAGAAGGTGTCCTTCCCCCTAAATCGGGCTTTGACTACCAGGTCAACTTCATGTGTTTCACCAGCGGTTATATCGGTAAAAATTTCTCTATCAAGGAATTCAACAGTGTCGTAATCGATATAGGCGGCGACATCGGGCAGGAACAGCTCAACGAACTCCACGAAGAAGAAGGTTAACAACTCTTTGAAAAGCCTGTCATGGTTCATGATGAGAATTATACCCCACCCGACTTTTGCGCTGTAAATGTATGCAAGGATTTCTCCCCGGGAAGGGTATGCTATACTGTTCAATTCGAGGAAGAGTTTGAGGCAATAATAGAATGACTGAGAATGATCTCATTGATGAGCCAATAGATGAGCGGGTGAATCCTGATCTCGCTGAACAGACTATTGAAAGAGACCACGTGCGCTGGAACCTGCGTGCACTCACCCTTGATGTCTCCTGTTTCTCTGTGGGTATGGCTTTCTTCGATCTCAATGCGGTACTGCCTTTACTCATGGAGCGACTCGGAGCAAGTGGAACCATCATAGGCGGGTTTGCCGCCCTCCGATTTCTATTTTTCAGCGGGCTCCAGATTTTCATGGCCTATGTGGTGCATGGCCGCAAACGGCAGAAGAACTTGATGGCGGGTATCGCACAGATTACTCGAACGCCACTTCTGCTCACTCCATTTATACTGTGGCACGCTGACAGGTCAATTCCCGATCGTCATTTCGCGCTGTGGGGTCTGGTTATCGTTTTATCCATCTGGGCAATTGGCGATGGATTAGGTTATGTTCCCTGGATGGAGATCGTGGCAAGAGCGTTCACTTCGCGTACAAGAGGAAGATTTTTTGCTTTCACGCAGCTTCTTTCTGGCGCTCTCAGCATTGTAATTGCAGCATTCGTAGTCCGAAACATCTTAAACTCAAAGCATTTTCCCTACCCGATGAACTATGCGGTACTCACAGGAGCGATGGCTGTAATGATGCAGCTCTCATCATTGGGACTATGGCTGGTGCGCGAGCCATCTATTTCAGGGATGGTGTTCCCGCCTCGAGCAGATTTCAGGATATTCTTGAGCAGACTGCCTGGGATGGTTCGAAAAAATTCTGAGTTCAGATATCTTGCTGCTATACAGTTACTCGTAGGTTTTGGAAGTGCTTCTGCACCATTCTATGTACTTTTTGGGACAAGTCATTTTCATCTGCAGGATAGCTGGGGTGGTACTTATCAGGTGATGCTGGCCATCGGAGTGGTTGCATTGATGCCTGCGTGGGCTTATCTCGCAGAAAAGCACGGGCCTGCACATGCAGTGCGAGGTGTGGCTTTCGTCTGTCTATTGACTCCTGTCACTGCGATGAGCATTGGCCTATTATCACCATGGCTTTTCGCTCTTGTGTTTCTGCTCATGGGAGGGAGCCTTGGATGGGGTATGTGGATTGCTACGAACAACTATCTACTAATCCACACCGATGAGGAAGAGCGCCCACTCTATGTTGCCCTCTTAAATTTTCTCTACACACCCTCTGCGATCTATCCCTTCCTGGGCGGGATCTTAATTAATCGCCATCAATTTCTCAATTTTTGGGGAGTGCCAGCACTGTTTCTCATCACGAGCGTAGTTGTTGGGATGGGCTGCCTTCTCTCTTTACGACTACCCGATCCCAATTTTGCAAAATAGTCTACTATTACTGTCTGGGATGTTAACCGGAGTACAAAATGTCGGCCGGATTGTTTTTTCAACGACGGGTTAAAATAGCTGTGAAAGTAATCCCATATTAGACGTTTGCCGGGAGTTGAAAACTCCCTGCAACAAATAACAGGCGTCTTACAGACGCAATTCCCGCCCGCAGGGCGGTTGGCCTTAGGCCTTCCAGACGGGTACTTCAGTGCCCGGCAGTGTGCGGGCTAGCCTTTCCAATCTATGGATTTACTGTCAGTATCACAGTCTTACTGATGGTATTGTTGAGTGCAGTAATCGAAGGTTTCGACTGTACTGTAACTGGTTGACTGGTGACGGTAAAAGTAACTTTTTTCTGACCTGCAGGAACCGTAACCGAATCTGGAACCGTGGCTGCACTCGTGTTACTGCTGCTGAGGCTCACCACTACGCCATTCGCTGGCGCGTAACCAGAGAGAGTAATAGTGCCTACGCTGTTCTTCACGCCTCCAATCACGGTAGTTGGGCTTAGAGAGAGCGCTGTAATTATGGGGGCTTTCACTGTGAGTGTTACCGATTTGGTAACAGAACCCAAAACTGCATGGACGACAACCGCGGTATTCGCTGATACTGGGACAGTAGTCACAGGGAATGTCATCGTGGTTGACCCAGCAGGTATAGTTAAACTTGCAGGTACTGTAACCGTGGCTAGATCCGCACTATTCAGGTCAACAACAACCCCTCCTATAGGTGCCTTACCAGTTAGAGTAACTTTCCCGGTAGTAGTCACTCCACCAATTAGGGATGTAGTACTCGAACTAACGGAAGATAGTACAGGTGGTGTTACAGATAGATTAGCACTCTTATTGACCGAATTGAGGCTTGCCGTAATGACGGGTACAGTCAGACTGGCTACAGGCGATGTCGTGATGATAAATGTCGCTGTCTTTGCCCCGGAAAGAACTGTAACCGTATCTGGTACGGAAGCGGTACCAGGCAAGCTGCTGGAGAGATTAACGACGGTGCCCGAAACGGGCGCAGCGGCCAGAAGCGTAACTTTGCCAGTCGCTATCTTACCTCCAAGCAGACTTGTAGGAGTGATGCTTAGAGCAGATAGTACAGAAGTATTTATATCTGCCACAGAGATTGTTCGCGTATAGGTGTTGTTGAGTGTGCTGCTCTCACTCACAGTGTTGTCCGCATTAGCAATCAGGGTAACTGTGTGTGTTCCAACCGTGAACTGCTTCGAGAGCGGAGTGACATAGTAGTAGTAACCGCCGTTGGCGAACGGCCCCATCAGAAATTTATCGTCTACAGCATCGATCTGAATATTCTGATTATTTGGCAGTGA
Source organism: Chthonomonadaceae bacterium (assembly GCA_025352825.1). GTDB lineage: Bacteria > Armatimonadota > Chthonomonadetes > Chthonomonadales > Chthonomonadaceae > JANXSG01. The sequence goes on along the minus strand of JANXSG010000037.1, from coordinate 34,722 downwards.
ATCGGCTGATCCAGTATTGGAGACACAGACTGTAAGATAGTACGTTTCTGAGCTTGCAAAAGCGGACGGTTCAGTCAGATCATTCAGCGCCTTATGTATCATGATCGGCGATGTGAACCCATTCAAATTCGGATTGTATGGTGCAATATCCACGTACGATTGGTTCTGGTAGTTCTGCAGGTAATCTTGTGCGAGTTTAGTGAAATCGGCCGATCCCCAGCCAGCGACGAAATCCCATCCAGTTGTACAGGGGTAGGCTCCATTGTTCCCTGTCGTAACATCGTGCTGGAGGAAGAAACCTGTCTTGCCACTGTAAGCACTTCCCAAACCATATAAATTGGTGTTCAGCAGACCTGTTCGATGCCCGGCTCCCAGAATATTGTTCAGACGCTGGTTTAGAAGTTTATTCGCTGCTGCCCAAAGTGGTGTGGAAGCGCTTGTGCCGCCATACTGCCACCAGGATCCGCCGGTATACACATAAAAACCAGGGTTGCTAGGGTCTGCAATTGCAGAGATATCGGGCGTCTGACGCATACCATTCGTGTGTGAGTTACTCACACCTGGCCCGATTTGCCAGGAGGGCTTCGAAAAGTAGATACTTAGCCCTCCCCCCGAACCGCCCCAACCGCTTTCGGATTGATAGAAGCCGTTCGCGTCTCCGAATAACGATGTCCCGCCAACACAAGTCACATGGGGATCGCTGCCCGGCAAGCCAACTGAGTTCACATTCGAGAAGTGATTGTGCGATCCGTTATCACCGCTGCTATTGTAGTGCGCAATTCCCTGCGCATCCATAACTGCCAGAATGGTATCCCAGCTGGCTACATAGCTATCATATCCGTTGACATGAAGATAGTAGTCGTCGATACTCCAACTGTTGGATACGACCGCATTATTATCTGCAGCTATCTGATTCCAGGTATCAAGATTACCATCATTCGGACTCTCGTAAAAAACAATGGTGATTTTGGGAGCCTGGCCTAAAATAACTTCCGCATCCAGACATGCTTCACCAGCACCAGCCGAACTGCCCGCACCGCCGTTGATGTGGAAATGCTGAATAGTAGGAGTTCCCAAAGAAAAAGTATTACAGAAATGCTGAATATCAGAATCAGCTACAGTGGTAGGTGAATAAATTCCAATGGTATATGCAGTACCATCAAGCCCAAGACTGTGTAGACCATCCAAATTGTAAACCTTCGAAACATCAGCTGGAGAAAGTGGATGAGTGAATTGTTGGTACACTTCTAAACCAGTTCCCTCAATATAGGGTGGATTGATCAGACGAAATGTTGGGGTGATTATAGTCGTACTGTCAGGATTCTCATCTTGAGATGTTCTGCGTGCATTCACAAACCCAGATCGCATCTGAGTAAAATTGGAGAGGCCGTAGATACCTTCCACTTTATTTGCCAATGATGGGGGCATAGTTGGATTCTGCTCCGGGGCAAAGAAAGTGTTTGCAAGTCCAGCAGCCCCAGGTTCTTGAATTCGATTATATCCGTGTATGGAGACATGAAAAGCATTTTGCACGTTAGCCAGTGTGCCCTGTGCACTAACGAACATATGGTTTGGCCATATAGTTACTTTGAGATGATGCTTTGCATTATATTTTACAACAGCAGCGATATCTTCATCGGATGCGCCAAAACGCGCCCCAACCTCTTCGGGTTTCAGCCATCTCTGATAGTTCACCGACTTAGGATTATGCTGGGAAGAGATGAAATCTTCCAGTTCTGCTTTGCGTGCTCCTTTAAGAGCCAAAGTGAGATGCAGAATATGGTTCAGAGGCGGTTTTGCCGTTTCGTTTAAACCTGCATGAGCAGAAGCTGCCATTCCAGGTATGGGAGCCCTCAGATCTTGCTGCGAACATGCATTTGTAAGCTGTAATGTCAGTCCTACAATTTGCCCTGCATGGATCCACGAGCGGAGAAAGCCTCTTCTTAGAACCATATTCATTCCGTTTCCTCTGAATAATTATTACAATAGCACAATAGAACATTTCGGAATTTGATGTGCGTAAAACCATCCGCACAATAACACTATATGATTGATTATAACATGGCTTCGCCGCAGCGTCCATGAATTTTTACATACCAGCACATGTGAATATTTCACAATAGCAGCATTTACCATCACAACCCTTTATTAGCCACTAGCTGAATGTGAGTACAGTAGAGATATATATATTTTGGCAGCTATTCAGCATAATCATTTATCGGTCGTTTACAAGGATAGTAATAACTGAATAGGTATTCTGATCAATATCAGCAAATCTAAAATAGCCGCAAAAAAGCTCAAAGTACGCAAAAAATAGACTAAACATGTTTTTTTTGTCAATCAATTATAATTGGAATTCTGTAATTATATTTTTGCGCATTTGTGCCTTTTACGGCTAATATTTGTTTTGAGGTTAGTTCTGTCTGTAGATTCACTGATGCTAAGGTGGAGTAACTCTGTAGTAGATTGTATTTAGCTTGATGATGAATAGTTAACTATTTTGCATATTCCATTCCTTGCGAATTCTCAAGGCATAGTATACTATCTGAATCTTTTCTGAGGTTGTGATGATCGTTTGATACATCCTGACCTCCCCTTTTGGCCGATTCCAGCGCTTTGCCTGAATATTCACCACCTATAGTATTCGAAATCACAGAGAATCGCTCTAAACCAATCATGGATGCGGATCTCACTGGGAACGATATCCGACGTGCCCTAGTTCCCGCTATTTCTGAGGAGAGGATATAGGCACGATCTTTAGCAAGCTTTTGCAGCAGAGGCATGCTTTCATCTTCTGCCACCAGAGCCAGTGCTGTGCTTGCGGAAGCGCGTATAAGATGCCTGTCGCTCCGCGCAGCCTCGAGAATTGCTTTCGTGAGTAGTTTCCTCTCTCCGACGGAAAGTCCATACTCGTGAAGTGGGACTGAGATAATACTGCGTGCCCAATCTGGTGGATCAGCAGGGCGAGATTGGTATCCCACCACTCCCAAACCAAGTATTGCTCTACTTCTGAGAAAAGTATCATCGCTATTGGCAAGATGTAGAAGGTAAGGCAGTAGACGTGGATTTGCTCGCAATGAGAGAAGATTGGCGGCAGAATACCAGAAATTAACAAATCCTTTGAGTCCCTCCGGTGCCTGAAGTATTCCGAGGCAGACTCTCTCAACATCTACTCCTGAAGCTGCGACAAACTGTAGTGGAGAGCTGTCGTGCCTGATGCTCTCATCGCCTGATGCAAAAATCAGTGATAACCCCAGTACGATCGCTTCTTTACGTCGTCCTGATCGTTTTGCTGTCTGCCAGGCACTATGTCGAATCTGATAGTCAGTTTCGGCATCCCTTAAAATCTGATCGAATTTGTTCAAATCGCCTTTTTTACCTGCTTTTTCGGAGGTCAGTGAAAAAAGTCGATGGGATTCCCATTCAGTATACCAAGACTGCCCGGTAAGTGCAGCTGCGTAAACTGTGTCCTCTGTCAATCGCTCACCGTGCCATTTTATTTTTTTCTGCACCTGCTGCAGTTCATCATCAAATAAGAGGCTAATCTCACGAGAAGCGCCTATCGTGCCACTGCCTTGAAGTAAAGGCTCGCCATTTGAGATGAGAGTGAGCGACTGAAAATATATCGCTGAGATCAAAACCAGGGTATATATCAGTGAACGCGAAAAGGCACGCGGTATGGAAATCATTTGGAAAATCCTTTGGGCTTTGGTGTCTGTCACTTAGTCGATTCATGAAGAGTGGAGCTAAAACAGTTAACCGACATCTCTCTTTTGAAAGAAGAAGGCTCCTACAATAAATGCTGCGAAGATATACACGACAACATAGATAGCATCCAGATGCTGAAAGTGGAGATGATTTGCTCCCCACTCCTGTACAAATTGAGAGGATGCCCAGCCCTGTCCACGACTGGGTATAATCACTTCCTGAGTAGTGTGTTCCACCCACCAGGCGATATAACCCTGTGGAACTACCATGCCCGCTACATCGGCCAGGACGTTAAGAGAGTGCACATCAAACGCACTTCCCAGTGCATTGAATATTCCATCGAACCAGGAAAATGCGCATAGCGTCAAAGCAATTGTAGAACCTGCAAGCCGCTGCGTCATAGTGGAGAGGCTGAGTGCAAGGGTGCATATCACTACAGGGGCAATGGCGATTATGGGACCAGCAAATAGTATCTTAGTGAGATCGATTTTAACCTGAAGAAACAGCGATGCCCATACCAAAGTAGTCCATAAGAGTACACTGCCAATGAGGATTACGTTTAATCCTATCCATTTCCCAAGCAGTATTTGCCAGCGGGTCATCGGTTTGGGGAGTATTACAGAGAGTACACCACGCTCTATCTCACTGGAGATAGCTCCGCCAGCCATAAGCACGGCAAAGAGTGCACCCAGGGATTTGATGGAGAAGAGACATAGCTGTGTGACGAAGCTTCTTGCCTGGGGATAGCGGATGGCATACTGCATCTCGTTCATTTTGCCAATGGTAACAGCATGCCTCATATTGTAGTGGATGACCACAAGAAGAAGAGAGATGCCGAGTATCATAACCCCCATCAACAGGGAGCCCAGAAACGTTTTTCGCCGGACGGCTTCTTTAAGTGTTAGACCAGCAATAATAAATGCAGACTTCAAATGTGTTTTGCTCCCGTATGGCAAACGAATGACGTAATATCTCGCGCCTCACACTCATCATTGTACGCCTTTCTCCACCTTCAGGTCAATAAGATGGTTGGCCGTTCAAGGCATGGGTTTACTTACGTGAGCATGCAGCTTTACGGCATAACACCTGATACCTGCTTCTCTTTGTTTATATTTTCAAGCATTGGTAGCGATTGAATAAGAGCGCGCAATACACGGTTAACTGATTCGGATGTTTCGAAAACGTTGGCAACATCGTCATACAATATAATAGTATTACGCTTTAAACGATCAGAAAAATGGTTTGGCTTTGCTTTGCTGTAATCCAGGTCGTACTCTGGAAGCAGATCATCCTTATCCAAAATTAATTTCTTTTTCATGTTTCTTTCGTTCCCGCGTAGTTGTAATCCGTGCACTTATCAAGGATGGCAGCCTCAAGCTCAACATAACTGACAAATAAATATTCTGTTAATTCTGATCACTTTGCGCGTTATTCGCCAATAGTCCAATATGTTGGAGATCAGCAGTCCATTTGCTTAAATTGTCAGTGGGGAAATCGTTATATTATTTTTGCTTCCATTTTATTTCGTTGTATCGACCTTGAAGGCACCGCATCGCACGCCAAAAAGGTAGAGCTACCTGTTCGTAGCTCCCCGATAAACTTAGTATTGAGTGTATATTGGTCATTATTCGTCGATTATCAGGAAACTCTTGGACTATCAACGAAATCTGATCACCGGCGCGGCTGAATTGCATTTCGTATTCGAATGGTTCATCAAGCCACACGATAATCCGGGTACCATCTGCGATAAGCAAAGTGTGAAGTGAGACAACGAGATTATAAAGACTTGGGTAGATGAAGGAACCCGTAAATGAAATTTCAGTCCCACTTCCAAGCAGAACTATGGGTAACATACCCGATTGCGGTTCTCCAAATGTTATACGAACAAGACTTGCCATTTAAACTCTCAAGATACCTTGGACATAATTTAGATCAGTCTGCGCAGAAGAAGATAGCATTGTACTTCACGGCCATAGGTCAATATACAAGCAATAAATATTGACCTGGGAATGTGCAACTTCAGGTGGTACTAGTGCGTTAAGGGCTGTATGTTGATGCAAATGCTAGCACGTGGCATTTTCACCAAATACGAGTAACACCGTAGTCATCAAAAATGGAATCTGTACTGATAACGTGCATCGATTCAATGAGACTTTGGGCAATAATGATACTGTCAAACGGATCGCGATGATACATAGGAAGTGTCGCAGAACGGATCACATGATCAAAAGTCAGAGACAGTAGTTGGAAATTGTTAAGACGAAGCAAGTCAGCAAGATATATTTCTGGTGAATCAGTGAAAGCCAATTTTCCGGTTGAAAACTTGATAGCAAGTTCCCATATGCTAGCAAGACTTAGATACTTCTCGTTCTCCGTGTCCTCGATTATTTTCTTGACAGCGTCGGGCATTTGCACAGCATCATCAGAAAACCAAAGAGCAGCATGGCTCTCGAGCAGGATTTTCATTTGATGTATTCCTGAAATTCATCTTGTATAGAATCAAAATCTGGTGCCATGTATAGCAGCCGTCCTTTCATACTTCCTCGCATTGTGATGATCGGCTCTAAGTTGTCGCAATCAGTTTTGCCACTGGCAGATTTTCACGCATCAAAACAACTTCACTCCCAGCTTCGACTTCAGCTATGAGTTCCGGCAAACGACTGCAAGCCTCTTCCAACGTAACCTGAGTCATTGATTTCTACCTTTCATCCTTAATGACTTCGCTGATAGAATCGAATTCTCAAAATACTTCAATCGTGTTCCATTGATCGTTCAGTTAACTCAGGATCTATCTTTAATATCCGTTTTGCTATTTGACCGAGGTAGTCAGTTCGGCCAGCATACCATTTAGCATATTTGTTTCCGATTTTTGCATTTATCTGGTACAGCGACTGAAGTGCATCCCCTCTAAAAGAATCCTTTTCACCAGTATCCTTTGAAATACTTAACACCGCAGGGATAGATCGTCTGTCCGCGATAAATCCCAATGCACCGATAGCATATCGTCTGTATTTCATATCTCGGTGGCGAATTGCGGAACAAATCGAGGTGGTCATTTTCTTCCCGGCATCAATCAGCGGATCTTCCAACTCAGGTTCGTGATCCCCTGCGTAGAAGCTTTTCCATACAAGCTTGATCTCATGGCTGCCTTAACTGTATTTTACATGGTTTACTTCACCGAAACCACGCAGTGTATATAAGCAGATGAAGAACATCAAAAAGAAAATACTGAAATATTTCTTCAAAGTAAGCTCACTCCATGTAGCCTTCATTGCGTCTTTAGCAGTTTCCCTTTATCGGCATCCTGGGCATTTCGACGAGACTCTTCTTTCGCTGTAGCCATCTCTTCTACGCTTTTCGTGTGCAGGCGCGCGGCTCCCCTGTACTCTCTTGTCGGAATTAGCTTGCCTTTGGAAAGACGCTGCTGCGCCTCTTCGATGGATTTAGAATACTGGGGCAGCCATTCGGCTTGCGCCACCAGCATCTCATCTACCATCTGCCATATCTCGGGTGGATTACACATCGTGCCTGTGAGCGGATCCATCATCATTGCCTGTCGCAGCAATGTATCATCCCCATGAACAGCAGCTTCTACTGATAAGCGTTGCACGCTGATGCTGGAACTGCATACTGCGGCACACCCCAATGGCAGATCCCCTACCCTGGGAATGCTGATTCCATTTCCATCTACGTAGCCTGGTACTTCCACACAAGCATCCTCTGGCAGATTCGTAATCGTGCCATTGTTGATAACATTGAAGTGCCCTCTCCACACCCGACCTGTCTCCAGCGCCTCGATGATATAGGAACCTCGTTCGTGCCCTCGATCTTCGGGGCGGAAAGTGTGCGGAGGGCCTTGCATCCAGTTAGGAAAATCGTGTTCAAACCAGTTTCTTCCTTCCGTACATACCCGGAGATAGCCTCCTGTCTCCCCATTTATCCAACTGCTAAGATCGATCCACTCGTTTATCTCTTCAGATCGTTTTCGATACCAGGAGACATACTCACTGAGATGGCCATTCGATTCCGTGCTGTAGTAGCCAAATCTGCGCAGCATATCGATACGGACTTTCTCGGTTTTGCTGTACTCCGGGTGCCTTTCAAACGCTTCCAATAGCTGCCCCGTAAGCTCTATCCCTTTGTGCTTCACGCCCACGTACCAGGTCTGATGGTTAATTCCGGCACAGATGATATCCAGTTCATTTTGGGGCAGGCCTAAGACTTTCCCAATCTGATAGATACCACCCTCTATCCCGTGGCAGAGTCCTACTGTCTTCACGCCATATCCATATTTATCGCAAGCCCATACATTCATCGCCATGGGGTTGGAGTAGTTCAGGAAGAGGCAGCCAGGTGCACTCACCTCCGATATATCTTTGCAAAAGCCAAGAAGCGCTGCTATAGTTCGCTGTCCATACATAATCCCGCCAGCACATAGAGTATCTCCTACACATTGATCAATTCCATAACGAAGTGGGATATCGATGTCTGTCTGGAATCCTTCAAGACCGCCGACGCGAACGCACGAAATTACATAGTTAGCCTCCTTCAACGCTTCGCGTCGATCCAAAGTAGCGCTTATTGTAGCTTTGAGTCCTGCAAAAGATATATCCCTTTTACAGAGCTGATAGACCATATCCATATTGTGGGCATTGATATCTGTGAAAGAAAACTGAGTATCCTGAAGTTCTGGGACACACAGAATATCCCTAACCAATCCTCGTGTAAACCCGACACTCCCTGCGCCTATAAATGCAACTTTTACCGGCATCTAAATGATCTCCTGAATTGTGGTAATTTATACTTGAAATCGTAATAGCCTAAAGTATATGTACGATGAATAAGAGATTATTTCCTCTTTTTCGAACAAATACATGAGATCAAACTTCGCTCTCCCATCAATCGACTACAGTTCAATCCCGAAATGAACGAGGGATAGTTACAAATCACTCTTCACTTTCACGCTGTAAATACTAATAATACTGTTATGCAGGTATAATCTGCAGGATCAGCATCTAAAAAGGTTAGCGTGCGTGATTCAAAGATTAGATGTCTGGCAATATCCCCCACCATCCATAACAGGGCACCATTTCAAATTATGGTAATAAATCGAAAACCTGGCAAAAATTTAAACACTTTCTAAGAAGACCATAGCAGCACTATGAAACGACTAATTGCTATACCAGCATATAATGAACAAAATAGCATCCGCAAAGTGATTTCTGAGGTCAGTTCCATACTTCTCCAGGCAGAATACGAAGCAGATATCATCGTTTTCGACGATCTTTCTACAGACAATACAGCAGCGCTAGTAAATGGATCTGGTCTTGCAACCGTGGAAACCAGCTCGCTAAGAGGCGGTTACTGGCAAAATATTCAGCGAGCCGTCATCACCGCAGCAGACAGAGGCTATGATCAGATTATTTTCATGGATGCCGACGGACAGCACGATCCCTCCAATCTACCTGCAATAATTTCTAATTTGGCGCTAGGATCGAATATCGTAATAGTTTCTCGATTTGGAAGTGCATCGCAATATCACATGGAGTTCTCAAAGCGTATCGGAAGGCTATTTTATCGCATACTGCTAAGATTTTTAGTAGGTTATACATGCCAAGATCCTACATCAGGAAATATCGGGATGGATCGTAACACTCTACTGAAACTTGCCCCTATCGCCCGTCCAGAACTATTTATGGATACAACTTTCATCGCCTGGGCGTTAGCAAGCGGGCTATCTGTGAATGAAGTGCAAGGCCTCTTTCACGAAGCGGAACATAGTACTATCTATCCGAATATTTTTTCAGCTTTCTCCACATTTCTGAATACGATCTGTACAACCATCGCAGTTTACATGAAAACACGACGAAATTCTGGTGGACTGTATTCAAGTCCTATAGCTAAAGATAGTGCTGCGGTAAACATTCTAAATCAAGCATCTTCCTCTAGGTTGGAAACTGCAGTGGTTCGCCAGCAGGAGCCAACCATAGTTTCTGCATCGCACACACCTACAACTACTCCTGGAACGGAACGAGGATAACCATCAACTTGAAGTTACCCTCCCCATCCAATCAAAATCGCTTAACTCTTTTTTGTGCACTCGTACTCTGCATGGCCTTCACTATATCGCATGGCGTGATGGGAACCGACGCATTTCAAACATATCTTACTGCTGAGAGCATCGTGGTCGACCATGATTTTGATATATCGAATCAAAAGCACGACTGGCCAGCGCAATACAGCAGCCCGCTTTTCCTGGGTGCTGATGGCCGTGTAGGAGGCAAGTACTGTAGGCAGGAGCTGGGATTGGCGTTATACCTTGTTCCTTTTTATACGATAGGAAGATTTGTTGCTATTCCTCTCCACGAGCCCATGAGATCGTATGGGATTATGTTTGTCACCACCATGCTAGCAATGCCTCTCGCCTCCGTATTTACGATTTTCCTGATCTACTCCACCGTCAAACGTCTGACCAATCCACAGCTAGGCTTGGCGGCAGTTGTGCTGTTCTGGTTCGCTTCCCCATTCTCTGTGTACGCCAGAGAAGCGATGAGTGAGTCTCTGCTGGTGCTCCTGATCTCTCTCTACTTCTTTGCCAAAATTGATATGCTTGGCTCGAAATATGCAGGATTGATTTCTGCTTTAGCGATCGGTTTGCTTCCACTGGTAAAGTTTGCCTATCTTCCTCTCTCAGCTGTGCTCCTTGCAGTGGACTATTTTCCTGGCATATGGAAAAAAACGCCGGGCATCGCTAAACAGATACTGGGTTATGCCATTCCTCTTATTGTAGTGGTTGCCATAGATCTAGCATTCAACTGGATTCGGTTTCATCAGTTACGGCCTGCCTATTCACTCAATGAAAATCCTTTGGCCTACTATGTCCTCAATCCATACGGTTTTCTGCGTGGAATAGCAGGGCTATGGCTGAGTCCCACGAAAGCAATCATCATCTATGCACCCATTGCGCTTATCGGCTTAGCCGCGATTATAAAGCTTCCGTCGGCCTACTCTCCTCTAAAATTACGCGCCGCAATCGTGTGTGCCTTGATCACCCTTATACATGCGCCCCTCACGTTCTGGCATGGAGACGGTGCCTGGGGTACGAGATATTTGATGCCGTGCCTGCCAGCGCTCATCATCTGCGCAATGGTTTGGATAGATCAGCTGAGTTCAGTACTATTTGCCAGAAGGATACTTTTGGCTGCAGCCGTACTAGGAATAGTGGTTCAATTTCCAGCCTGGTTTACAAAGCCGTCTATAGCTTGCCGCATTCATGAGGATGTCGAAATTCAGAATGAACTGAACTATTTCAGTTTCAATCCCCGGGTACAGCCTGTCGTAATCGAATGGGCAGCATTTATTTCATCACTATCTGCTCAGACCGGAAATGGCTCATTGAATTGGAACTATAATCACCACTCTGTATCACTTCATGGCCTTGATGAATCGAATGCATGGTTATCCTACGGAATACGATCTGGCACAGTTCCTCCTGGCTCCGTACGTTATTTCATTTCTGTGATTTTTTCTATGTTGATGCTTATAATCGCCAGCACAATCGTGATAATTCTTGCCCATAGTGAACGTTCAAACCGCAAAGAAGCACTTATTTTGAACCCCAAGCATGACCGTGGTTCTCACTTCAGAGAAGAATTAAACGAGAAAGCAAGAAATTGATCTTGATTTTGTCTCTCAATAGGTCTATAATACTAGTATAAATACCTGAATGTGATCAATCCTAAATGAAACTTTCAGAATGTTGAACCTGCAAAGTGCTTCAACCAGCAGAACCCCCTCATCTGCTCATCTAAGAAGGAATCTGAACTCAGCGTAACGGCATCGACCTTATGCCATTGAAAACGCCAACTAACGGATTAACTAACAGCATGATGAATAGAAACAGATATTCTCCATTCCAGATATGTTATCCCCTAATAAAACGACTTGGCGACATATTTGCGAGTCTGCTGCTACTGCTTATCGCCAGCCCACTTCTGATTATTGTAGCAATATGGATCAAAGTGAGTTCACATGGAGGAGTATTCTTCAGTCAGGTTCGCACAGGAAGAAATAACCATCAGTTTAGAATTTATAAGTTTCGAACAATGCTTAAGGATTCTGAAAACTGCGGGCCATTGATCACTTCAGGGGATGACGCCAGAATTACACCTTTCGGTCGTATTCTCCGCCGAACCAAAATGGACGAGCTGCCTCAGCTTTTCAACGTCCTCAAAGGTGATATGAGTTTGGTCGGTCCAAGACCGCAAGTTCCAAAATTCACAGATCAATTTGGTGGAGATAACCACGATATTATTCTCCATGTACGCCCTGGAATTACTGGGCCGACCCAGCTTCGATTCAGAAATGAAGAAGAGATGCTCGCGGGTATCGAGGATCGAGAAGCGTACTATATCTGCAATCTGCTTCCAGTAAAATGTAAAATGGATGTCGACTATGTTGAAAATCGTAATTTTAGTTACGATGTCCATATTCTATTCAAGACAATCGGAATATTTTTGAACGGAGTTTTAGGCAGAAGCAGCAGATCAGAGCTCCAGCCGCAATTCAGTTATGCTCTCACAGCAAAATACACCCATCCTCGAACGGAGCCTAGTGAGGAACCTGAAGTCGTAGCAACGGGGACGGAGTGATAGCTTCAGAAATACTTTAGCCTATGCAAAAGCCCTTTGAATATTGCTATTCAAAGGGCTTACTAATTTGTCTGCGACTTGAAGCCAATATAAGGCTGCAGAAGATCAGAAAGTTTAGCCGAAGCTGATTCGGCAAGAATGTCTGTACCGTGGTATGGCGAATCCAGAAATAGATCGACTGGAAAGAAAAAATCTTCTGGATTTCCTAATACTGGAACCCCTATCCTCTGATAAAACTCTTTTATTTTCTGAAGCGATAATTTATACGATATAGATTTGTACTCAGGAAAACCTATGGTACTGCTATATGCGGCAAACAGTTTTACATGATGTATTTTACACCAGTTTGCAAATTCGGCGATAACTCCCAAACTGTATTCGTTCGGCTGATCAAGAAGGCAGAATTGAGGTCCAAAAGATTTCACTTTGCCTGTGTTAATTTCAGACCTTTCCGCGCGCTTGTTAAGCGTTTCATCGCCAAATGAGTTCAAAGCATCCATGGTATATGCAGATCCAGGAGGTGCATCTTTACCATTGTGTGACACGATTTTCTTTACTATCCCACGCCCCATATCAACCATGCTCATTGAGAATGCTGTGGAAAGTTTATCGCGCAGGCTGATCTGATTAAAATATTCTGGATCGCTCGCTTGAGTGTAGGCTATCATCGTTTCCGACGGAACACTTGAATCGAAGTAGAGCTGGTACTCCGGAATCAATACAACGATATCACCTTCCCAGATCACTTCTCGGCACTTGTGTACCATGTATCTCAGTCCTACACCTGCATGTGTGCCGTAGTTGAAAACAGGCATCTCCGTTCGCTTAGAGATACTCGCTGCCCTGAGGCTAAAAAGTGTTCCTGATCCTCCCACCAATACTATTTTCGGCGATGCAGTCTTTTTAGCTAGTGGAGTCTTATAGGCGTAAAGATCCTGCACAAAAAGCGCTTCGGCATTCAAACTGGAGACTTTAACTTTGAAAAGCGCTATCCACAGACATGCCGATACAACACATGTGATGAGCATGATTATTGGGTAGAATTTTGTACGATTACGACCGAATTTCAACGCGACTCCTAAAAGTGGAAGTATAGAAATGGTGAAGGCGGGCCCGACAACGCTTCATGCAGTGCAGTGAATAGCAGCACTCCAGTAACCACAGCATAGGAGAGGCTATTTTTCCATCGTAAACGAATAATAGTCAGGTTTGAATCGGGTTCCGCTGGCGATTCCGTCATAATCTCCTGAATATTAGGGACGTAGATTGCCCAAAACAGAGCAGCGACTATTGCGAACATGGCAAGCCCAGGTATTTGAAACAAGAGCGATGGAACGAATAAGATACTTTTTACAATACCCACTATCCCGAGCCCAGTATGGTTTGTGACTAGTCCATTTACCCCAATCATCCCACGAAATACGGCGTCTGCTTGCTGCCATGAATCTGCACGAAATAGTACCCAACAGAGAATGACCGATATCATGGTAACAATGCGAGAAATTCCTTGAAATGATCTCGACCCCATCATCAACTTTAAACTTTCTTTGCCCTCTATAAATGATCTCCAGGTCTGATGCAGTGCTAGCAACAATCCATGCACGCCTCCCCAGAGTACGTATGTCCAGGCTGCACCGTGCCATAGACCGCCAATGAGCATGGTGAGCATAAGATTTCTGTAGCGTATAATGGTTCCATGATGGCTGCCCCCCAACGGGATATAGAGGTAGTCGCGTAAAAACCTCGATAAAGTCATATGCCATCGCCGCCAAAAATCGGAGATATTGCACGCCCTGTAGGGCGAGTTAAAATTGAGGGGAAAGTGGATTCCGAATATTCTTGCCAGCCCTATTGCCATATTTGAGTATCCCGCAAAATCGTAGTATATCTGAAGAGCATACGCGAAAGCCCCAAACCATGCATCTACCATCGAGATAGAAGTACCTCGTGAGGCTGCTGCAAATACTGGATTCGCAAAGGAAGCAAGTGAATCCGCAAAAAGTGATTTTTCCAGCAGTCCGAAAGTAAACCAGGTGAGCCCTACAGAAAGATCATCCACATTGAAACGACACTTCAATTTTTCGAACTGAGGCATCATCTCTTTGTGGTGCACAATTGGCCCGGCAATTAGGTGCGGATAGAAGCTCACAAACAGGCTGTAGTTCAGGAAGCTGCTTTCAGCCACTTTGCCCTGGCTGCAATCCACAAGAAAAGCGATCTGGTTGAACGTGAAGAAAGAGATCGCGAGGGGCAGTGGGATTTCAGAAAGATGAAGATGAAACGAGGTCAGTGAGCCAAATATGTTTCCGATGAAGTGGGCATATTTGAACCAGCCCAACAGAACCAAATTAAAAACTAGCCCAGCAGTCAGCACATTCTTTGTAGCAGAGCTGGATGCCGCAAGTCTGCATAATCTATTACCAATCAAATAGTTCACTACGATAGAGAACAGCAGGAGCAGAATGTCAGAAGGCTTCCACCAGAGATAGAAAAAGAAGGATGCTAAGGTCAGCCAGACAAGAGCGGCCCTGGCGCTCAGAAATCTGCCAAGCGTGAAAAATACAACAACAGAAATAGGAAGGAATGCAAAAAGGAATACGGTGGAATTGAACAGCATCCTAACTCATATCCTCTCTACTTTCGCGATACTGATGGAGCGCCAGGGCCTGTAATAATCCGTTTATCCTTCGAAAGGCGATACTCCCAAATTTTCATGAACTGGCGCAGGCGAATAGCCCGCCGAATGAGAGATTGAGTAATTTTACTATGCCCAGAGGCGAAACAGATTTCGTAGAATTCACGCAGTGCATCGTGCCCTCTGCTGATTTCATTTTCCCCAAGCTGATTAATCGACTGGCTCCCGTAATGCATCACCACAGCTTGCGGCACGATGTATATAGGGGCTTGATTACTCCAGAGCATGTGGCAGTACGCAAGATCGACAAATGCCAGAGTAAAACGTTCATCAAGCATGCCATAATTCTCCCATGTTTCACGCCGAATAATGAAACTGGTGGTGCCAAGGCTCTGTACCGTCTTGGGCAAATCGTACTCGAATTTGGTGTTGTAGTATTTCTCTGTAATAGGATTTCCTGGCCAGATTTTATGCAGATTGAGGGACTGGCACAGCATAGGAATCACACTGGGAAAACTGCGAATACAGTGCTGAACACTTCCATCAGGATTTACCAGTTTCGGACCAGCGGCGGCCGCTTCTGGATGAGAATCCATAAAATCGACCAGCGTTTCAAAAGCCCCTTGCTGAATGACTGTATCGCTATTCAGCAGAAGTCCATATCGCCCTTGCGATGCGCTAATGCCTGAGTTATTCGTTTTCGCATAGCGCATATTCATCGGGTTTTTTATCAGTCGTACTTGCGGATACTGATTAAGCACCATCTCGGGGCTTCCATCCGTAGAACAGTCATCGACCACAATTACTTCGAAACTTATTCCTGAAGTCGTTTCGAAAATCGAATTGATACAACTTTGCAATAGTCCCGATGTATTGTAGCTGGCGATTATGACAGATAGATCGACCTGGTTCATCTGGGATACTCCTTAGCCATTCAGCGATCTTCTCTTGCGAAATATATTAAAGAACATTCTGAGTTAACTTCCTTCAAAGACCGGTTCTCCACCAATCTGCTTATCGAATTTACTTGTAAAAGAATGCTTTTCTACTCGAGCAGAAAAGGGATGCCGTGAATGAAGAACGTATGCTATGGTCAGAGAAAGCACTGGCCACCAGGGGCTATAGTAGTTGGCCAACATCAGCAGAGAGGCCATGAGAGCATATGCAGTCCCATCTTTGGCGTACGTCGTAAGTCTTGTCACATAGAGGCAGAAACAGGCCGTAAACAGAATGCCGCCCTCCACCAGTAGTCCGCCCCATAACGAGGACAGCGGATCGTATAGATCGCCTTCCAATCCATTTTCATTCACAAATCTGACGAGTCCTAACTCCGCTGCTGCTTGATTCAAACCGATCCCAAAAATCTTCTGTTCAAGAGGTAATGTGATAAAAATATTGTAACTGGAAAAGCGGGCAAAGAACGAGGCATCGAGATTCATTAAATATGAAAAAATGATCAGATTGGCCGCATAGAAAACCAGAAAAAACATCCACGGAATTTTCCAGCGATAGAATAGCCCAAATAACAGGAGCAGCGGGATAGTAGCGAAAAGATTGTTCGAAGTGCACAACACTAGCCCTATCATCATAAATATTTTAGCTCTTTTCATATCTACTCCCGATCGGCGTTCATAGGAGTAAATAAGAAAAAGAGTGCTTATAAGCATAACAGCGATGAAACTAGGCTCCTCTGTAAAACCTGTGACCCGCAAAATCCCATTTCGGAGACTTATTCCCCTTCCAATTTCTAAGATCGCTGTGGTTGTAAAAGGAAGAGAAATATTAAAAAAAAGCACCGATATGACCTGGTAAACCATGAAAATTAGTGAAGCATATATGCCCAACATCACCATGCGAATGGCTCGGTTTTCATCCTCTTGCAGAATATGAAGGTATGCCGTGGCCATCATTAAGGTCGTTATGAGCTTAAAAAAAGTTATGAAGACATTTAACTGAAACCCTGTTTTGAAGAAATAAAATACAGAAAATCCGAATAGCACTACCGTCGGAAACGCAAAATGTTCAGCATAGATTTCAAAAAGTTTTCTACCAGAGAAAAACAGACTGATTAAGATGGCGAAATACGGCAGATAGATACTAAAGTTACCTATAGTGAGATGGAATGCCTTCATTGGCATAAAAAATAGGCCAAGTACACAGCATATTCCGAACTCAGGTGAAACAGTTCTTCTGATGACGTTATCAGTATTACTATTAATAGTATCATCCAACGCCATTTGTGCACATTTCCGTAAAAAGACCTATCATTTTATCTGAAACAGTATCCAGGGTGTACTTTTCTTGAAGAAGTCGGTAACCATTATTTCCCATTCGTTCAGCTTCTTTTTCATTAGTGCACATCTTATCTATCGCATCTGCAAGTGCGTTAGCATCTCCTGCAGGAATTAATATTCCTGTCTCTCCATGGATCACATACTCCGAAAAACATCCCACATCCGAAGCTATTACCGGCTTACTCTGGCGATAAGCCGTCTGCACCGTGGCAGAAGCAGTTCCTGAAAGATAGGGAAGCACCAGTAGTTTACAAGCAGCTATTGCAGAAGAGACTGCCTTGTGAGATTCGTAGCGATTACGAAACTCGATCTGATCAGGATAAACATACGAGAGCGCCAGCAGTCGCGGACAAATCGATGCAAGATCACCTTTACCTACGACAAGGAGTTTTAATGTACTCGAGTCTCGCTTTCGGAGAATTTCCAGTGCTTCCGCCAGCACATCCAAACCTTTATAGGCAAAAATACTTCCAAAAAAAACGATATCTGCTGGCGAATGCTCCAATGGCAAAATATCACCTTCAGAAGCAAAGGCATCGATGAATGGAAGCGGAACTGCTTTTAGTTTACCTCGCAGATGTACCGGGATAGTAGAGATCATTTTTTCACAGCCTATGATAATCATTTTCGAACGGCGTGTGAGAACCATATCACTGCCATAGTAAACGATATTATTTAATATTGCCTGTCGCGATGATCGCACTGGTTCGTGCCACCACATTACTTGCAGCGGTTTTTTTAAAATGATCGAAATGGGTGCATTCAGAATGTGCTGCGTATAGAACAGGGCGACATCATAGTCATTTTTTCGGATTTCGCGCATTATTCTGGCTGACTCTGGTGTGAACACAGACAGCGGTTTTGATTTCGAATAGTTTAAAGTATAGTTCTTCCGAAAACTGCCCTCTGGAACAGGAAGATTTCTCGGCACTAGAAGATCCAGAGTCACCCGTTTGTTCAATGCTCCTGCAAGCTCAATCATCAAATCTGCGATCACACCCTCTGGCGGGCAGAATCCTATCAGAAGAATTTTCAAACGTTTCGAACTATCCCCTTGCATTAACTGTATCTTCCGGAGGGGGCGGCGCCTGTACGCCTCGCCATAAAATCAACAATCGCACTGCAGGATGCTTTGAATAGCTTGCGATCGCCCTGCACCAAAAATTTTGCCAGAGCAACCGATCTGCCCATAAAGAAGCGGCTATAAAAATAAGCGAGAGCCACAGGGTTTTTCTGAAATTTTGACATGAAGTATAAGCGGTTGCGGGTGAGATAGTAGAGTGTAAATGGCGATAGACTCTGCCCTCCGCTAGAGCTGCTTTCTTTATGGTAGATCATGGAATCCGGAACAAACTTGAGACTTGCGCCAGCAAATACAGCTCTATGAATAAAATCATTATCATCGAAATACATGAAATAGTTTTCATCCATCATGCCGATCTTATCAAGCACTGCCCTCGGTATCAGCATAGCACAGGTGTTCGACATTGTGCCAACGCATAGCTGCGAACTTTTCTCGGTATCTGGCTGATCATAAAACCATTCGACATTTCTTCCATTCCAAAAATCAAAGTGTCCAAAATGGCTATTCAGAACCTCCCGATTATCGTAAAAGTATATTTTTGGAACCAGCAGTGTGTTTTGGTCTGCATGACACATCAGCTTACTGAGGAAATCCGGTTCTACCTCCGTATCGTTGTTCAGTAACAGCACATAGTCACAGCCATTCGCTATACACCACTGCATGCCTGCATTGTTACCTCCCACCACACCAGTATTCTGTTCCAGTCGAATCAGGTTCAGTTCGCGGTAATTTTGTTCCGTCCATTCGGCCGATCCATCAGAGGAAGCATTATCTACTATGATTATTTCGAACTCAGCATAATCGACTTTTTTCAGTGTTTCAAGGCAGGCAGGCATAAACTTAAGGCCATTGTAATTCACAAGTACAATACCAACCTTGGCATGACATGTATCGCAATGATATTCGGTTTTCTCAGCTGCAGCAGTTTGCATTAATATATCTATCAACCCTTTGCCTAACCTCGCATTAACCCACGCTCACGCATGTCCGACAACGATTTTTCATACGTGGAGGCGTTAGATTCCTGTTGGGATGCCCAGTTGAGGAATCGACTAATCCCATCAGTAAATTTCCACTTTGGCGTGAAGTCCAGCAGCTGCCTTGCTTTAGTGAGATCGGCGACATTATGGCGGATATCTCCAATGCGGAATGCTCCTGACACAGAGATTTCGGAATGACTTTCGAAATATTGGATTATCTCATGGACCACCTGCAGCACTGTGGTACGCTCTCCGCTGCCCACATTAATCGCTTCGACACCCTGAGTATCAGTCCGTATACATCGCCAGGACGATTCCACCACATCATCGATATAGACAAAATCTCGGCTCTCTTTCCCATCTTCAAATATATTGATAGACTGATTTACTCGAGCCAGGTTGGAAAAGATCGCCAGTATTCCAGTGTACGGATTTTTTAGAGATTGGCCTGGCCCGTAGACATTTTGGTAACGAAGCGCAAACGCCGATAGATTGAGCGCCTGCCCAAAAATAAGGGTCATCTGCTCTTGAACTTGTTTAGTAATCCCATAGAAGGAGGTGGGAGAGAGACGTGAAAGTTCGTCGGTAGCCAGCATCTCACAAGGTGCGCTGCAATTCGGGCAGATTGGTTCGAATTGACCCGACACCATATCCGATGCGGATCGCATTCCTGGATAGACTGTACCATGAGCTGGGCAGTGATATTTACCTTCGCCGTAGATAGCTCTAGAAGAAGCCGTCACCAGCTTTTGAACTCTGCTTGATTTATTATTAACAACATAGTCCATCAGATGTGCCGTCCCGAGGAGGTTTACTTGTTCATACTGAACAACCTCATACATCGACTGTCCGGTGCCTGTCTCTGCAGCCAGATGCACAACTACTTCAGCCCCCTCCAATGCGGATCTAATTGCGTCTCTATCTCTGACATCCCCTGCCACAAGCTCTACATGAGGCGCAATATCTGAGGGGAGAGTCTGTGAATTGCCATGGATCTGAGGGCTAAAACTATCGAGAATCCGCACACTGCATCCTTCACGGAGCAGTCGGCGAGTCAGATGGGTTCCAATAAAACCTGCTCCACCGGTTATCAGTATTTTCATTTCGTTTTGTGGCATATCACCTCAATCGCATCACCCATTTTGAAAAGGTCGAGTAGTTTGGCATAGCGTTGAAAGAGCACCGCGAGTAACGTATTATGATACAAGCTTCCCTCAGTAGAAAGCCGGTTTGTCCCCCTGTTCTTCTTCATTTGCCAGCTTCCCAGCCCTCCCGAATAGACCGAATTATATTGGAGCGCCTCGACAACAAAGCCCTGCGATTGCATAATCCGACAGAAGCTATCTGCCGAGTAGCTGAAGGGATGCACAGGAGCGCCAAGATACCACCAGTTTTCTTTGAAATGCTTTCGGTTCCAGCTGTCGAAATTGGGTATCCCAATGAACAGCTTTCCATCAGGCTTCAAAATACGCCGCATCTCTTTAAGGGTTTCAATCGGATTAGTAAGATGTTCGAAGGAGTGGTTTGAGCGCACATAGTCGAAGTGGTCATCCGGAAAAGCAGCATCCTCCAGCGTTCCAGAAAATATATCCAGATGGCCAGCATTACGACCTACATCGGCGGCGGCATCACTTATTTCAACGCCGTAGGTATCCCACCCTTTGAGCTTGAGTTCATACAGAAAATGCCCGCTGCCACATCCAATATCTACAACTCGTCCCGGCTTTTCGAAGTGAGGATCCTTGGTATGTGCATTCATCAACAACGCCGTTTTTACAAACTTTTTAATTGGGCTTTGCTGCTGCAGGAAATCCTGATAGGAGTAGTAGGTCTCTGGGTAGAGCTGGCTGAGCGTTTCGTGTGTGGGCATTGGGTTCAGAAAAACTGTGGAGCACTTTCCACATTGAACTTCCTGAAAAAGTCCTTTGATGCCGTAGTGGCTGTCCGCAGCAAGGTAGCTATTATTCAGTGATTCACTACCACAGATTGGGCAGGCTGTGAGTGTAATCCAGCCATCTCTATTCCCAGTCCTTTCCTCAACTGCTAGGGTTCCAGAATCCATCTGTTCTCCTCATGGCGATAGCGTTTCAGCACCCTTGCCGGCACGCCAGCCGTTACACAGTAGTCGGGAATACTTTTGGTGACTACAGAATTAGCGCCTACTATCACATATTTTCCTATTCGAACGTTGGGAAGAATCACAGTGCCCATCCCTATGAAACTTCCGTCCCCTATCTCCACGAATGAGTCTTCATCCAGAATTCGATCACCAATTTTTGCTTGATCGTGAATATCGATATATGGGTGCGAAACATCAACTATTGAGCATCCCCCCGTGACAGATACATGGGAACCTATCGTAACACGATTGTGGCATACGATATGGACATTCTGCTCGATATTCGTATCGTCACCTATACTCAGTGCAGGTACTCTTTTCGGATTGGATAAAACGACTTCCAGCCGAGCACCATCTCTTATTCCAGAATTTTTTCCAATACTGATGTATCGAGGATTCGTGATCAAGATGGGTTTACGAATACTCGATCTGGCGCCGATAGCTGCGAACTGCGGCCGATAGTACATCGCCGTCTTCCAGCGATAGTATAGATTCGAAAGCCGGTTTAAGATCGAAATAATCATGGCCAATAGTTCATTCTGGCTTTGTAGGTATCCACGCATGCTTCTCATGAGAGTAAGTTTTAATGATCACTGCCGGTGCTCCTGCGACCATGGTATATTCCGAAAAAGAGTGCGTGACAACAGAATTCGCCCCTACCACACAGTGTTTACCCAAAGTGACTCCTGGCAGTATACATGCACGGTACCCTATGAATGAATTCTCTCCTATAGAAACAGTTCCCTTACAGATAAGTTTCTGCTTGAGAATTAGCCCAGCTTCCGGATCGATACCGTGGGCAACATCGGTAATGTAGACGTGGTCACTAAGTACGCACCCATGCCCTATAGTGATCTCCCCCACTCCTGCGATGCATACATAGTGCCCTATGTAGATACTATTTCCTATTCGGATGGAGGGAGCGAATACCTCGTTTTCATAACCTGTGATAGCGTTCAGAACTGCATTCGTAAGAATGGTTGTATGCTCACCTATCTCGATATGAGATGCACCGTAGATTTTGTACGGCCTTACTATGGACGATTGCTTTCCAAAACTTTTCAGTTCTCGGGGAGGTGCATGTTTCATCTTTCTAAGAAACTGTTTTAACCCTACAGGATAGATCAAATATACACTTCTCTCTTAGATTATGCCAGGAGCATGACGATGCAGTTGAGCAAGGATACTCGCTCGCTCATTCCCGATTAAACCATATTGCCATAGCATCGCTGATGTTACAACAAGCAGAGGCAGAGTAATTTCAAGCAATACAATATTTGATATCTTCGAGATAAGCGCTATTGGGAGTAGAACGGCCCATATAGGTGCCAAACTCAACAGCGGACGAAGCAGGCCCTCACTTAAATACTGTTTCCTGGCAATTTGGATTGCAGTGGTACGAGGTATGTTATAAATCACGTTCGCCAACACACCAAAAATGGCTCCCACCAGAGTTCCAAAGGCGACACCTACCGCTCCAAAAATATATCCACAAGTAATACTCACCGCCAGATTTGATATCCCCTCGATTATCGGACTTACGGTCACAAGTTTTTGCTGGCCTGTACCAATTAGCAGCAGTGAGTATGGCAGCGACGATAGCCGCACAATATTCGCTACTATAAGTACCTGCAGAATTAATAGCGTCTCGCCTGCAAAAACCTGCCCAACCCAGATAGTCAAAATCTGCCGGCCAAATATTATCAGTGGCAACCCTGTCAATAAAAGCAGAAGCATCCCATAACGGCTCGATTTCAAGAGTAATCTGCCCAATGAGTTAGAATCACCACGGGCTCCAAGTATGGCTGCTCGAGGGATCATTACGCTAAATACAGCATTTTGTATTCCCATAACAAATGTCAGTAGGCTGACGGCAAGTGTATAGGGGGCAACTCGCCTAAAATCCAGTACACCTACAATCACTGTATCCAGCCCGGAAATCAGCAGCATAATTACAGACCATATTGTCAGGCTTACACAGTAGTCGATAATCTCTTTACTCGCCGATTTAGAAAGCCAGCGAATGCCTAATTGGACAGTGGAGACTGCGATCCTGAATAACCCGATCTGCAGAATCATGGTAACGAAATTAACAAACCCAAAAACCCAAGCCATTGCTACCAGTGACGATGTGTATCTTACTGTAAAAATGAGCAGAAAGGCACTAAAAAGTTTGTTGCATGCAGCGACAGCTGCTGGAACCTCATATCTTTCAAATCCCACAAAGGCTCCCATCAAAGCAGAAGCTGGGAGTGACAAAGCCGTGGATATACCTACAATTAGGAGCGCTGTTCTAGCCGAATTCTGCAATTCGACAGGCATATCATGAAATAGATGCGGAAGCTGCCATGCTGCCAGCATTATACCAAAACAAGCGGCAGCTGCAGAACCAATGAGCATTCCCACAGCGCTGCTGACAATTCGATTCCTCTGGTCCAGCTGATTTAGCTCGGTGGTGTGTGCTACAAAACGCCCGACTGCAGTCTGTATCCCAAAATCCAGCAGCCCGACATACGCACTGAGCTGTAATATCAACACCCAGACGCTGTAGGAAGCACGCGGAAGATGATGCACCAGAAATGGCGGTAAAATTATAGCTGCAAGCCCGGCAGCGCCGCCACGAACAAGATTGGCGACAGCGTTCTTAACCAGTCTAAAATGTGAGGATGCCTGATTATCTGAGACTTTTTCAATTGTATCACCAACACTATGCAGTGGCTTCATTTCGCTTTCTCAACAGAGAGGAGTACTCTAAGGAGAGTGCTGCTAACACACAAGTCAGAGCGCCAATGAGGCTTGCAGCCGCTAAAAGCATTATGCCTGGCTTTCCGCCCTCAGCGGGAATTGCTACATCGACTACAGACAGCCTGCTCTGGGCGGATACTGTCGAGAGCCGAAGTTTGGCAAATTCAGTTTCAGTCGTTTTCCTCACTTCGAGGCGTATGACCAGCTCATTCTTAAGCTGTTCAAAATCGGAAGCGAGCATTCGTTTCAATGGGAGACGGCCTTCAGCCTGTTGGATTTGGGAAAGTATAACTTCCCTTCTTGCTTTTACTCTATCGAGGGAGGTGTTCGTAATCACCTGGTCGGATGTCTTCTTCTCGCGAACTCCTGCCGCCTGTGTCACAAGATTTTTTTGAGCTAATTCATATCTTTTTCGCGCCAATAGCACTTGAGGGCTGTCATCGGCAAGCTGTATCCGCAGGCTATCTAATCGAGTTTTAGCCTGCTTAACGTCATTTCTAGATTCACTCAAAAGCGGATCTTCCGACGGAAGAATCTGGAGATTATTTAGCTGTTCTCCCGTCAGGCGGCCTTGTGTATCCATACCAGCCTCAGCAGACTTCACGTCAGCATCCACTTTAGAGAGACTGGTATATAAAGTGAGCAACTCGTTCGCAGCTACTGATTGAGACTCAGCGGTACTAGAAGAAGATGGAGCCGAACGCGGACTGTACTTACGCAAATCTCGAACAAATTGTTTCAGGTTTTCTGCTGCAGCATCGAAGGCACCAGCAGCTTTGCGAGACTCACGTTCTGCAGCGCGCAAAAGTACAGTATCACGTTCATTATCGGTATTTATGTAGTAATCTTTGAGTGCAGAGTAAAAATAGTTGGCAGCATCTGCTGCCTTTTGCGCCACGATTTCTCTCTTAAGCTTTCCGTGAGCCCTTAAACGAGGCGATCCGGGCAGAGTGATCTGAATGCTGACAAGC
Organism: Chthonomonadaceae bacterium; assembly: GCA_025352825.1. GTDB lineage: Bacteria > Armatimonadota > Chthonomonadetes > Chthonomonadales > Chthonomonadaceae > JANXSG01. The sequence goes on along the minus strand of JANXSG010000037.1, from coordinate 9,535 downwards.
CCATCCGTAAGGCTCTCTTCGACTTTCAAACATTTCATCAATTTTTCGACAGCTTTTGCCTTTGTAGGAAGACTATAGAGATCCTGCAGATTGACATATCCCTCTACCTGTTCAGCAAGCCGTCTGCTTTTCAAAATTCCCAAATATTTTTTAGCCTGTGACTGCCCCGTTAGCAGTGCGAGTGGCGAAGCAGATGATGAACTTGGCTGTTGCACTGAAATAGTAGTTTCAGAAAAATAGTTCAATGGCATTAGGATCATAAGCCCCAGCAGAATTACTGTGAAAATTAATGCTATCATCACCATCCATATTCGCCCTCTGCGTTTGAAAATGGAGAGAAGCAACTGCGCATTACTGTTGTTGGTTGAAATGGATGTAGGTGTCACGGGACCTGATTCTGAATTAAGTGGGATCTGCATTTTTAAGAGGGGATAATCTACGTTTTTTAAACCCTGTGAACGAATGCTGACAATAAAAAAACGTTAGATTCTATCAGTACTTATACTTGTATTATAGCTATCCTGACGATCAAAGTCAAGCAATATCAAATTTTTTCCATCATGATACTACCCCTCTACTAGAATTTGGAAGGAACCACGACTGTAATTGAAGAAGTCTGAGGACAGGCAATTTAGCAAATATAACGTTTAGACAAGGGTAATTATGAAAAAATTAAGATGGGGAGTTATGGGAACAGGGAAAATAGCTGGTACCTTCGCAAAAGCAGTTCCACTCTCCGAAACAGGAATTTTAATCTCGGTGGGAAGCCGCACGCAAGAGGCAGCAGATATTTTTGGAAACGAGCATAGTATGACTCGTCGACATCCCTCTTATCAATCTCTGGTGGATGATCCTGAGGTGGATGCGATCTATATTTCTCTGCCAAACCATCTTCATGCAGAATGGACAATGAAATGTGCCGAAGCTGGCAAGCATATTCTTTGTGAAAAACCATTCACATTGAACTATCCAGAAGCAGTTCGAACGATTGCTTCTGTCCGTAAACATGGAGTATTTTTAATGGAAGCTTTCATGTACCGCTGCCACCCACAAACTGCGAAATTACAGGAGCTGGTAACTAGCCGAGTAATTGGTGAAGTTCGAGTGATTCAGGCACATTTCAGTTACAACATGGGACCGAAACATGAGAATATCCGATTGTCCAATCCGGCTGGGGGTGGCGGAATTATGGATGTGGGATGCTACACCACCAGCATGGCCAGGTTGATTGCGGGCGCTGAACCGTTCGAATTAAAAGGCGTTGGATATATCGGCCCAATCTCAAGAGTCGATGAACAGGCCACCGCCGCCCTTATTTTTCCCAGCGGCCTGGTGGCAAACCTAACCTGCGGTACTCAAGTTGGTGTCGATAGCGAACTGCGAATCTGGGGATCCGAAGGCAACATCCGCGTACCTAATCCATGGTTTCCAGGAGAGGGCGAAAATAAGATATTAGTAAATCGAGCAGGTAAAGATCCGGATGTAGTAACAGTGCATGGAAGCCGGGGACTATATTCCTTAGAAGCAGATACGGTGGCTCAATATCTCGAACATAAAGAGGCTCCATCTCCCTGTATGACATGGGACGACACTCTAGGAAATATGGCTGCTCTTGATGCCTGGAGAAGAAGTATTGGGTTGGTTTTCGATGCGGAAAAAATTAATGAAGTGAAGTTTTAGAGGCACTACCAGAAAGTCTATGAATAATTGTGATTCTGGTATACTTTTCAATTAAAAATGATACAGATCTTTATCGACAAATGCTTGGCATCGAATTACCGGGGTTCTTTCAAAATGTAGAACTGGATTCCAATGATTTTCTGCCTGTCTCCTACTGCGTATAGCCTGGCAATCGCGCCTCGAGCACCAGATAATGGTTGCACCCCACTGGCGCGATTGGGTTATATTGAACACTTCGAAGTCGATTGAATGCTGCCGTGAGTGTTGAGCAAGGCGAGAAATGATGACTCACCATCGCGCGTCGGACATCAGATTTGGATGATTTTATTGGATTTGACATTTTGTACGGTACCTTAGATGAGTAATAATGATCTCGATAGATGAGTAATAATGATCTCGATGCTTAGCGTGGTTTCAGGTAGTTTGTATATCAGTATACCGACGTAAGTATATCCTCATAACTAAGCAGCATTCCCTGCGAGAATATCAATATTAGTATTCATGGTATAGTTAAGCAGAATTCACATGATGGTGAATAGTACCTTTGAAGTTATATTGCGTTCAAAATGAACTCAATATCGATTTACGAAGAAATTCATTTCGTCGTGTATTTCATTTAAATAGGTTCCACTTTGGTTCTGGATTTGCCAGCTTAGGGAAATAAAATGACGCAATTAATCAAAACCCAAAACAGTCTGATTCTAAGCGGTCGATTGTGCCTACGAATATCTCTGATACCAAGCTTAACCGACCCATTTCTGCAGAAACGGAAATATCAACATTATTTGATGTAGTAGACCCGATCACTCATGAAGAACTCACTGCTGATTTCAGATCAAGATTTGCGAAACTGAGTAAAGACAACTCACAATACTACGACGGACCAGTTCCTTTTTGATTGGAGGACTGGACTGGTAATGCATGTCGTCCAGCCGGCTGAACTCCTCGATCAAGGGGATATAATCAAGAAAGTAGATATTTTCGTTCCTTCGAGCAGCGAACCAGATTGCGAATTGAAGCAACACCCAGCGAGAATTGTCGTTTTGAGCCATGGTTGTGAAATCGATGAATTGGAGAGCAGCACACTCTTGGTAGCGCCCGTTGTTCGACTTAGCGCTAGTGATAGCGGTCTGGCAGGACTAATTAGGAAAGGTAGAGTGTGAAACTACTTCTTTCTCACTGCAGACGAACCAATGGCAGATGAAGGTGCGGTCGATTGGCGGCTTATTCAAGTAGTTCGAAAGTCTATGGTCGTATTTAATAGAAGTGGATCTCACTATGTCTGTACTCTTGATGTTGACACAAAAGCAGCAATGGGTGAGAGTCTCATGCAATTCTTGTTTCGATACTAGTACTCCATCTCGTCACCGCTCGAAAAGCTCCTACTAAGTAATTTCTCCCCAGCATTTGCATTTCATTCCGTCTTGATGGACAAACTACATTCGTCACCGTGTTACCAATGCAATTGCCGAGAACATTAACGGTCAATTTAGCGAATAAAAACCAATGCCCGCAGTTTTTACAACTTCGAAAGTTTTAGAATTGCCGAACTATTCTACCTGGGCAAACTCGATCTAGCTGCATAAACTTTCCGGTAGCCCGTTCAAATTACAGGGTTTCACTGTAGATATTGACCGACAAAATCTCATATTCTAAAGTTTATGCCCACCGCACTTCTGACCAAAACTGGAGAGGTGGAGCTAAATAACTATAACTAACTCTCCACTTATTTGAATTTAATGGGAAATGAGTTTAGAACTTCAAAACCCATGTTGTCCCAGTGCCGTTCATCTCCATAAGGGCGATAGTTTAGCCAATAGAATGGGTAGGGTTCTACAGCTCCAGACAAAAGGTCAATATGATCAGCATCTGAATGATAGATAGAATGGTAGAAATTTATAGCCAACGGTGCGTTGATAAGCCAATTTAAGGTTTGATTCTCTACCATCATAGAATCTGGATTTACTATTTGAGTGAGATCCTCATCCTTTACGACTATTCCCTCTTCCAGCGCCACATAGTGTGTGTTGGAAATAAACAGATCAAATTTATGCCTGGAATCTAGAGAATCCATGCCGCCATTTAGGCCTCCAGGATATAGACTCCCGCTGCTATTTCCGCGTGATGATTGCCTGTAATTATGAGTATGGGTATCTCTGTTCACTTTGAAAGGAATTCGATTTCTGTAAACTAGTGCTTCGTGGAAATCTGGACGGATTTTCCATTCGAATGAATATCCTGATCTGGTAGGCGGGCCGCCTCCAGTAGGCATAATCAGAGAATCATTCGCTGTGGAAATGATGAGTCCAAGTGATCGGCGCAGGGAGAGATGAGCGTCCACTTCAAAGGTTACATGAAGCACTTGTCCTGGCGTTATCACGGGGTTCGCCTTGGGGATAACAATCGTCTTCCCCAAAAGAACATGATTCCTATCGTACAGGGTATCCATGAAGTGGGATCCCATGAAAAATAGGTGCGATTTACCCGGATGTGCATCGTAAGTACGCATAATCCATTTATCGTTCTGATCTTCGGTGATGTCTCTCTTCTGTTTTGAATTGCCAGTGACACCTGAGTCAATCTGAGCATAGGGTACGCTGACAAGAGGATGTTCGTTTCTGAAGTTATCCAGAAATACCTGTTCCCCATTCAAAACAAATGGCGCTGGAACCGGATGAATAATCGCGGACGCAGCAATGACATTCGGAACGTTGGAGGGATCACCTTGTCCGTTTATAGCTGAAATAATATTTCCATTTAGCTGATGCATACCTGGCGAATACATGCCATCAGATGTTTGAAACGGCCCGAGCTTGTCAACTGCCTCCACAATCACATCGTCTCCAGCAACGGGATCTAGTCCGTTTAACTCAATGCTAAGACCCCCTCCGCTATATTTTACTGAGTTTGGATGAGTGATTTTGAATGCTCTGTAATCTACCGCCCCGGGAATTGCAGCGAAATATATCTTTGCTCCATCATCGTTAGGCACGATATCAGTAATGTGTAGTGTATTTGGAGATTTATATTGAGGCGGAACCATAGGGATAGTTACGAGAGAAGAGTTCGTTTTGGCTGTCTCCTGCTCAAAAGCCGGCCAGCCCACACTCACTTCGCTGACAGCATAGCTGTGGGTTTCCCCTGGGCGAACATTCATATCAATGAAACTCACCGGAGTAATCCCAGTCCTGATCAGTTTGCTATCCCTATATATTTTAAAATAATCGAAGCCGCTGTGCGCCTGCCAGCTTAGTTCTACTCTCGGTAAGCCAAGATTCCAATCGACACTGGTATATACTATTTTCGGCGGTCCTTTGGGAGCGGCACGTAGTTTTGCAGGAGTTTTCTTAGGATTCTCGGCACCTAATGAGTTTACAGGCGCACTTGGCATACTCTCCTGTCCGTTACTCGCCACAGCTGTTACTGTATATCGATAGCTGTGCCAGGAATTTGTCGGCAACACACATGTCGTCGAAAATACTCCCGTCAAGATCGGGTCGTAATTAGTGGTGAAATATACGTTATAGGAAGCTGCCCCTCGTGCGGCATCCCAGGTTAGTTTATCGGTCGAGGCACCTAATGTCCAAACTCCCCGTACTGATAGATTGGTTGGCGCTACAATCGTATTTAGTATTACAGGTGCTTGATAAAGTCCATATAGTGCATGATGAGATGTTTTTCCAGTACTCAATTTGGATGAAGATATTAGAATAGCGCTATGCGCAAAGGCCGAACCGTAAAACAGAAAGAGCAAAAATAGACCAGATAAAGTTCGATTGATTCCTAATTTTGATCTGGAAATCGATGAAGTGGTGTTTCCACGAATCTTGTGCATAACTTTGTGCTCCTCAAACTTTCCATAGTCAGTTTCCCTGCGGTTCAAAACTACTCGATGCTACAAAACAAAAAATTTATAGTAAAATGTTCATCATGAAAATATATTCTCGGTGAGAACTAAATAAAACATTTGCGGGAATCGTTAAATCAACTTCGAGGTCAATACTGCACTATTATCGGCTGTATGAAAGAATTCACTAAGAGGTATCGAGGGATAAAAAAAGTTCGTAATTTAGGAAGTATTCATCTAACTTACAATTAATAAAAAATAACTATTCGGAATAATCAAATCACAGTCATTTTCATGTGCACTCAAATCGAAATAAGTTTTATAACCAATATTAGTGAGGATAGATTAGCCGCAAAAAAGCACATACTGCGCAAAGTAACTATTGCTTACATACTTGTTGGAGAATTTATAATGCTAGAAATTCTAGATTGTTTTTTTGTGCATTTTTGCGGCTAATAATTTGTCTTGAAGTTCAATTAGTCTACAGCTCCGACGATTTGAAAGTGAAGTCACAACGTATTCGATTGTGGCGAATAGTCATGCTGAATAGTTACAATAAAAATTGCATAAAAGAATAAGGGGCATACACGGATGTGTATGCCCCTTATTCTTAGTTAACGCTTGGTGGAAATGAATTCAGCACTTCAAATCCCATATTGTCCCAATGTCGCTCATCTGCGTATGGGCGGTAGTTGAGCCAATAGAATGCATAAGGTACCTGCTCACCAGAAAGCAGATCGATATGATCTGCATCTGAGTGATATATCGAGTGATAGAAATTCAAAGCCAGCGGGGTGTTGTTGAACCAGTTCAAAGTTTGATTCTCAACCAACTGGGTATCTCGATTTACTATTTGAGTGAGATCTTCATCTTTCACAAGAACTCCTGCTTCAATGGCAACGAACCGAACGCTGGAAATGTACAAGTCGAATTTATGCCTGTTATCCAGCGATTCCATACTGCCGTTGAGCCCTCCGGGATAGAAGTTGCCACTGATGTTGCCACGCAATGGCTGATATGGATTCGTCATATGGGTATCTCGTCCTACATTGTAAGGCAGCAGGTTATTGAATACCTCTGCTTTGTGGGTGTCTGCACGTATCTGCCAGTCGAAGGAATAGCCTGATTTCGTTGGCGGTCCACCAGCTGTTGGCATTATAAGGGGATCATTCGCCCGACCTATAATCACTCCGAGCGCTCGTCTTAATGAGAGGTGGGCATCGACTTCAAATGTAACATGCAGGACATGGCCAGGCACGATGATAGGATTTGCTTTTGGAATAACAATTGTCTTTCCTCTAAGAATGTGGTTCCTATCATACAGTGTATCCATGAAGTGTGAACCCATAAAGAATAGATGGGATTTACCTGGGTGGGCATCATACGTACGCATAATCCATTTATCGTTTTGCCCTTCTGTTACATCTCTCGTTAGTTTTGGATTCCCTGTTACTCCACTATCAATCTGAGAATAGGGTGTGTCAACTAGCGGCTGTTCGTTTCTAAAATTATCGAGGAAGACTTGAGTACCATTCAGTGCAATTGGCACAGGCACAGGATGGATAACAGCAGAAGTCGCTATAACATTGGGAATATTTGATGGATCACCCTGCCCATTTATTGCCGTAATTACGCTGCCATCCATCTGCTGCATCCCTGGCGAGAACATGCCATCTAAAGTCTGGAAAGGGCCGAGTTTATCTACAGCTTCGACGATGACATCATCACCGGCCACAGGATCGAGACCGTTCATTTCGATACTAAGTCCGCCGCCACTATATTTAACCGAACCAGGATGACTCACTTTATAGGCCCTATAATCTAATGCACCTAAAACTGCTGTAAAATATATTTTTGCACCGTCATCATTCGGCACAATGTCAGTTACACTCAGAACTTGAGCCGAAGGTGCAGTTGGCTGCGAGGCGGGAATAGTAACAAGTGATGAAATTGTTTTTTCTGTTTCCTGCTCGATATTAGGCCAACCAATACTTACTTCACTGACGGCATATTTATGAGTTTCACCAGGGAGCACATTGATATCTATGAAAGTAACCGGCGTTATTCCAGTTCCAATTAGTCTGGTATCACGATATATCTTAAAATAGTTATATCCGCTATGTCCCTGCCAGCTTATAACCACCCGTGGACTGTTGAGATTCCACTCCACGCGAGTGTAAACAATTTTTGGAGCTCCTTTCGGAAAAGGTGTAGGATTTGCTGGCTGAATAGCAGGGTCATTAGCACCCAAAGAACTTATAGGGGTACTTGGAATACTCTCCTGTCCACTGGAGGCTATGGCTGTGATAGTGTATCTGTAGCTGTGCCAGAGATTTGCAGGGACGGAGCAGGAGTTAGTGGTTACTCCAGTAAGTATCGGATCGTAGTTAGTGGTAAAGTAGACATTATAGGAGACTGCCCCTGGAACAGCATCCCATGTCAGCTTATCCGTGGATGCTCCAAGCACCCAGGCACCATGTACCGCTACGTTCGTTGGCGCAGAAATAGGGCTAACGGGAACTGGCGACTGGGTCGATCTTCTTATGGTCATGAGAGTAGATTTTGCAGTCGAGGAAGTGGTGATTTTGGGAATGACAGCTCCGTGCGCCATTCCCTGGTAGGACATCATACAAATCAGTAACAAGCCTGAAATTGTTCTTTTTCTTATATTTCTTGCGTCAAATCGGCCGGGAATGCTCAATTGGCACATCAAACGGGGTGAAGACATGATATTTTACTCCTCAAAGCAGAACGCTGCCGCTAGCAGAGAGAAGTCAGGCATTGCCTTCCATCTGCTAAGCATAGCAATGTTGAATAGGCGCCACCACGCATGAAAATGTGCAGTTATGTGGGTACTGGCATCAAGCTGGAAATACGGTGCTCAGAACTAGATATGCTGGGGAGGATTTCCTATGTTTTGATAGGATGTAGGTAGATACGATGAGTGTGATACTAATCGCTGCAATATCTTCCTCGCACTTTGTCGCACAAGGGGTGCATACAGCAGCAACGGGGCTGATTGTTCGACGAGAAAAGCGTAATTTTTGTTCCCAATATTTGAAATAAAATTTTCCATTTATTTATAACAGTCCACTTTCAATAGTATATCGGGTAATTGCAAAACTAAAAATATTTCATATTTGATTACTGCTTTGCCTAACCCCTCGGCCCCCTTCCCTGCACACTCAGACGATAAAGCTGTTTGTGTTAAGGAAGGGGGAGAATCAACGATAAAGATTCCCCTTTCTCTCCAAAGAACAAGGTAATCAGGGAAGGGGTCAGGGGGTTAAGCAATAAATTGCATTTCCCTAGGTTTTGCAATCTCCTCATAAGACTCGGAAATCATGTGCCATAAAAAGTTATTTCACTGCCAGCCAGGAATTTATTTACTTCCTAACTTTGAATAGAACATATTCACCTCTTTGATAAATAGAGTAATGCACATAATAAAATAATACAATTCTTAAGAATGCCTTCCGGCTCGATGAAGCTAGGGTGGATAGAAGGTAAACTGTAATTAACATTTTAATCGAATGTATTTTATCTCGTCAAATTGAAGAGTTATCAGTCCGTCGTTGAGTGATGAAATGCTGTGCCTTCCCCAAGGTTGGAATTTGCAGTGGCAAGCACATAGTGTATAGATACCTCAGAAAGCAGAGTGAATGCTCAAGTCCTCCGATAAATACGACCGTTGGAACCCAGAGATGACTTATGTAATCGGTCATCAGAGGCCGGATACTGATTCTATTGCTTCGGCACTTGGTTATGCCTGGTACCTCACCAACATCGGACAGAAAAATATTCTGGCGGCACGTGCAGGCCAGCCAGGCGAACAGGCAATTTTTGCTCTCAAGAAATTTGGACTATCTGCGCCCAAACTTCTAACAGGAGTTGCGCCAACATTTGGCCATGCGGCTGTCAAACAGCAGTCCGTACTGCCACACGATTTTATACCTGCTGCCATGGCTCGTGTAGCTGCAGGCGAACGTGTGGTGCCAGTGGTGGACA
>JANXSG010000298.1 GCA_025352825.1 Chthonomonadaceae bacterium | reverse complement strand
AGTAATAAAATTCGAGCTAATTATCTTACACTGGGCGCCATCAACCTTTCCAACCGTGTGATTTCTATCGATTTTCGAAATAATGATGCGTATGGCCAGACAGGAATTGTGGGAAATCGTTTTCTTCAAAACTATCGTGTTACACTAGATTACCCTCGACGCAAATTATGGCTGGAGAGAGTTACCGACCACGAAGAGAGTGATGAAGCAGAGAAGCCTTCTCTGGGCTTCTCCGTGCGGGCAGACGGGCGAACATTGAAAGTCGACAGTGTTCAGAATAACTCTCCTGCACAGCAAGGCGGAATACATCCAGGTGATAGTATTCTATCAATCAATGGAAAGGAATTCGATCCGCAGCACACTGCCCTTTCTCTGAATAGGTTGGTACTGCCCGAGAAAAAGGTTGTGCTGGAGATCAAGCAAGGAGCGGATCCAAATTTTGGAACCAGCGGTGTACGAACTCTGACATTAATTCCCCTTTGCCCGTTGGACTGGAAACCTCCTCCCGCTTTATCCAACGAGAAGCATTGAGTTTCCTAAATGCAACCAGTGCCGATTATGCAGCCCTCGATTTTTCCACCAGATTCTCACGAATATAAGCGATTCTACGAATATTCAAGAGCATATCGTTTAGCAGCTTTTGATCGCCGGGCATAAATCTTAAAAACCTAACTCCATATGCGTATCCGCCACGAGAATTTGGCAATTCTCGACTGATATAACCAACGCATCTCACAAAATTAGTCTCGCCAGTATCAAGCTGAATGGATATTTCTGTTTTCTTGGGATATCGTATCGGGACAATAATCAATGCCCCTGACAGACTGACATCCTGGGTCTTCGCGAATACAATACCATATTTTGGATTACTTACTCTGGCTTCCCAAATAACTTCAAAACGTCGAGCTCCTTTTCGCTGTTCCATATTTAGTTTTTCTCCCCTGTTAAAGATTTCATAAATCACTTAAAATCTTTGTGCAGAACCAGACATATTATTTCATTACTGCAGTAACTGCTGTGAAACCTACATATTTTTTCCACATATTTTCACTTTGTTTGAATATTTATTTTTATCTTAGCTCAGCAGCCCATTGTACGCCCTGCATAAATAACCGCTGCCAATCCGGATTTTCGAGTGTGGAAGAATTGTGGCCTAAGGAGACATAGAATACTCTTCCTTTCCCTTCCTCTCTAGTCCAGGCTATTGGTACAGGGCCATTATCATCAAATGAGTGTGTCTGTGCGAACAGATGCACATTGGATGGATCGTAATCAGAAAAAAGATAGAGTTCGTCGTGAAGCGTGAAGTTTGACAAACCTGCTGTAACAGGATGAGAGACATCTACAATTTCGGTAGTGATATCAAGTTGAGAAGGATGTGTTCTGAACTTTCCTCCGATTAAATGTACATATTCTGGATTATCAGTAAATGAGTCGGTGGCGCAGTGTATACCAGCCAGTGCTCCGCCCTTTCGCACAAAAGTGAGAAGTGCATTGATATCGGCACCTCGGATTTCTGTGCCAGTGGTGTAAAGCAGTACAAGGTCAACTTCGGATAGCCTCTCAGCCGTTAGTGCAGAGTAGTCTCCCAGGTACTCCTCTTCTCCTTTCGGATGAAAAATACCAGAAACACTAGTTTCAAATCCAATTGCACCTAAGCACGAGCAGAGTGGACCGATTGCTGGTTCAATACGATGAAATGAGTGGGGGCATCCGCCTACAAAAATGGCGTGTCTATTCATGATGTTTTCCTTTATGCTAGAGATTTCAACAGGTTAGCTATTAATATTAAAAAAAATGATAGAATCCTCTTGACAAATCGAAACCTTTAGATTACAATGAATTCAGTAATCTAAACGTTTCGATTACATCATCAATTCTTAAATCAAGTTCAAACATGTCAACTATTACAGATGTAGCAAAAGAGAGTGGAGTTTCTATCGCCACGGTTTCAAACGTCCTAAACAACGGTTCCAAGCCGGTGCGTGCAGAGACGCGTGTGCGAGTTCTGAACGCAGCTCGATCGCTAAATTATCATCCTAATGCCATGGCACAAGGGCTGGTGCGCCGAAGAATGAACACGCTGGGTATATTTTTCGGTGTCGTTGATTCCCCGGTCATTGTGACCAATCCGTATGCATCTGCAATCTTGCAGGGAGTGCTGACTGCTGCTGCGGATACGGGTAATAATCTCACTTTTTTTACTGCCAGATGGAGAGGAGCGGAACAGTCAGCCCCCGCATTCCGTGATCGAAGGGCGGATGGCCTCCTCTTGATAGCAGCGCCTACAGATTCGGATATCCTTGCTGGCCTTAGCTCTCTGGGCTTAACACTGGTTACTATATCTACTCCCTCAGAACAGTATGGTATACCCTCCGTAGATGTTGACAATGTACTTGGGGCGCGTATGGCAGTAGAGCATCTACTGTCCCTTGGTCACCGCAAAATCGCCCATCTTTCTGGTGATTTGAATATGCAGTCTGTGCCGTTGCGGAGAGATTCTTTCGTTCAGTCGATGTTAAAGGCAGGAATTTGTACTCCCAAAGAGTATATGCAAGCCTGCCATTTTGATGGGTCATCTAGTTATGAGGCAACCCGAATCCTAATGTCGCTGCCTGATCCACCCACTGCCATATTTGCGAGTAACGATGCTATCGCAATCACAGCAATGGAAGCTGCCAGAGATATGGGTATTTCTATCCCGAACGATCTCTCCATCATTGGCTTTGATGATATTGTGACGGCGCGCATGACTATTCCTTCTCTCACGACCATACATCAGCCATTCCTCGAAGTTGGAGAAAAAGCCGCCAGGCTGTTAGTAGAGCGAATTCAATGTCCTGATGCATCTCAGTCGTCAATTTTAATTCCACCTTTTTTTGTAGAACGAGATTCAACAGGTCCTGTTAAGGGAAAATGAAGGGAGGAACTTAAGTCTAGAATAGTACGTCAACAATACATTATCCGATCGTACGAGGTTAAAATGAGAAGAGTTTTCTCTGTATTGATCATTGCAATTATGTTTTCAACAGCATTCGGCTGTGCAGAAAAACCTAAGTACGCAGATCCAGTGGAATCTGTGAAGGCTGATGATAACAGAATTAAAGCTATTAACGACAATCCTAATTTAACGCCTGCACAACGGGAATGGCAGATTAATCGGATAAAAGGTCAAATGGCTCCCCCTGGTAAGTAGCAATTTCGGCGTTAGTGCAGGATGAGTCGGCAATACTTGTATGGTTTTATCAACAAGCAGTATTTTTATCAAAGGAGATTATCGTGAAACGAAATCAAGCATTTACTCTTATTGAGTTACTCGTAGTTATTGCTATTATAGCAATTCTAGCAGCCATTCTTTTCCCTGTGTTTGCCCAGGCACGCACTGCTGCACGCAAGGCTGTCTCACTTTCGAACGTGAAACAGATCGGACTTGGTGTGTTGATGTACCTGCAAGACTACGATGAGACATTCCCACAGTCTGAGTACGGTGGTGATGGAAATTTCCCGGACTACCCGCATGTCGAGTGGTACGCCATGGTTTACCCTTATGTAAAGAATGGCGATAAGACATCCAGCCATGGAGTAGATCAGAGCTGGGGGAAAAGTGGTATTTTCCATGCGCCAGGATATCCTCAGCAGGCGACTGCAGATCCGGCCAGCCAGGCCGGAGGTGAGAGCTATGGCGCTGACGAAGGCATTTTCACAACCAATTTCGGTCATCATGGTGAAGCTGATGCGCCTAACGGAGTAGTGGCTCAGTCAATGCTAGATACTCCTGCCTCTAAAGTTATCATAATGGAAAAAGGCGCGAACTACAGCCCGGGAAGTTATCCCTGGTACTCTCCCTGGCAGGCGCAGTGGGTGGGGCCAATCCTGAAGACTGTGAACGACATATCGACCAAATTCCGTGACGGTGTCGATGTCTACACACCAGGCTCTTCGGTATACTCGCCTAAGTTCGACTCGGACTGTTCGTCATCATCCGACTGGGCATGGGAATGTGCTGCTCATGCACGATACCGATATTCGAACAACTGCCCGATGGCATTTGCAGATGGACATGTAAAAGCTATTAACAAAGGTGGCATAAAATGGTTTGAAAACATCTGGTTCGATCGACGTAGCCTGAATAACAACTACTCTTGGTACTACGGCTGGGCAAAGGGTGATTGGGGTCCTGCAATTCAGTAGTTAGTACTTCACACTATACTGTGTGTTTGACCTTTGAGCCCATCTCCTGCACAAGGAGATGGGCTCAATTTCATCATGCTATCGCCACTCCCCACTACTGTGAGAGCTAACACCTCACACCAGCTAATACCCTGTCGAAACGACAGGGTATTAGCTGGCTGCCGATTCCGTGAGAATAAGAGATTTTGCAGCAGCGTCGAGTTTGGCGCAAATTCCGAGAGGTATGCTTAGAGGATTGGGGATATGACCGAATAGAAAGCCTGTGATCGTGGGTTTATCCAACTCTATAAAGAAGCTGCGCCATAGTGATTGAGCGCTGTTGATAGTATTTTCCTGCTCCTGCTTTACCCAGTCGGTAATATCGCCGATGATGAACCCCGCAGCTTTATCCAGATTTGCAGACTGAAGAAGTTGAGTCAGATCACGGTCTGCCCGGTAGATTGCTTCGCCAACATCCTCTATCAGTACCAGTTTATCTGTGAAGTCCGGTGCGTAGGGGCTGCCACAAGCGTGTGCGAGAAGGCATAAACATCCGCCTGTAAGTTCCCCCTCGGCAACCCCCGGTACGAGTGTTTGTATCGATTCCGTGTTAGCGGGAAGCACTCCGTACGGCTCCTTGGATTCAAGAATACTCCAGAACTGTGTCGATGCATGTACATCGAGGTCAGCCAGACTTGCCACCATCTTTCCATGCACAGATACCAGTCCCATCTTATTAAGCTGCGTATGAATGGTGGTAATATCGCTGAATCCAACAAACAGTTTGGGATGTGAGTGAATCAGTTCCCAGTCGAGTAGAGGAAGTGTCCTCCCCGCACCGTATCCTCCGCCAGCACAAAAAATCCCATCGATATCATCGCGGGCGAACATCTCGTTGATATCGGCGGCTCGGTCTTCATCACGTCCGGCAAGATAGCTGTTATGTGGATGGCGGTCGAGCACATGGTTACCGATCACCACATTGTATCCCCTCGCTTTGATGACTGCCAGGCCAGACTCCAGCTTCGACTTGTCGATAGGGCTGGAAGGGGAGACAATTCCGATGGTGCTTCCAGGCTGAAGCGCTTTCGGTTTTACTTTACTTGATATTACCATCCGTATCTCTCCGGTCCCCAGTCTCTTTCGATGGTCTCCTGCTTGAG
>JANXSG010000292.1 GCA_025352825.1 Chthonomonadaceae bacterium | reverse complement strand
TCTCCCGTCGCCAGTTCTTTGGGCGTGCCGCTACAACCGGTGTTGGCATTGCCGCGCTTGCCGGCTTAATGGAGCAGGAAGGCTTTGCCGCGGGTGCTCTGAATTCGTCTGGCCAGCCTGCGCTTCCCGGCCTTCCACACTTTCCTGCTAAGGCGAAGCGGATGGTCGTTCTGTGGCAGGGCGGCGCGCCATCGCATGTCGATCTATTCGATCATAAACCTGGCCTATATCCCATGCGTGGGCAGCAGATACCAGATAGTATACGAGCCAAAGGCCGTCTATCCACCATGACAGCTGGTCAGAAGAGCTACCCTGTTCTGCCCCCTATTAAGCCGTTCAAGCAGTACGGAAAGAGCGGTATGTGGCTCTCGGAAATGCTGCCACATATCGGTTCGATAGCGGATGAGATATGCCTCGTGAAATCGATGCACACAGAGGCTGTCAACCACGCACCGGGTGTTACACTTTTTATGACGGGAAGCCAGATCCCGGGCAGGCCAAGTATGGGTGCATGGGCGACGTATGGCCTGGGAAGTATAACCAACGATCTGCCTTCTTTCTGTGTGATGACTTCATCGGATCAGGGGAGGACGTGCGGCCAACTATTCTACGACTACTATTGGGGAAGCGGTTTTCTGCCTTCGAAATACCAGGGAGTCCGGTTTCGCGGCGAGGGTGATCCTGTACTATATCTCGCAGATCCGCAAGGAATGCCCAGAAAACTTAGGCGAAATGAACTTGATGATATCGCTTCTCTGAACAGGCGGCATCTGACTGAGTATGGTGATCCTGAAATCGAGACACGCCTGGCTCAGTACGAACTGGCCTATCGGATGCAGACCAGTGTGCCGGATCTGCTCGATATTGCCAAAGAACCCGCCCATATCCTGGAGATGTATGGTGCTGATGTTCATCGCCCCGGCTCCTTCGCCCGGAACTGCCTGCTGACACGAAGGCTGATTGAACGTGGTGTTCGTTTTGTACAGTTGATGCACTCCGGCTGGGATCAACACGGCAATCTGGATACTCAGTTAGAACTGCAGTGCAAGGATACCGATCAGGCATCCGCTGCTCTGGTGATGGATCTCAAGCAGAGAGGACTGCTCGATGAAACGATAGTGTTGTGGGGAGGAGAGTTCGGGCGTACACCATTCGTGCAGGGCGATATCACGAAACCGAATGGGCACGGCCGCGACCATCTGGGTTCGGCATATAGCATGTGGATTTCCGGTGGTGGTTTCAAAGGCGGCATAGTCTACGGAGAAACCGATGAATTCTGTTACAACGTCGCGAATAACCCAGTTCATGTCCACGATCTGCAGGCGACGATCCTTCGCGCGCTGGGAATAGATCACACCCGCCTGACTTTCCGCTATCAAGGCCGCGACTTCCGCCTCACCGATGTCTATGGTAATGTGGTCACACCGTTGTTAGCCTGATGCACCTCACCCCCAACCCCTCTCCCGTCCGTTCGTACCTCACTGGGAGAGGGGCAAATGCAAGGATTATACACCCCCTCTCCTTTGCGAGGAACGAGCAAGATGGGAGAGGGGGCAGGGGGTGAGGTGAAACAGAGTAAATTCGTATTACTTTCGCTCTCATTAAAACCCGTCGCGCATCATTATGCTCATTGAAATCCATTTTGGTTCTGGCTTGCCATCTTAGTACTATAGAACTTAACTTGCATTCAAAATGAACGCAATATAGTTTACGCGAGAGGTTTATGAGGTTGTGAAAGTAAGATCATTTTACCTCACCCCCTGCCCCCTCTCCCATCTTGCTCGCACTGCTCGCAAAGGAGAGGTGGTGACTTAACTAAAAATCTCACCCCATGCAGGGAGCCTAAGCGACCGGAGATGGGCTTTGCAAATCCAGACGGATACTTTAGTGCCGCGTCTCTTTCAACTCCCGTGTGATATAGATCAATTGAATATTGATCTGCCAGCTTACATGAATAGGAAACAACTCTCATATGCTTCTTTTTGCAGCGCTTCTCATCTCCTTAATTAGCAATATTCCAGCCGAATTGAAATCAAAAAAGATTCAAGAGATAGCTCCAGATGTGATGTCTCTTACTGCCAACCACGAAGAAACGAAGGCGTTTGTCGCTGCGCAAGGCGTGCCCGATCTCATGATCTTCACGGAAGACAGGGCACATCCCGTACGTCGCGACGACGCTCTGCCGCAAATCTGGCTCAAACGGTCATCGAGTGAGCGAGAGAAGTTTTCCGGGAAAGCCTCTCCGGGAGAGTTCACT
The DNA here is from genome assembly GCA_025352825.1 of Chthonomonadaceae bacterium. Classification (GTDB taxonomy): domain Bacteria; phylum Armatimonadota; class Chthonomonadetes; order Chthonomonadales; family Chthonomonadaceae; genus JANXSG01. Next base: position 14,905 of record JANXSG010000292.1, on the reverse strand, counting down.
TGTTTTCAAATCGCAGTCTACAACGCCACCGACTCCGCACAGAGTGTTATTTCTGCCGAATTCGAAATGCCAGGTGTTCCAGCGTCGAATCTTCACTGCCTGAACTTCGAGACACGACCTGAGGACGAACCGCCACTCCGTGACGGACTGCCTCTTGCATTACACAGTCTCAAAACGCTCTGGATGGCCGTCCTAACTCCACCTACGCCCACCGAACTCACAGGATCAGTAAAAATTGTCTGCCACAACACGCTTTCAGGTCAGTTTCGAACGCTCTCTGTTCCGATTGAGCTGAAAGTCGCCGGCATACTCCTCACGGACGGCGGTATGGATGAGGCATGGCGATTGGCGCGTCTGGGATGGCTGCTTCCAGGTGATCTCGGAGCTGTGCCAGAACCGACTCACGGTTATGCACAGGTCCGGCGCGACGGGCACACTCTGCATCTGACCGGTAAACAGATTCGTTTAGCAGACACAGGACTTCCGGAGCAGATCACGAGTTTCGTCTCTGCTAGCGGTACGAAACTCACCAAGAGTAAGCACACTTTGCTTAAAGTGCCAGTCCGATTTGTGGTAGAGACGGATCATGGGCCAGAGACACTGATCCCTGATGGTAATATTCGTTTCACTTCCGAAGGGCATGACGGCATCTCCTGGGAAGTGCGAAGCCACAGCGGGATATTCCATCTTGAATGCAGGGGGCGGCTGGAGTTTGATGGTTCCCTCCGATACAACTTATCGCTGGCATCCGACAGGACAGTAGACGTTCGGGACGTACGGCTGGAAGTTCCTTATCGTGCTGAAGCCGCGCCTTACGTAATGGGGCTTGGCATTCGGGGCGGAAGACGTCCGCAAACTCTCGACTGGAAATGGGATATCTCAAAACACCAGGATCGCATCTGGATCGGGGGCGTCAATAACGGCGCTCAATGGCAGTTCAAGGGGTCAAACTACCGTCGTCCTCTCGTGAATATCTACTATGGTTTTCGCCCGCTGGCTCTTCCTGAGTCGTGGGGGAATGAGGGGCGCGGCGGTGTGACGCTTCATGAAACCGGAACCGAAACTGTTCTCCTAACGGCCTGTTGCGGGGTGCGTCGACTGAAAGCAGGAGAGACGCTGCAGTTCAAAACCGAGGTTTCACTCACTCCTTCGCGGCCTATCGATACGGACAAACAGTGGGCGACTCGCTTCTATCATCCTGGTGATGGTGTGGACACAGGAACCGGAGAGAAGTACCTCGCTACGATGAAGGAGAATGGCGCGAACGTTTTAAACCTTCACCATCGCCAGAGACTCAATCCGTTCATCAACTACCCGTTCAATGATTTCTCCGTTCCAGAACTCGCCGATTTTACAAAACGGGCACATGCGCAGGACATCCGCGTCAAAGTCTACTACACCACACGAGAACTTACTCAGCAGATGCCGGAATTCTTCGCTCTGCACCGGCTTGATGGAGCCATTATCCAGCCAGGACCCGGTCCGCTGACACGAACGATAATCCATTCGAATGGCCCGAACTCCTGGCTCAACGAGAATTTACGTTCTGATTTCATCCCCGCCTGGTACACGCAACTGGATGGTAAATACGCAGGAATGAAGGATCTCTCGGTCTTAACCCGGCCCGACGGCGCATGGAATCGCTTCTATCTACATGGCCTGGACTGGCTGGTGCGCAAAACTGATATCGATGGCGTCTATATCGACGATACTGCTCTGGATCGTGGCACCATGCTGCGCGCTCGGCGCATTTTAGAATCACATCGGCCAGCCCCCCTGATCGATCTGCACTCCTGGAATCCCTTCGATAAGGACGACTCCTACATCGTGAGCGCGAGTCTATATATGGACTTACTTCCTTTTGTCGACCGTCTCTGGCTGGGCGAAGCGGCGGACTATGGCCAGTCGCCGGATGCCTGGCTGATTCAGTACTCTGGAATTCCGTATGGAGTGATGAGCGAAATGCTGGAAGGTGGCGGCGGCAATCCGTGGCGAGGAATGCTGTTCGGGATGACGGGCAGATTCGGGCACTCCGGCGATCCGCGTGCGATATGGAAGTTTTGGGATAGTTTTGGTCTGCAGGGCTCGGAGATGATCGGATGGTGGGATACTGCCAATCCTGTAAAAACGAATCATAGCGATGTTCTCGCGACAATCTACCGTAAACCGCACAAAACCCTGATCGTAATTGCAAGCTGGGCGAGGGAGACGACATCGGTCGCCCTTCATATCGACTGGAAGTCCCTCGGCCTTGATCCATCGCGTGCAGTGCTCCATGCCGAGGCAATCTCGGGATTCCAACCCGAAACAAAGTTTGACCTCAACAAACCAATCACAGTAGAACCCGGTAAAGGCTGGCTGCTAATACTGGAATAAATTATTAACACTTGAGGTAATTGCAAAAGTCTCAAAGTAGTTGAGACTTTTGCAATTACCTCAAGTGTTAGAATCATTCCGGCCGGAGCAGCTCGTTTGAATTAATATCATCACTGGATGAAGAGGAACTTCTCAATAGCTCGCTATCTGGAGCTGCGCTCGCACGTAGAAGAGTTTTGGGCGAGCCTCCATGTTTCATGCGAGCCTGAATTTTAATCAAGCCTTTTTTTGCAGATTCCCGAACCTCGTGATTCTCCTCTGCCGACCATTTTCCTATGCTTAGTTTATGTACGAACGAATGCGAGCTGCGCCCGCCAATCTGTTCTAAGCCCGCAAGGATAGCGATTACCATGCGTGTGTCTTTGCCAATCAGCTTGAGATGAAGCAGCTCTTTTTGGTCCGAGTTTAAGAGGTTTATATGCTTGAATTGCAGCTTGGGCAGAAGATTGATAATAGCCTCCTTTATCGATCTATCGGTTCCTCCATCTATATCACTGAGCTCCAGCAGCGCCCCCAACGCGAACACCTCATCACAAGCAATGATCTGATCTGTGGCTGTTCTGATCTCCCGGCCCTGATATGCATAGCTCAGTGCTGCAGAGATTCCCGTGCATACTGCGATCGTTCCTACGACATATGCAGACATTGTATTTTTGGCCAAGGAGCAAAATAGAACCAGAATCGAAAACCCAAGGAATTTGAGTGAAACCACCTGAGCTTCTCTTGCCTTATGCCGGGCTTCGATTTTGGTTTCAATGGATTGTGAGCTGTTATTATGTTTGGTGTATTTCATATGACAATAATTCCATGAATGTCAGACTTACGTTTTGCTTAAAAACATAGTACCATTTTCAACCTCATCAATCCGTCGAAGTACCAGATTAATGGTTTACTACTTCGATGGTTGCCCTAGGCGACTGGAAAGATTACATTCTGGTATACTTGGAGAGTACTGCTTCTCATGGAATCGGAATTATCTGGCTGTTGTTTTTATACTTTGCTGAGCTAAACGTAACAACAGGCACAGAGCTTCATTGACAGGTTCGTCGGTTGGGAACGCGGCTCGCACATCTGGAGCTAGCAAAACAACATTGGTTCCTTCTTGAAATCGATTGAAATATTTGAAGCGTACCCCACTCTCAAACACTCTTCAGCCCTCACCCCCGGCCCCTCTCACAAAAACAAGAGAAGGGTGACTATGGCATGAGTTTTCCAGTATTCAGTCGATTATTATACTAATCCACAACTGTCATACTATACTATTGCAGAGTGGAAACAAATGAATTTTAGCTCCCCTCTCCTGTTTTTGGGAGAGGGGTCGGGGGTGAGGGCTCCAAATGTGCGCTTGCAGACACTTTATCCCCGATTCTTGCGTCTGTATGCTAGTATTAATAGCTCCGTTTCTATCGTTAACTCGTCAGGGAAATCTCGTTGCAGCTCAAGAAACTCCAACTCATCGGCTTTAAAACCTTCGCGGACAAAACAGAAATACAGATCGATTCCGGCCTGACAGCCATCGTTGGGCCGAATGGCAGCGGAAAATCGAACATCGTCGATGCACTGCTATGGGTACTCGGAGAGCAGAATCCACGGTTTCTCCGTGGCGCGTCTGCTCAGGACGTCATCTTCAACGGCACCGATAGACGCAAGGCCCTCGGCATGGCGGAAGTGCGCCTCACCATCGATAACAGCGACGGCACACTTCCCATCAACTTCATCGAAGTCACGATCACGCGTAGAATCTACCGATCTGGTGAGTCGCAGTATCTCATCAATGGAACCATCTGCCGGCTTAAGGATGTCATCGAACTTTTCCTGGATACAGGGGTAGGCAAGGGGGCGTATGCATTCGTCAGCCAGCAGGAGATCGATGCCGTTCTCTCAGCAAAACCTGAAGACCGGCGTGAACTGTTTGAAGAGGCTGCCGGCATTAAGAAGTACCGTGTCAAGAAAAGAGAGGCGCTTCGGAAACTTGAGTCCGCAGAAGTCAACTTGTATCGCATTCGCGATATCCTTCATGAACTTGAAGTTCAACGGGAGCCCATGGAAAAGCAGGCTCAGACAGCGAAACGATATCTGCATCTGCAGGACAGGCTTCATCAGATAGAAGTTGGGCTGCTAGTATCCGAACTCCAGAAGGCAGACTATGAACTATATGCCGTACGTACTGAAAAAGAGATGGATCAAGAAACGCTGCATATTCTGGAAGCAGAGATGGCTGCCTGCGAGAGAGAAGCCCGGGATGCTGCAGAACGTCTCGAACTAGCAGATATTGAGCTGGAAGATGCACGCGTGGCTTCTCAGACTGCTCAGCTCCTGGTAGAGCGTACAGAAAATCAGTTAGCCCTCTTTACCGAACGCAGCCAGTCTGCAGAGAGAAGCGAAGCCCATCTTGCGGAAGAGATTCTCCACATTGAAGAAAGGATGAATCGACTTAAAGATGAGATGGAGTTTGATCGCTCCGATCTGGAAGAGACAGAGAAGGAAGAGGAGACAAAAAAACAGCAGTGGGCAGGGAAACGCGCTGCACTAGACGCGCTGGAAACAGCGGTAGCACATGCCCTGCAGCAGGCGCAGGATCGTCAAGATGAACGAATGCGCCTCACAAGTGAGCGAGCCAGCCTGGAGGCTGGACTCTTGGCTGCCCGGGATCGACTTTCAGATGCTATTCTCAGAGAATCTAAACTTGTAAAGGAGTTGGAAGAGCTTCAAATCGCAGCGATGGAAATAAAGGGGCGCGTTGATTTAGCCTGGAATCTACTGGAAGTGAAAACCAATCAGCGGAAACACTTTGTAATGGAACGTGAGCGCATTGACAAAGCGATCCTGGAAGTACATAATCAACAGTCGGTTTCGCGTTCAAGCCTTGAGACCTCTCGACGAATAATGGCGGAGCAGTCTTCCCGGCTCTCCACACTTTCTGAACTTCAGGAAAGCCATGAGGGGTTCTATCAGGGGGTAAGGGCTGTACTTAATGCCGAGAAAAAAGGGCAGATAAAAGGGCATTATCGCGCCGTCGTCGATCTGCTGGAGGTACCGGAGCCCTACCGTGTTGCCATCGAGGTGGCGCTCGGGGGAAGCCTGCAGGATATCGTCACACTCACGGAGGCAGAGGCCAAATCAGGCATCAACTGGCTGAAACAGAATAGGGCAGGCCGTGCGACGTTCCTCGCTCTGCCTCTCTTGAAGCCAGGATACCAGATAAAGCTGGATCATGAGATGGTGGCACAGTCGGCTCTGGAGCTCATTACCTTCGATCCACAGTATGAGAAGATGGCTCACTTGCTGCTGGGGCGAGTACTCGTGGTTGAGAATATGGAAGAAGCTATCTCTGTTTCACGCCGTCTGACAGGCTGGAGTAAAATAGTAACTCTGGAGGGTGAGCTGCTCTCTCCTGGTGGTGCGCTTACAGGAGGTTCTTTACAAGGAAAAGGAGCGCATCTGGTAGGGCGTAAAGGCGAAATGGACGACCTGCGGGCGAAACTCCCCAAATCAAAATCAGAGGTTGAACGTCTTTCCACACTACTCGAACAGTCAACCACTTATCTACGCACTCTGGATGCCGAACGCACTGAAATTACAAGTCGTGCGTCGACTGTTCAGGCAGAACTCGCTGCTAGTGAAAGTTCACGAATCTCGGCGGAGCGCGAATATAATCGGATAGAGCAGGATCTGCAGTCGAGAGAGAATTCGCTGATTGTACTAACGACACAGCGAGATGCATTTGAGAAGGATGTTGAGCGCCTGACAAAAGAACTGTTCTCTGGCGAAGTGGAGAATCTCCAATCTGACGACGCTCTCATTTTGCTGCAGGAGGAGACTCGCACTCTCACAGATCGAAGAGATATATGCCGGTCTGAGTCGGTATCGCTGGAGGTGGAAGTCAGCCGCTTGAAACAGAAGTGTGAAGGCCTGACCAGAACGATTTCTTCGAATAAGGCTGCCCTGGTTTCTCTGGAAAGCCAGTATATGCAAAAAGGCGCACAGCAGGAAAGTGCAGCTCTGAACGGCCAGGATGCGCTCCAAGAGCATGAGAGGCTGCATTTCCAGATGGAAGAAGCCCAGCGAGCATTCACTGGCATGAACCGCAATCTAGAGCACTGGAAGGAGAGACGCGCAAAAGAGAATACTTACTGTATGGAAGCAAATGCTACCCTGCGGAACGCTATTCAGAGCCGATCAGATATCACACAGAGCCTGCATAAATCGGAAATGGCGCAGGCTCGGCTGGAGCTGCAGCTTGTACAGGCATCTGCTCGATTGATGGACGAATACGGTATCTCAAAAGACGAGGCAATGGCCCGCCCGGACGACACTTCTATCGACAAAAACACAGCCATTGAGGTTGGTCGGTTGAGGCGTGAAATCCGAGCGATGGGGCAGGTGAATACCGGAGCTGTGGAGGAGTACGACCGACTCACGGAGCGTTTTAAGTTCCTGGATGCCCAGCAGACCGACCTGAACCGCGGCAAAGAGAGCCTGCTGGCGACGATTGCTGAGATTGACGACAGCACACGCGGCGTGTTCATGGAGACTTTCGAGGCGGTACGAATCGAGTTCGAGAAGCTGTTCACCAGGTTATTCGAAGGTGGTTCGACAAAGCTCATCCTCACGAACGAAAATGATCTTCTAGAGACTGGAATCGAGGTGATCGCCCAGCCACCCGGAAAGAAGGCGCAGCATCTTTCACTTCTTTCTGGAGGTGAGCGTGCCCTCACCGCCACGGCACTGCTCTTCGCGTTTCTTGCTGTTCGCCCTAGCCCGTTTGTACTGCTGGATGAAGTAGACGCTCCTCTCGACGGCGCAAATGTGGAGAAGTTTACCAGCCTTGTGAAGGAGTTCAGCGCCCGAAGTCAGTTCCTGATCATCACTCACAACCCCACCACTATGGAAGCAGCTCCCATTTGGTACGGTATTACTATGCGAGAACCAGGCATCAGCAGTATACTCTCCTACCGCGTCCCCCAAGAATCATCCGAAGCGGTCGTCAGCGACGAAGCATTAGTGTTATCGAGGTAAATGAGGACGCAGCACTGAAGAAATGTTTTGTAATTGCAAAGCCTATCCCCAATCGCTTAGGCTTGTTGCATATGCTGAATTCCTTCAGCATATAAACGCCTTTTGCCGGGTGAATATCGCTAGTATATATAGGAATGGTCGCGTGGAATTGAAGGAGACACCTCAAGATATGAGTGAGGATACACAGGTTATCGTTACTTTTCTGAATGAGAATGAAATCGACCTTCAATCACGAGATATTAACAAGGAAGATGCCTCAGAGCTACTTAGTCGTCTGGCCCCATTCACAGAAGATTGGAACTCACCTGAAATGGACGTTTATGACAACTATGATACAGCCAAATCAAACCGTTAAGCGAGGTGATGTAGTACTTGTATTATTCCCCAATTCAAATCTACTCACTGCAAAGACACGGCCTGCAGTTGTAGTGCAAGCGGATCAATTGCAAACAGGTTTATCACAAATTAGACTTGCCATGATTTCGAGTAAGATGTTTAGGGCAGGGCATCAAAGTAGAGTTCTTATTATACTATCTACACTGGAAGGGCAGTCTTCTGGGTTGCTTTCGGATTCTGTTGTGATGACGGACAACTTGGCAACGGTAATGGAATCAGCTCTAGATAGAGTAATTGGCTCGCTGCCAATGATGGAGATTGATAAAGCATTACGGCATACATTGGCGTTGTAATAAGCTGAGTGCCCAAAGCCAAACTGATGAATAGCCTCTGGTCGAAACCGATTCCAATTCTAGCCACGGCCCATGACTTCGATATCCTTGGCAGATTTGAAGTGTAACCGGCAACCAGTCACTACAGCGAATAGCCCGCGCATGGGGTTCTAATAGTGCACATTTAGAGGATCAGTAAATGCAGTTACAGCTTCACATCGGTGACCTTCGGTGGAGTCGCCATAGCAGAGTATGCTGCAACTTATCCGTTCCTGTCCACCACGTAGGTCCTATAATGTATGATTAAAGTAAGGCGCAAGAGACAGCGCTTTACTTTTAACTGGGAGCAAGAACGCGGAACCCCAAATAGCAATGAAATTCATTTCGTCGAGTCAATGTATCTTAAACCTATCGCATATAAAAGGACAGAGTGAGCGGTCATGGAGAATACTATCTTTTCGCTGTACGAATTGTGGCCTGCCCCGGTGTGATTGGGAAGGGACGCTTCCCTTGTGTATAACTAAACCAGTTGATGCGGCTGAGCCAGTATGGGTCTGCAGCATCGATGTGGCTCCAGTTAAGTCTAGCCGACTTTTCTGTCCAGTATTTCGCCTGTGCGGAGAGATTTGGAAGCGGTGGATTGCGTTCATCCAGGGCGACATTATTCGAAACATGGTTGTATGGAGTTAAGTCCGGAGTCTCGTTGAAGCAGGTCGTAAGTGGGTGGGAGATAGCATCGAACTGCGTCATCGGGTCGAGTCCGAGTATCCATTCAATAGAGCGCAGCATACTCGCAGTCGTGTAGAGATGGGAGTCGACGTTTTTTCGTTTGGTGTATGGGCTGATCGCCATGTAGGGCACTCGATGGCCATCCACATGATCCGGAAGCGCCTGCCCATCGTCCTCTATCACGAAGATACAGGTGTTTTTCCACTGTGGGCTATGCGAAATTCCTTCTACCACTCGCCCCAAAGCTAGATCGTTGTCCGCCTGCATCGCCCTTGGAGTGGGATAGTCCGGGTTCATGCCCTCGGTGTGGTCATTCGGAAGGCAGAGGATCATCAGGTCTGGAACCGTATCCGTTCGACTGAACTCCTTATACTCTTTGAGGAAGACATCTGTGCGAGACTGATCGCTCTGGATTAGCGGCCAGTACTGCACATTCGGGCAGATATACGGTTTCAAGCCTGCCACCAGGGTGTTCGTTGTGTAGATGAATTTAGTCTGGCCGTTTTTGTAATCTTCCCACGCCTCGAACCAGCTCTTAGGTTTCTGGGGTTCGTAGTGGGAGAGGTCCTCGTCGCAGTATTCACCGTAAACCCGAATCTTCTTGCCCTTCTTTGCCGCAGCATCCCAGAGGCATCCCCCTGAGGAGATCGACATGGAGCAGTCGCCGTCATCCGGATAGGTGCGATACCCCACATAGTAATGCTCCATATAGTCGTTCGCAATTGATTGGGTCGACCACGCATGCCCATCGGCGCTGTTGGTTCCGCTCACATATCCATTATCGAAGAGGGTAAACTGGCGCGCCAAAGCCCGATGGTTCGGCATCACTTTTTCACCCATCACACATAGTTTCGGATCGCCATTGCCGATTGGCATATCACCATAGATAGAATCGTATGTCTGGTTCTCCTTGATAATATAGAGTACATGCTTGATCCCGCCGTTGTAGACCGCCATTTTCGGCTTTTCGAAGCGTTCGTTCCAGTGGTTGTCACGCGCCACGATTTTGGTCTCTGCGGCGATATCTTTTTTCAGATCGACCACCGTCACGGTGCCCTGGAAATCGTGCGGGCTGCCAGGATTCCCTACCCGCGTATTTTCGACAGAGCCATTCCCTTTGCTGTTCAGGACATAGACGTATCTTCCGTCATGACTCAACTCCAGCGCGCACGGGAAGTAGCCAGCATGGCGAAAACCTATAACACGCCCGGTATTTCTATCCATTTCGCAGAGCGCGTTGTCTCCTCCATTACAGACATAGAGTGTATCGCCTCGGACAGCCAGCGCATTCGGCATGGCACCCACGACTTTCATATTTTTCCACTGCACAGGGAATGTATTTACCACCTTCTTCATGGAGAGATCGATCACCGAAATAGTGTCGCTCATGGCGTTGGTAACGTAGACCAGATTTCCTGTCACTGCCATCGCCGAGGGGTGCAGGCCGACTTCGATATTCACCGTATCGCCCGATTCTCTATCGATGAGGCTCACTGTCCCAGTGGAGGAGGAACCCTGCCCGTTGACGACGATGTCTTCCCCGTCACTTTGGGCAGTGGCATCACCAGGCTGCGGCTTACGCCCGCCCCAGTTGCTTACGATAAGCATCTTCTCATCTGGCGAGAGTTTTACTTCGTATGGAAACACTTGAACCGGAAATTCGCGAACACGTTTCAGGCTTTTCATATCCACTTCTACCACCGTATCAAGCCCCGAAGCTGCCACAAACAGCGTTCTATTATTCTGGGTGAGCGCCATTCCACCGGGGCGTGCGTTCTTTTTCGAACCTTCAGGTACCAGGGAGATTTTGCCCTGCTGCTCAAGCTGCAGATCGGAGTAGCTATATATCAACAGATAGCCCTGATCGGTGCTGGCAACGAATCGCATCGCATTCGGCCACCAGTCAGAGCCTCTTCTGTCGTGCGTCCACACCAGACCATGAAACCCTGCGCTGGCATCACCAAGCGGGGTATGCGATCGCGCCACCACGCCTTTCGGGGTCGAGATAAATACTTCTTTCTGGCTAAGAACCGCGAACACATCCTCGGTGGGATGCAGGGCGATATCGCTTGGCCGGCCATTGAAGGCGACACCGTCTCCCTCGATACGCTGGCCGCTGCTTACCATGTAGCTCCCATCTGGCTGTTTCCCCATATTTGCTATCATCACCTTTGCGGCATGGTTCGCAATGCTTATCAGCAGAAACAGGGTGAGAAGTGCGCATAACTGTGCTATTCTGCGGGACATGTTTGGTTCCTATGGATTAATTAGTTATTCGAGCTAGCGGTACATGCATTGCACGCAGCCTAATAATGAGTGGTGGATGGTGTGGAGCGTTTAAACTGAGATACTGCAGCATCGTATTTTTTGACGTCGGTCGATTTCACCGGGCAGCCAACTGATTTATCATTAAATAGAAAATGGGTGCTGCCCTCTTTATACTTCATGCGCTTGAGCATTTTTTCATCGGAGTGGCATTTAGTGCAGTACGCCATATCTATCACCCGTTTGGGATTCTCTCTATTCTCTTTCGCAAGCACAGACTTCCATTCGAAAACGCCCACAATCACTATCACCATGATTAGCAGAGGTGTGGCGATAAGCGGCGAGATTGTGAAATTAAGAGATTTTGATTTCATCTAAAACCTTCGAATTAGCTAGATAGAACTCAATCCGCTTTCTGTACAGAGCCGTACAGAAAGCGGAAATTATCTGTTTGTATCACAAACCGACTGTTATTAGTTAGCGAAAATACACCCGGCTGCAGGCGCGCCGCTCGCTGTCATGCCTGCTGGGCAGATGGAACCGAAGTTCTTATCCAGTTCAGCGCCGATATCACCGCATCGGATGTCTCCAATGGCAATATTGTCAACCAGGTCAGCATTTACACCAACTTGTTTGTAGACTGTTGCATCTGGATCTGCACAGTAGTTTGAAACCTGCGGGGTACTGGCTGGGCGTGCAAAACGATTGTTTTCACCGCCCTGGGAATAACCAGCCTTGAACTTCACAGATTTGGCATGTCCATCAACAAACGCCATATCGAAGGTTGCATTATGGCGAAGGCCAGAAGTAGTGGTGCCATTGTATAGGCAGAGTTGGGTAAACATTCCCAGGTTCATACGGGGGGTATCGTAGGTATCACCAAAAGCGAAGGTCTCGGCAGAAGAAACTACTTTTGATATGCTGATACCAGGTGCGATATTGAAATCAACTCCGGCTACAGGGTGCGCCTTCTGCTCTGTTAATCCGCCACCACGTGAGTTGAGAGGACCCCAGTTGTAAGCAAATCCTGAGAGTGGACAATCCTGACCAGGGGAACACCCTCCGGCGGCACCCACATCTGCGCGGTAACCACCTGCTGTATCTTTACGGTCGGGGCAGAGAAGCAGGCTGTAGCTCTTGATATAGGGCATAAGTGGAGGCCACCAGTCTGCATCGATATTCTGAGTATGTTCATCGTAGTCCTGGATGTACATTGCAAGGCTGAGACCTACCTGCTTAACATTACTGAGGCAGGAGATTCTGCGAGCGGATTCTCTTGCCTGCGCGAATACCGGGAACAGAATTGCCGCAAGAATGGCAATAATAGCGATAACTACAAGGAGCTCTATGAGTGTAAAAGCTCGATTCAAACGATTCATGTTCAATGTCCTTTCCATATGTTCTCACAGTCGTACTGTGAGAGCTAACTACCTCCACTTTGCCATAAATTTCAGCATGGGAGTACCTGGTCTACTGCTTCACAAACAGCTTAAAAAATTAGTGGCCTTTCCACTTGGCATCTTTTGCGGCGATGCGTGATGCTACGGTTTTAGAATCTACCGTGTCTCCCTGAGAGCCAAAGGTCTTCCAGCCGAAAAAGATCAATACCAGTATCAGGACGACGCCTGATATAATAAGCGCGACCGGGGTAATCTGTTGTTTCAAAGAGAAACTCCTTTTTCAAAAATCAAGCACTCTCTTCACTACTGTACCAAAAAGATGGATGGTTGTCAATAGGTTTCACCCAAATTTAATCAAACCTTAATGATTATGATCTGCATAGGATTGAAAACCATCTTATTTACCTGATGCTCAGCTACTCTATTCGCATAACTCTACTATCACGCCGACTCGCGCACGATTAGTGATGCATCGAGCATCAAATGTTTGTGGCGGGCATCTAGGGAACCCTCCAGCCTTTGAAACAAAAGATTTGCTGCCTCAAAACCTATGCGGTCGAATGGCTGGCGAACAGTCGTCAGGAATGGTTTTTGTGGCAGCCACTGTTCCAGATCATCGAATCCGACTATTGCCATATCTTCGGGTACGCGCCTGCTTCTCTCTTCCAATGCTCGCACCAGAGCCTGTGCGATAAAGTCTGTAATGGCGAAGATAGCGGTGGGAGGAACGGGCATATTACATAAGCGATCCACAATTTCATTCGCCGTCAGCCCCTCTTCGGCTATCGTTTCCAGCCGGCCTGTGAGTTCAAGTTCCGGGTCGTGTGCAATTCCGTGCGCTCGAAGGGCATCACGATATCCCGTTCGCCGCTCATAAACAGTCGTCACCGGTTCAGGATTGGATACATGCGCGATGCGCTGATTGCCCTTTGAGATGAGATACTGCACAGCACTATAGGCTGCCCGCCTGTTATCGATGCTCACAAAGTCGGCATCGATACCTGCCGGTGGCGCTCTGTCTACAAAAACCATAGGGATATTCGCTGATTGAACCGCTTGAAGCATGGGGATATTTTTCTCCCCCCCGCAATACCAAATCACGATACCGCGTATATCTTCATCCCGCACCATGCGCATCAACGACTGCGCCTCTTCTATTGCTACCTGCTCCAGAGTCTGTGCGCCGGAGCCTGCGATAAGCAGCCGATATGAATCGGTATTGGCTGCCTCGCGCACACCTTTGGTAATGAGGTACGTTCCAGAGTATTTGTAGTCATGCTTCGCGCAGAGCCCAATAGTCATCCGCGCAGGCAATGTTCGGGCAGAACCATTTTCCCCAGCGAATAACTTACCATCCGCTTTTACGAACGGCCTGCATCCCGCAGAACGAATAACCATACTGCTGTTTTCCAGCTCTATGAGAGCCTGGCGAAGAGTAGCCCGGCTGACATCGAATTCAGCGCAGAGCTCTCTCTCTGTAGGAAGCCATCGCCCACCGGGATAGACGCCTGTTCTTATTCTCGCCACGAGAGTCGAAACAATATTTACTATGTAGGGAGACATATGCCCATTTCAATTTTTTGAATCATGATACACCTCAACCACCATTGTACAAAATATACCAAAATAATCGTTGGTAGTCAATAGGCAGTGTGGAATATTTTGCAGATTTGAAAAAATGTAATAAAATCGAGTTTGGATTCTGTTGTGTTGAGGTTGAATTGTCACTTTGGGTTGAAGGGGCTGTGAAAGTAACCTAAAGTAATCTCTGTAACATTGCCGGGCACTGAAGTACCCGTCTGGAAGGCCTGCGGCCAACCGCCCTGCAGGCGGGGATTTGGGCAAATTCCTGATTTGAATCTCCCCCTCTCCCTTGCGAGCGGTGCCAGCAATCTGGGAGAGGGGCCGGGGGGTGAGGTTAACAAAATTCCTTGCATGGGCTGAAATGCACAATTTAGTCACCTCCCTCTCCTGTTTTTGGGAGAGGGGGTCGGGGGGTGAGGGCGGGAAAGGGATTTGGGCATAGGCAGAAATTACGGTACATGTATCATAATCGGATTGCTATAGAACCAGAGATATTCCCAGGGTTTTGCATCAGGAGGATCCATTCTAGGTGATTCCACATCACTATTTGTTCCCCTTGCACGTACGTAAAAGCTACGGCGAACATTTTTAAATCGATGCTGGAACGCTATGAACGCATCCTCTTGTCTTCCTTCCGCTTTTCCGAGTTGTGCCACGAGCTCAGTGGTTGGATTCGTCATCGCATTCTTATCGGCATTTGTCCCCAGAATATCACCAGCGATAATATCCAGATGATGAAGACGCGGGACAACTCCGCCATAATTTGTTCCCTGCGGTATTCGCAAACGGATATGCACTGTCACATCCTCGCCTGCTCTGTCCAAGATTAAAGTATTGCCCATCTGTGCAGATCGATTTTGAGTG
>JANXSG010000271.1 GCA_025352825.1 Chthonomonadaceae bacterium | reverse complement strand
GAGGGCGGGTCAAAAGTCTTTCTGAAATTTTCGATTGAAAAAAAATCGCTCTACAATGCCCATACAAGCGACGAAGATTTTTTTGACGCTGATCTGCCATTGAAAAATAGCGACTTTTAGCCCATTTACAGTCCAAAAGAGACTTTTGACCCACCCTCTCAGGGGGTTAGGCAAAAATATATAGGAGTAAACTGGAGCCGTGTTGTATAAGAGTTAAGTTGTTAGTGACCACTAATTTACCTGGAGTAATCAATGCTGTCTGCACTTATCGGAGTGGCTCTCATGATCACGTCTAATCTTCCTGTAGGAACCGCCCCACCACCCGTTCGTTTACCACACTTTCCAGATGCGCTTCATGCGTTTGTTTGGCGGAACTGGCCTTTAGTCTCTACGGAACGGCTTGCCAAAACTGTCGATGCTTCACCCGAAGAGATCATGCAGATCGGTGAGGCGATGGGACTGCCTGCTCCGCCGGTAATTACCCCCGACTCACAGCGACGTTCCCATCTCACTGTCATCCGCCGTAACTGGCATCTGCTGCCATATGATCAACTGCTTACCCTGCTTGGCTGGAATGAAAAACAGCTGGCATTCACACTGCAGGAGGACGACTTCTTCTATATTAAACTGGGCAGCCTCAAACCCCACTGCAAACCGATAAAGTATCATCCTTCCGACGCGGCCACACAGGCCCGCGAAGCGGAAATCGCTTCGGAAGTGAAACAGTTTTTTCACAATAAGCAGGCTGTTCCACAGGAACCGCTGTTCGGTTTTGTATCCAGTCTGTCCAAACCAGTTCCAGTAAAACCTCATTCAAAAATAGTCGACTTTGATGATAAACCTCTGCGCATGTGTTACTCCTATTTCGCGTTATATGGAGACCCGCTATTGGATAAGGAAGCTGATCCCTATCCAGAAGGGCTATTATCGCGGCTTGCGGCGTCCGGCGTAAACGGGGTCTGGCTTCAGGCTCTGCTATACAAACTCGTGCCATTCCCGTGGGACTCGAAACTCAGCAACCGTCATGCCGTAAGAATCGAAGGCTTGAAAACACTCGTTGCGCGCGCTCGTAAACACGGTATCGGTATCTATCTCTATCTCAATGAGCCGCGTTCCATGCCTCTCTCTTTCTTCACCAACCATCCAGAACTAAAAGGCATGACGGAAGGCGATTATGCGACGCTCTGTACAAGTACTGCTGAAGTGCAGAGGTATATCTCAGAAGGAATTGCTAATATCTGCCGAGAGGTGCCTGACCTGGGAGGTTTCTTTACCATAACGCGCTCAGAAAACCTCACAAACTGCTGGTCACATGGGGGAGGATCTCAGTGTCCGCGCTGCGGTAAACGCGGGCTCCCGGCTGTGGTCGCTGAAGTGAACACTCTGGTTCAGAACGGCATTGATAGTGCAAAAAGCAGGTCCAGGCTGATTGCATGGGACTGGGGTTGGCCAAACGAGATGTCGCAGGATATCATCGATCTCCTCCCGATCAAATCCGCCTTAATGAGCGTATCCGAGTGGGATATTCCGATCAAACGCGGCGGCGTAGACAGCGTAGTTGGAGAGTACTCCCTTTCGACGATAGGGCCAGGCCGGCGAGCGCTCAGCCATTGGGCAATGGCGCGGAAACGAGGCCTTAGAACTGTCGCAAAGATTCAAGCAGGGAATACCTGGGAGTTGTCGTCTGTTCCCTATATCCCCGCCGTGGCTAACGCAGCTCAGCATGCCGCCAATCTACGTGATGCCCATGTGGATGACATCATGCTCGGCTGGACCCTGGGAGGCTATCCATCTCCCAATCTAGAAGTGGTAACCGCCATCTCAAACGATAATACCGGTGCCATAACGCCTGATGTTGCTATGAAACGAATTGCTTCGGAGAGATACGGCGCTCAGAATTCTAAGTCGGTTGTCAATCTCTGGAAAGCGTGCAGTAAAGCGTTCCAGGAGTTCCCATTTCACATTGGGATGGTGTACACTGCGCCGCTTCAGGTAGGGCCAGCCAATCTGCTGTGGGCGGAACCGACGCACTACTCTGCTTCGATGACCGGATTCCCATACGACGATCTTGATTCATGGCGGGCAGTCTATCCCAGTGAAGTGTTCATATCTCAATTTGCAAAGATGGGGGAAGAGTTTCTTAAAGCAGTTGTGGAGTTCGGAATTTTCCCCCACTCAGGTGATTCGGATAATAAGACTAAATTCGGGGCTCAAGAGCACGATCTTGCGATGGTAGCTGCTGTCACCTATCGCAGCATTGCACATCAAGCACGATTTATCGTGGCCCGGAATAAGCTAACCTCTGCCAAATCGGCGGAAGAGGCAGCAGCACCGCTCAGAGAGTTATCTATTGCTCTTAAGAATGAGATTATACTTGCGAGAATGCTGTATGATATCCAAATTCGAGATTCGCGTGTCGGCTTTGAAGCTTCCAACCAATACTTCTTTGTGCCCATCGATCTGGTTGAAAAAGTAATCAACTGCAACTATCTTCTGAATCACTGGCTTCCGGAACAGAAACGCAAATGGAATGTGAGCGTAAAAATTCCGAACTGATAGAATTTATTATAATATGATCGTCATTTGCGCTTTAGCCTGATATTCACTTTTCACGCCCTCACCCCCTGCCCCCTCTCCCAAAAACAGTAGAGGGGGAGATTCAAATTGTTGGTATCCTGGCTGCTATTTCGCGCGAAATGCGCTTATAGTAAGATCAAAACTCACTATAATATTGAAAAACAATGCCATTGTCATCCCCTCTCCTGTTTTTGGGAGAGGGGCAGGGGGTGAGGGCGAAAATCTGCGCACACATCCGACATTACAACTATAGCTTATTTTCTCATTCGTGGATCGAGGGCATCTCTTAGCGCGTCTCCGAAGAAATTGAAAGCCATCACGGTGAGCGCCAAAAGCAAACTCGGGAAGAAAATGAGTTGAGGCTGAGAGTCTTTATATTCCAATGCATTACTAATCATCTGCCCCCAGCTTGGGAAAGGAGGCTGCACCCCTAGGCCAAGGAAAGAGAGCGTCGATTCGGCGAGGATGTATCCTGCCAGATCCTGCGTCACTTGTACTATTATAGGACTGAGCAGATTGGGCAGCAGATGCCTGAAAAGTATATTTTTCTCCCGGACACCAGTAGCTCTTGCCGCTTCGATATACTCTTTTTCACGGAGTGCTAAGGCCTGCCCGCGAACCAAACGGGTCATACCTGGCCACCCGACAATTCCAAGAGCTACAAAAAGAGTCAGAATACTGGTGACAGGAGGCAGCGCCTGGCTGCCTGAACGGATGACCGCAGCCAGAAGAATAGCCAAGAGTAGATCGGGAAATGCAAACATCACATCAGTGACGCGCATCAGTACCAGATCCGTCATCCCACTTCGAAAACCAGCGATCAGCCCGAGAGTGACACCAATGAAGACCTCAATAATTACGACTACTACCGAAACCCCCAGAGAGACTCTCGCGCCGTAGATAAGTCTGCTGAGTACGTCCTGCCCAAGGTTATCCGTGCCCAATCGGTGGAAATGATCTGGAGGAGCTGGCAGACTGGCGTATCGGCTGGAGTCTTGATAGTCGTAATCGTAGTGCGTGAGTAGCGGAGCAAATATTGCAATCAAGATAAGGCTAAGAATGTATATTAGGCAGATCATCGCCACGGGGTTTTTTCGGAGCCGAATGATAGCATCACGGCCCGGGCTGGTAGATGGCTGAGATATAGCCGGCTCTTCAAATTTAGGCGGAACAGCATCAAGCTGGCCTGTATGGAGACCCATTATTGTGCCTCCTGTGAGCGTACACGCGGATCGACTACACCATACAATATATCCACTCCCAGATTAGCAAGTATGAAAATGATCGCAACCAGAAGCGCCATCCCTTGAATGACCGGGTAGTCTCTCTTGGAGATAGAGTTGATTGATTCGTAACCGATGCCAGGAACCTGGAATATCGTCTCGACAACGAAAGAGCCCGTAAGCAGCCCCCCGAAGCTGGTTCCGAGAATCGTAAGTACTGGAAGAAAGGAGTTTTTGAGGGCGTGCCGCCAGATAGTCCTGCCTTTTGTCAGCCCTTTTGCTAGCGCCGTACGGATATAGTCTTGTTTAAGTACATCCAGCAGAGAAGAGCGCATAAACCGGGCTAGTATGGCAGCGGAACGTGAACCCAATGCAATGGTAGGAAGGATAGTATATGCAGGCGAATCCCATCCACTCACAGGGAGCCAGCGCAGCCTCACTGCGATATAGACCACCATCAGCGGCCCAATAACAAAACTTGGAACAGATACCAGCGCAACCACTCCAGCCATGCATAGTCTATCGAACCAGGAGTTGTGATAGAGCGCTGCTAGAATCCCAATTGGAATTCCGATAAAAAACGCAAGAATGAATGCAGAAATGGCGAGTTGGGCTGTAACGGGGAAATCCTGGCGAATCATTTCGGAAACCGGCTGTTCGCCCCTGGAAAAAGATTTTCCAAAGTCTCCGTGGGCAGCAATTCCCCAAATGTAGTTGAGATACTGCACTACAATTGGCTTATCCAGCCCATACTCTTTATTCAGGCGTGCAACATTTTCTTTCGTCGCTTTTTCACCCAGGATGATCTCTACAGGCCCAGACGGAGCAAGTCTTGCAATCATGAAGACAAGCAGCGAAACTGCGATCAATGTTGGAATTGCAAGAAGTATACGTTTTAGAATAAAAGTCAGCATGTATTCAGTAGACCGATCAGTTCGCGGATATCGTAGTCTGGGTATGGGGCAGCATGGTGCAAAGGTTATGCCTCCATCCTTTGACGTTTTTATGAATCATATAGAGATTCGGGTTGTTATTCAGAGGGATAACTCCTGCTTCGTCCATCAGAAGTTGATTCGCCTGCCCGTATAACTTCGCTCGCATCGCATGATCGGTGGTCGAATCAGCCTGTTCGCAAAGTTTATCGAATTCTTTATTCTTATACCCGGTGTGATTCAGACTGGCGTTGGACATAAAAAGTGTGGATAGAAAATCCTGAGGATCGGGATAATCCGCTACCCATCCTGCCAGATAGAATGTAAGTACATCATTATACTGGTCATGGATCATCTGGCCGGCCTCACGCTGCGATAAGTTGATACTGATACCCAGATTTTTTTGGAGGTCGTTTCTTACCATTTCACAGGCATGATCTGCAGCTGGCGCATTTTGAGCCAT
>JANXSG010000257.1 GCA_025352825.1 Chthonomonadaceae bacterium | reverse complement strand
ATCGAAGAAACCAAATCGTGAGCGGTCTGTTCGAACGCCTACGAAGAAGTTACCACCGATTTTTGGCATTTTGTTCACGCGGTCAGTAAGCGCTGCTAGGTCTTTTGCAAGACCGTCGAGGCGGTTATTGATATCGCGAACATTGGCGCCCAGAGAGGTGAGTTCATTTTTGAACTCGTCTGTCAGTTTACGAAGTGCAAGCACTTCTTCAGGGGTCATTCCTGACTTGCCGTCTGCGCCATTAGCGCCGTCGGCTCCAGCTTTGCCATCCTGGCCAGCCGGACCAGGGGTACCGCCTGCGCCACCAGGGGCTTTTTCAAGCAGTCGCTTGAGTGCAATTGCAAACTCGTATCGGGTCAGTGTGCGCTTGCCTTTGAAGTACCCGTCTGGGTATCCAAGCAAGATGCCTTTTTGCTGCAGTTCGGTGACTGCTTCGTACGCCCAATGCTTCGGATCAAGATCTTTAAACTGATCTTGAGCTAAAGTAGGTGTACTCCACGCCATCGCGAGGGCAGCGAGACCGGCGCCCAGAAAGGGCATAACCTTACTCATCATAGTCCTCCATGTAGGATGTGAATTGCGCTGACCGCCGAACTCATAAGAGCCTGCAGACAGTCGCATTACCGAGTTCCAACAGGGATAAGAAAAGAGTGTTAGAGGCTGCTGCACCTGATGCGACGAAGACCTGAGAACAGTTTCCATGTGACCTGTTTCCCTGCCTCTGCCCCATCTTTGGAACAGTTAACCGCCATTTTTTCTTTATCAATTCCCGTTGTATATTCGGTCAACGCCCGGATTTTCACCTGCGCCTACTCTGTTAACGAACGAACGGATAGTTTGGTTCCATCGAGTATTACACTAGTGAATATCTGAACGTACGTCATAGGCTAGCATAATAACCAGGGAAAAGTCAATATAAAATCAATAAATTATAGAAAAATATCATGAAAAAGAGTGGAATTAATATAGTTTACACTTCGCACAATACAGATTCTTTCCAAATCTTAGTGGAATCGAGGTGGCGAATTTTCAATTCGTTCGCCACTCTTCTATGAGGATGCGTGCATTTTCGAAAATGGCAAGTATCTCGCCTAACTCTGCCTGGATTCTATCATTCTCGGTACAGTCTGTAAAGCTGCCAAATTTTTGAGTGATTCTGCCCGGATTCAGATCCTCCAGCGACTCTTCCATTCTTCTCAGCATCAGTGACAGCCACCGATAGGTGGCACTTACGGGCTGTATTTTATCAGATTGTACTAAAGAATCCGGTGAGTGGCGGCGGGCGATCTGCTCTGAGATTGAGCCGATTTTAGACATCATATCCGTTAATATTTGCTGCTGCTCGACCGGAAGCGGCGTCAGCTTTTGACCGCCAGCTCCCGGCGCTTTTCCGCGCACCGCTAAACGCTCGATCTCCTCAAGCTGCTTGGTAAGTTCTCTATGGGAAGCCAGCAGATGCAGCCCGTGGCCGGTTTTCAGTGAGCTCATTCGGCTTTTGCACTCCCAGAAATACTGGGTATGACAGGATATTCTATGGCCGCCCACCATTTAGGATCGATATCCGGGAAGCATCGATCTCGATCTTCCGCTTCACCAAGATGGTTCCAGTCTTCAGGTGGTATATCCTCACCTAATGCTGTTCGTTCTATGAGTTCTGCGATCTGATCGAACTTTGCGCTGTGGTAGTTCACGCGCTGCTCGGCGTAGTCTCTGCTGCTGAAAGTGCTGATACTGAACTGCCAATCGGAGGATTCCAACAGCATAAGCTCTCGTGCTGCCTGTTTAAGAAGAGTTTCCACCAGTGGATTGTCCCCATATTTCTTGGCCAGATCTATCATTTTCAGCTCACACTCGTATATTTTATCCCATGTCCAGGATGTCCATTCGTTCAGCCATATCCAGTGATATCCACCCTCGCCCCATGAGCCTTCCGGGAGAGCCACGACGGTGCTGGGAGGATTAGCATGAAGATAGTCTCGGCAGGTGGTTACTTCGATCTCTGGATGCTGATGCAGCCCTTTGAGTACGAGATACAAGAACTCTGGCCCTTCGAACCACCAGTGCCCATAAAGTTCCGTATCGAATAGGCTCGTGATGTTTCCTGGCTGTTCATGAGATTCCAGATGTTCTGCCAATACATCTCGAATTAGCTTTACAAAGTGATCCGAGTGGTATTTCAGCCGATCTGCAGCCAGATAGGGTTCGTAAAGCTGCTTACGCCCAAGATCGTGTTTTGGCCAGGAGACGCGCCAGTATCGGAGGTTGCCCGGATAGTGTTTTTTATGAAACTCCAGATAGTGCTCATCACCGGGATAGCCTTCTTCTCCACTCCAGACCTGCACCCCGGTTCGATGGTCCCGAGTAAAAATTGCTAGAGGCGCTTTGGGTTCGCCGCTGCTGTTCACCAGATAGGGTTCATAGGGAGAGCGCTGAGTATTCTCTGGAGTGTAGGCTTTTTGAAAACGTGACCACAGCTCTTGCAGCCCTTGAAAACGCTCCGCATAGACTCCCACCGCCTGGCCGCCTTTGAGCAGATGCGAATCAACAAAAAAGTACTCCAGACCATTTTCGGCAAGAAACTCATCCACTCCTTTACGCACTATGGGTTTTACCGTTTGAAACTCGGCTGATGGGGCATTCCAGGCATATCGTGGCCTGTACGCACATTCTGGCAGCCAAAAGCCAGAGGGGTTTCTTCCATAGTGTTTCTGGTAAGTCTGTACTCCCTGCTTCACCTGTGCCTGTACGCTCTCATCTGTGAGCAGCAAAGGAAGATACCCATGCGTACCAGCCGAGGTTATTATCTCAATATGCCCGGCATCCTGAAGCTTTCGAAACCCTCCAACGATATCTGAATGAAATCTATTCTGATACATATCCTTAATACTCGAATAAAATTTGTCCCAGTAGTGGGCAAGGCCCAGCATGTGCATGTTGCCTTCCTGCTGGAACTGCTCCTGATTCTGGCGGGCAGTCTCTATTTTTTGAGTGAGATAGTCGGTAAACTCTAAATTGAATGTTTCGTCTGCTAACTGCTCGGTAAGAATCGGAGTAATCCCGATGGTTATCTGGGGAGAGATTCCTTCTTCAACTAATCTATTGAGGACATCCAGCAGCGGAATATAAGTCTCTGCTGCCACTTCTGCAAGCCAGTCCATTCCATGCGGCCATCGGCCATGTGCCAGTACGTACGGAATATGCGAATGGAGAACCAGTGCAAAACTGCCGAGAGCGTTTGGCTTCAAGGAGTTGTCCTTTCAGATTCAGGATGTGGTTATTTTGGCGCTTTTTAGTACCTTACAAACTAAATCTCGTTAGCGTGAATGCAAGATAGATCACAAACAAGCTAATCTCACAAGATTAATCGATCGATTTTTTAGACAGGATTAACAGGATTTACAGGATTAATGCAATCAAATTAAATCATTTGAGGTACTTGCAAAAGTCGAAAAATAGCATAAACACCTTTCGCGCCCTCACCCCTGACTTTTGCAATTACCTCATTGTACGCTGATACTCTTTACTAATTAAATATTTTTAATTCTAGCTGCGCCATTTGGTATTCGCAAAAGTCCAACCAATGGAGTGGGATTCAACAAAAAGCCCGGCTCTTCCTGCGAAGAGTCGGGCTTTTAAAGTTAAATAACGAAATTTACGCGGCGATACCAGCAGATACGCAGCATTTGCGCACCATGAGGGCTCTGCCTGCTGGAGTTAGTACGCGCACCACTTCAGGCTTTTGGCCACAGAAGCGGCATATCGACTGCATTGCTTTTAGTGCAGCGCGCGCCGTGACGTTAGTTTTAGAAGTATCTTTTTTTGCCATGATTATTCTCCATAATAGATCATTTTCGAATTATATTCCACTATTATACCATACGCAACACGTTTGCTAAGAGTTTATTTTATGTCTAAAAAAGGTAACGACCCTATTTACCCATCTTCTTCAAGTTCTGAAAGCAGCGATCTATACATTCCATGGGCGGATAGTCGCCACTCTCTTGCTCAACAATGTACCACTCCGTGTTTCCAATAGTCTCACAGAGGCCGAATATCTCTGGCCAATCTACATCCCCTTCGCCAATGAGTGCGTTGGGGTTAGAGGCAGAAAACTCTTTGACATGTACTGTCAGAGCTCTTCCAGGATATTTCTTCAGGAATGGAGCAGCTTCACCACCCCCATGCAGAGCATTCCCCACATCGAACTGCATCACTACATCCTTATTGGTGTTACCAAAGAAAGTATCCCACGGCATCTCTCCATCGAGCAGAGCAAACTCGCTCGAGTGGTTGTGATATCCCGTGCGCATCCCCAGTGGAGTAAGTTTATCCGAGATGCCATTCATTATACCGGCGGTTTCCAGCCATGCGGAACGTGTTGAAGTTCGTTCATGGCTTAATCCGGGAACGATTAAAAATTTATTACCTATCGTCTGGTGAAATTCAATGCTAGCCGGGAGTGCATCACCCTGCAAGGTATCGAGTCCCACATGAGCGCCGCAGCATTTCAAGCCATTTTCATCAAGTAACGAGCGGAGTTGTGCTGCCGTATGGCCATAGTAGCCTGCGAATTCGACCCCTACATAGCCCATTTTTGCCACTGCAGCCAGTACAGCCGGCAGATCTTTCTCACCGTCTCCTCGAACAGAATATAGTTGAACAGCAATCGGAATATTTCCCATGACAGCCCCTTTCAGAAGAGATCTCGCCTCTTCGGATTTTAACACAACATTATGCCCACACTGATTCCTCGCATAGAGGTGGTGAAAAACGAAATGCCATGATTGATCGAAATCTCTGGGTATTATTTAGCCATCGGAATATAGACTCCTGCTTGTTAACCGCTTAAGTGCGTAATTCGATGAGGATGAGATGAGAACCCGCCGCAATTTCCACATTATGATTCGCCGACCTTTGGCCTGGCCTGATTTTTTCCTGAGATGTCAGCTGTAATATCTGGTCACTATTCTTCCGAAGGGAGGAATTTACGAACAGGTGTTCTGATGTGGGCGATTGCCGAATCACGTCTAACCGTGAAATTGATGCCAGAGCTATTTCTATTTTGTCGGAAGGGATGCTCATCGCGACTAGAATTCGTTCCGAAGGGCGAGAGCCAGAAGAGCTTATAGGAACATTCGGCTGGTTGACTGTTGCTTGTGAACTCGAGGGATGCATTTCGATGGAAGGAACATTATGAATCACTCCGCCATACTTCGCAGCTATGGTTCTAAGGTCTGACATAGCGATAGAGATGCTGGCCACCTGAAGCTGTATGGGAACAGGCCGATTCGGGGTGAGTTTGGGATCGAGCAGCGATTTCATATTGAGCGCAAGCAGTGCCTCTGCTTTGTTCATCCGAAGATCACGTTCGGTATTTTGCCGGTCTGCCGCCTGCCGAGCAAGGAATAGTCTTTGTGCCTCGCGGCTGGTAGGATCGGAATAGTTTTCAGGAGATTCTGAAATTATTGGTTGCTGATTAGAATGTACTCTTGATCTCTCGGAATTCCGTGGATAATCGATGTGGCGTGCAATATTTACATTTTTTTGGATTCTAGATGAACCTCTTCCTCTATCATGAATCATACCAGGAAGCGCATACATCGCTAAAGTAATTCCGATAATCACAAGAGATCCTACTGCGGTGAATGCTGGTCGCAGCATGAATGGTCTAGGAACGACCGGAGACCTCTCCATCGCGATTTCAGACAGAATTCGAGAGCGCAGGTTAGCGGGAGGATTGGAATTTTCAAGAGCGATTAAATGCGACATAGAAGTCTGTATCCAGCATAACTCTTCCAGGCAGGCTGCACACCTTTTAAGGTGTGTCCGCACTATCAGGGATGTAAGAAATCCCTGTTCACCGTCAGCATGACTCTTCAACTGGCTGCGATAGTATTCCGAGCCCTGGATGCATTTGGTAACTTTTGAATGTGTGTGCGAATTAGATTTTGGGTTCATATCTCAACAGACTTTCTTGCTATCAATGCATGATTACAAATATAATTGCGTCTCATTCTGAATCAACCACATAATTTCCTAAAAGTTCGCGCAGGCGCTTGAATGCGTTCGATAGCCTCGATTTAACGGTACCAACGGGAACATTGAGTGATGCTGCCACTTCAAGATAGGTGAGCCCCTGAAGCTCGTGAAGAACAATCACTTCTCGATGCAGCGGTGACAGTTTGGCGATCGCCGCTTCGAGCCTCTCAGAAAGTTCTTGCTTGCCCGCAGCCTGCACAGGATCCTCACGCCAGTCGGTAGAAACAAGGGCAAGCTCTTCCTGAAGTGGCAGATTATCCATCTTGCGCCTGCGCTGGAACTCCATGCAGTGATTCATCGCGATACGGTATATCCACGTATTAAGTGATGAGCTCCCTCGGAATTTGGGCAGGCCTCTATAGATTCCTAAAAAAATGTTCTGCGTGACATCTTCTGCATCGGAAGTCGACCCAGTAAACCTTAGCGCGAGCCGGTAGACCTTTTTTTCATAGAGATCAAGCAGAGTTTCGAATGCTCGCTGATCACCATTTTGAATTTTACGCACCAGGTCGCGATCGTTCGGCGCTGACATATCTCTGTTCGGTCTGCCTTTAGCGTTGTTGGGATATGGGTTGGGAATAGTATGTTCCACAGATGAGTTGTTCACACTATTCAGCATGAATCCCTTCCACGCGTTGCGATGCAGAAACAAGCAGTTATATTTTGTCGTATGAATTGATACAAAGGTTCATAACGAACCGAGTATCTCTGATAATTATAAACGGATGGAGTTTGTGATAGAATAACACTGCTAATCAAATTCAGATGCATGATCTATAATTAGAGCGTCTGTTTGGCAAGAGGGAGGATTTTTCGACATGGCAGTTGTTTCGCGTTCGTTTTCGGGGCTCGTATTTGTTTTGCTTGCAGGATGCCACAGCGCCAAGCCTCCTACTCTGACGGCTCTTCCTATAGCGAATAGATCGAACTCTCCTGCAGCCACTCTACCAGTCGAGCAGTTGAAGACTCTCCGTGCCAATGAGACCGGACTGGTTCCTATTCTGGAGTATCACGATATCAGCCCGAAAGAGTCGCGATGGGGTAGAAGTATCGCCGCATTCCATTCCGATCTGGATCGCCTCTATCGGGAGAACTACCGCCCGATCACATTTGCCGAGTATCTTGATAATCGAATTACCACGGATGCGGGCAAGTCTCCGGTTATTCTGACCTTTGATGATGCACGGGAGAGTCAGTTCAAGATACTGCCGGATGGTTCTATCGACCCCAACTGCGCAGTAGGTATCCTGGAAGCTTTCCACAAATCACATTCAGATTTTCCAGCAAAGGCAATATTTTTCGTTCTTCCTCAAAGTGGATTCGGCCAGCCTGCGCTGATAGCCAAGAAAATGCAGATGCTTCTACAGATGGGTTACGAGCTGGGGAATCACACGGTGACGCATCCCGCCTTGAGGAAACTTTCGGACGCAGATGTGCAAAAGGAGATTGGCGGCTGCGCTGAGATGGTGCTGAAGTTAGCGCCTAAAGCCAGAATGGATACGATTGCACTACCATTAGGCAGCGCTCCAAAAAATCGTGCCTTGCTTTCGGACGGGGAGTACGAAGGAGTGAAGTACCACAACCGGGCCGCTCTGCTGGTGGGGGCAAATCCGTCGTTGTCACCTATCGCTCTTAAATACGATCCCATGCGACTGTCTCGTATTCAAGCTATTGAAGGCTTGATGGGCATTACCTACTGGCTGGACAATTTGAAACGCCACCCAGAACGGCGATATATCAGCGATGGTAATCCTGGCACAATCTCGTATCCACGATCCTTATCAATCAAGGTCGACAACAATCGTGTAAAAGGATACAACGTTACCCAATATTGATCATCAGCAATAATCCCACAATTCTCTTACTATGTCAGAATTCCCCATCAAAATGCCCTGCACTCGCTTCTGCTATACCGCCCTTTTCACAACGGCAGTGAACGAGATAGTGAGGTAATTGTAAAAGCCGTAGATCTCACATAATCGCCTAACCTTTTGTCTAAACTAGCAAGCCAGAACCAAAAGGACTTCGCGGAATATTTGTGATTCGCGACGGGATAAAGAGGTTGTGAAAGTAATCGATCTTTCGACTATTTCCGGGAGTTGAAAACTCCCGGCAACCTCGTGTTTGGCTATTGAAAAGCGTATAATACGGCTGACGCAAATGTGCCGATTGAATTTTGAGGGCTTTGCAATTTGGATATTGTACACTCAAAGCCACTTTTATTCAGATTTAATGCCCGCCCCCACATTTCTGCTCTAATTCTGCTTATCAATTGGTTCGTGCTGCA
>JANXSG010000217.1 GCA_025352825.1 Chthonomonadaceae bacterium | reverse complement strand
TCTAGTATTGAATAATTCAAAGGCCAATCAAAGGAGCCAAAATCTAATGAGTGATGGAAAAATTAGTACACTCTCTACTCGAAGAGATTTCGTAAGCGGAGCAGTTAAAACGGCAGCGGCCGGTGTGGCAGCGACAACATTGGGCTCCATGCCATCTACAGCCGAAGGCATGCGCAGACTTAAAGGCGCTAATGACAAAATTATAATCGGACATGTAGGACTTGGCGGACAGGGGATGACCCATGTACGCATCCTTCATGATAATGCCGGCGCCGCTGATAAAAGCCTGAATAACAACACGGAACAGATTGCTGTATGCGACATCTATCGCAAACGACTTAAAGCGGGGCAGCAGCATCTGGGCCTAAAAGATAATCAGACTTTCGAAGATTATCGTAAGCTTGTAGAAATTAAAGAGCTGGATGCCGTATGGGTGACCACTTCAGATCAGTGGCACGCTCCGATTGCCCTGGCAGCTATGGAAGCCGGCAAGAACGTGTACATCGAAAAACCGATGTGTAAGACTCTCGAAGAGAATTTTATGCTCTTCGATACTGCCAAGAAGACTGGTAAACTAGTTCAAGTTGGCTCGCAGGGCTGTTCGGATGAGAAGTGGCACGTAGCTGGCAGAGTAGTTAAATCAGGGCGAATTGGCCATCTGGTCATGGCGCAAGGTTCCTACTGCCGAAACTCTAAAGATGGCGAGTGGAACTACTATACTATCGATAAAGATGCTGGCCCACAGGCTACTGGTGACGCTTATGTGAACTGGGATATTTTCCGCAAGGGTACAGAGCCTAAAGAGTGGGACGCGGATCGGTTCTTCCGATGGCGCAAATACTGGGCTTATGGCAACGGTATCATGGGAGACCTGTTCCCCCACCGATTACACCCTCTTATGATCGCAATGAACCTTTCTCAGGAAGGCTTGGATGGATTCCCGATGCGCGTATCTTCGCAGGGTGGAACCTATGTTCAGAAAATTAACAAAGAGACTGGTAAAATGGATCGAGAAGTTCCGGATTTTACAAACATCAATGTCGATTTTTCGAATGACTCATCCATGATGCTCCTCGGCTCCGTGATCAATGAAGAGGGCTGGCAAGATATGATACGAGGTAACAAAGGGTCTCTTTATTTTGGCGGCAGTGGTGTGGAAGTGAAACCAGAACGTATCTATTCAGACGAAGTTGAAGGAAGCACTGAGCCAGTCAACGGCCCTGGTGAAGACATTGCAATTCATGAGAAGAACTTCCTGGACTGTATCCGAAACGGCAAAATTCCAAATGCAAATATCGATCTAGCCGTGCGAGTACAGACCATGATCACACTGGGTGAGATGTCTTACCGCAAAGGCAAGACGATGCACTTCGATGCGAAGACCCGCAAAGCCTGGGGTTAATCGTAATTCGTCCGAAACTCCCACCTCATTCTTGCAATGGGGTGGGAGTTTTATTTTGTTTTTTCTCAAAATTCGAGGTGTATGTTTTGCCCGAAACTGAACCCGTTATGCTTGCCTGCCAGGCGATGGCAACCCGCTTTGAACTGGTTATGTTTGGCGATAAAAAAGATCATCTCCGTGCTGCGGGGCAGGAGGCTCTGCTAGAGATAGAGAGGCTGGATGCACAGCTCAGTTTCTATCGGCAGGACAGCGATATCAACGACTTGAATGTGCGTGCTGCCTGGGAGGATGTACCTGTTGAACCACGCCTATTTCGACTACTAAGTAAAGCTGTCCAGCTTAGCGAATTGACAGGAGGAGCATTTGACATTACTGTAGCCCCGCTGCTGCACTGTTGGGGACTAGCCGGAGGCGAAGGACGCATTCCAGATGAAGCTGAGCTTGATGTAGTGCGAAGACTGGTGGGCTGGAAGCATTTGATTCTCAATGATTCAAAATATACTGTCCGCTTCGATAAAGATGGTGTACAGATCGATCTTGGATCTATCGGCAAAGGGTATGCCATAGACTGCGCGGCGGAAATCTTGAGAGAACATGAGATTGAGTGTGCCTTGCTTCACGGCGGTACTAGCTCCGTGGCAGCTATAGGAGCACCGCCAAATCAAGATGGGTGGCGTGTATCAATTCAAAATCCGTATAACGATTCAGTGGATGCTGATGAAAACAACTTGCTGCTTAAAGACTGTACACTCTCGGTATCCGCCCCTCATGGTAAGAGTTTTACAATAACTGGTAAAAAATATGGGCATGTGATTAATCCGATAACGGGCCGCCCAGAAACTCATTCGGTACTCTCCGCGATATCCACACACTTTGCCACAGAGGGGGATGCTCTCTCCACAGCGCTGCTCACCCAGGGTGAAAGTTGGCTGCCTACTCTTGCAGAAATTCTCCCAGATTGCCGTGCGCTGCTTGTCTTGGAAGATGGCGAGGGGCAGGTCGATTATAAAAGACTCAGATGGTGAATCATCTGATATTTCATTGAATATTGAGAAGGCGGATATGTATTTTTTTTGTTTCTTCGTGTGTGCTAAGTTATTCTTGCAAAGTCACTTCGCTGGTAGTTACTAGAATACCGTCTAATTCGTGAATCTGAATTCGGTTTGTCCAAGGTTCTGATTTGGTCGTAAAGTGGCGAAGATGGATATTACGAACAAAGCCAAAAATAGATAGTATACTTACATACATTACTTACAACGAGAGATTATTCTCTTTGAGGTTACCTCTTGTGCAAAATTCTCCTACAAAGCGATTAAAAATATGTAAGTTGACAAGTCGGATATAGAAGGATATGAAATGATAACTGGCTTGACGTTGCGAAATTTTAAAAATGTTGGTGAGCAAAAATACGAGTTTTCTCAATTTGATTTACTTGTCGGACCCAACAACAGTGGGAAAAGTACTATACTTCAAGCATTAGCTATATGGCAATTTTGCATTGACGAGTTTCAGAGATCAAAGCGGACAGGTTCCAAAGGTGTACAAGTAGTACTGCCCAATTTCACGGCATTACCTGTGCCTGAATTCAACTTGCTGTGGAAAGATAAAACAGACCGCCACTGGCCTACGATCGATGGGAAATAGAAGCAGCAGTATATCTTGATTAGTATCGATGTCGAATGGCGCTGTTCGGCGGGGAATACAGACTCTTTTGCAATCGAATTACGATACCACTCACCTCAATCCATCTATGCGATCCCTGGAAGTAGCTGGGCAAAATTCCGCGAATGTGAACTGCAAAATGATCTACCGATTATTGCCTACATACCGCCATTCTCAGGACTTGAGACGACCGAAAGGGCTTTGGATATTTCTCCAATTCGCCAGCAAGTGGGTAAAGGTCAGCCTGGCAGTGTGTTAAGGAATTTACTTTTACGAGTCTGTCCAGAACCAGCACGGGATAACGAGGGATGTAAGTCTAAAAGCTACTCACCTCCGGTTGACTGGTTAGAACTAAAGGAAATCATCGAAAGATGGTTTTCGGTTCAGATAAGTGAGCCAAAATATGATTCTACTAAAGATGTCTACATTTCAGTTGAGTATCATCAGCACGGAAAAGATTATGACATTATTGCTGGTGGGAGCGGTTTCCATCAAACATTAACTTTACTAGCATTTATATACGGCTATCAGCCAACAACAATCTTGCTCGATGAACCGGATGCCCATCTTCATGTAAATCTTCAACGAGAAATTCTGGATTTTTTTAAGCGCCTTTCACAAAAACGTTCTGTTCAGTTTCTTATTGCAACGCATGCAGAAGAGTTTGCCCGTGGGGTCGATGCAAGTCAGATAGTATCTCTGCTTAGACAAAAACCCACACGCATCAATTCAACACCATCGGTGCTGAGAGCCATGGCGGACGTTTCAAACGAAGAAATTGCCCAATTGAAAGCATCTCCATATATTTTATATGTAGAAGGAGAGAGTGATGAAAGAATATTGAGGGCATGGTCAGAAGAGTGTGGAGCTGCCAATGCATTAGACAAAATATGCTTTAAAACAATGGATGGAGGAGATAAAGAAGGTATGAAATCAAGAGCAGATAATCACTTTGATGCCCTTAAAGCGATTGTACCGGAAGTAAAGAGACTCATGCTCTTCGATTATGATACTACCGAAAAGGCATTTCATCCTCAACAAGCTAACCCTACATTGGTAGAATGGAAACGTAAGAATATAGAAAACTACCTGTTAGTACCAGATGCCTGGATTCGTGCATCTTTAAATGAAGCTGGTTATAAAACAGCAAATCTATTAACTCAAGAAGTTGAAAAGTAAATAAATCTGTTTTTTGAGCAGGAAAATTTGTTACTACCTCCAGGACGTACATGGCGAAATGTTGGTGCGAACATCTTTAGTCTTGTAGACGGAAAAAAAATTCTGTTTGAGAATGATATGTCTCTATTCCAACAATTACGACAGGGTAATCCACCTATTACTGTTGTTCGAGAGGCGGTGGCAATAAGCATGACGGCCGATGAGATTCATGAAGATGTTCATGAATTCATGTCCAAGTTGGTTTCGATGGTTTAATGAGCATTTTCAATATATTGAGGTAATTGCAAAAGTCGGGTGTAACCGCATATTTCAGCCCTCACCCCCCGGTCCCCTCTCCCAAAAACAGGAGAGGGGAGCTTTAAATCGTCGGTTTCCTATCTGCCGCTAAGGGATATTCGCTTATAATAATATCATAACCTAAGATCATACAGACAAACCCAACCACAATTCTCCCCCTCTCCTGTTTTTGGGAGAGGGGGTCGGGGGGTGAGGGCATGGAGAGAATTCAACTACTTTCAGACTATAGCAAGAGGCTCAATTATCGTTTGCATATCTCTTAATTGCGTAATGGTTTCCCAGTTTCCAGCATGTGTTTAATACGGTCGACGGTTTTAGGAGTGCTGCATAAGCGAACGAATGCCTCTCTTTCCAGTCCGAGAACGTACTCTTCGCTTACGATTTGAGGATGAACTAGCTCTCCTCCACACATGATCTTCGCGAGTTCACTTCCAATAAGTCTGTCATGTTCGCTGATGAATCTTGAACGCTGCATATTATGAAGTTCAGCTTCAAACCGCGCGATGCCATCTTCACCCAAGGCCCAGATTTTTGCTGGGTCGTCTGGCCGGAATGAGGTATTCGCTAAAGAGAGCGCTTTCTGTTTGGCTTCATAAATCAGCCGGTCAGAGTTCATTGAGATGCCGTCAGTCGGTCGGAGATAACCCAATCCACGCGCCTCCACTGCACAGGTAGATACCTTCGCCATCCCAATGATTTCGAAGGCTTTATGAATGAAAGGGAAAGTATCGGTAGCACCATCTGGAGGAAAGCCATTCTGAGCGCGAACCAGCATCTCCGTGGTTCCGCCGCCGCCTGGAATCACTCCAATACCTGCTTCGGGCAGCCCGATATAACTCTCTGCTGCGGCCTGGATTGCGGAACAGTGCAGCCCCACCTCCAGCCCACCACCCAGTGCATAACCCTGAACAGCGGTCACTATCGGTACGGACGAACGTTTAAGACGTAAAACGATCTCCTGCAACTGCTGGGTCATGAGGAGCATCTCATCCCAGTCCTGTTCGTAGATGCTCATAAGGAAAAGCTGGATATTAAATCCTGCCGAGAAGTGCTGCCCTTGATTGCCAATTACCAGTGCGACACCGTTTCGTTCTGTTTCCTGCCGGCTCCAATCCAGAAGCTGAGTAATTCCTGGTCCCAGAACATTCATCTTCGTATGGAACTCCAGGCAGTTCACGCCATCACCCAGATCAATAAGTGTTGCATCCGGCGTTGCTTTAATGATAGAACCTCGGTTTTTAAGATCCTGCAGAACTATAAAATCTTTTTTCTCTTCCTTTTTCCGCTTTTCTCCCGGGCTATTGAGTACAGTAAAAGAAGTCACTCCTTTCTCTGTTGTATAAAAAGAGGATTGATTGGATTTTAACAGAGATTGAACTAAAGCCGGAACTTGAAGTCCTTCGTATTCGATTCTGGACACCGTTTCCGCAACACCAAGAGCATCCCATATCTGGAAGGGGCCAAGTTCCCAGTTAAAGCCCCATCGGATAGCGTCGTCAATGGCCGTGATATCATCAGCAATCTCATTGGCGATCTCAGCAGCATAACAGATAATATCTCGAGTCGTCTCCCAGAGGAATTTCCCTGCAGGATCCTGGAGTTTTGTAATAGCACGTAGTCGTTCTGCTAGAGGAAGGGATTTTACAGCATCAAATGAGGAGAATACTGGATTTTTTCGCGGCTGATACTCCATACTCGCCCAGTCGAGGGCAAGAATGGTTTTGTCCGACTCACGCCGATAGAACCCGGAACCCGATTTTTCACCTATGCGTCCCTCCGATAGGAGCTGTTTAATAGGATCAGGCAAAGAGAGCATTGCACGACGATTATTATCTGGAAGACGCGTAGAAAGATTATTCGCGACATCCGCAGTGATGTCGAGCCCAACGATGTCGTTTAATCGATAGGTAGCGCTCTTAGGATGTCCCACTATCGGCCCGGTAATGGCATCTACTTCTTCGACGCTTAGTCCGTGGGAAAGCGTGGCATGCATAGCATGAAGTGAGGCATATATCCCAAGCCTGTTCGCAATAAATCCGGGCGTATCGTGCGCAAAAACTATTCGCTTTCCAAGAAGAGATTCAGCGAATGGCAAGTAGGCTTCTATCGCTGAAGCATCTGTATCTGGCGTTCGGATAATTTCCAGTAGTTTCATGTAGCGTGGAGGATTGAAAAAGTGCGTTCCAAAAAATCGGGATCGATAGGAAGCGGAGCATTCAGCTGCCATACCTGCGATGGATAGTCCGCTCGTATTCGTTGTGATTAGCGTGTTTGATCCGATATTCGAATCCAAGATACAATGCAGCGCTTTCTTGATATCTGGCTTTTCAACAACTGCCTCGATTACCCAATCAGCATTTTTAAGCCAATCTAGATTATCAATTGTATTGCCAGTTCGAACACGCGAAGACATATCTGGTAGGAAAAAAGCTGGCGGACGAGCTTTGAGTGCACGATCCAAACCACGGTTCGACATTTGATTCCGAACCTTGAGATCGGACGGGGTACATTCTAAAGGGATATCAAGAAGTGAAACTTCCCAGCCGGCATTAATCAAATGGGCTGCAATCTGTGCACCCATTACACCGGCGCCTACGACAACTGCTTTTCCCTGAATTCCAAGTTTTCGCATAGGGATAACTCCTCTTCACTGATTATTATTAAATTCGTGAAGCATCTCTCTATTTCCTACCATTAGATGTGTGTGATTCTAAAATCATGCTCATAAGTATTTTGCGAATTCTTTGGAAAGCAAGTATTAATGATAGATGGCATGATTTATGCAAGAATAATTATTAGTGCTAGATTTACGACCAAAAATCTGAGTTCATGGAGAGTCAAAATTGATGGAAGCGTGGGATTTCAAGCTTTTCGGAGAACTTACAGCTCGTAAAAAGCAGAGTGTGGTAACACGCTTTCGAACAAGCAAAACAGGTTCTTTACTTGCATATCTACTTTGCCATCCTCAGATTCCAATCCCTAGAGAAGTCCTGGTTGATAAAATATGGCCTGAAGCTGATCACGAAACTGGGCGTGGAAGCCTGAGAGTAGCTCTGCACTCTCTCCGAAATCAGCTTGAGCTTACTGAACTTGACAAGGGCATAGTATTTATTGTTGACAGACAAACTATTCAGATCAATCCAGAAAGCGTCAATGTAGACTACACGCTCTTTAATCAATCACTCTATTTAGCGGCCCGTGCTGAGACAGCGGAAGAGAAGATTGCCCATCTAAGTGTCGCTGTAGAAAAATACCATGGGGAGCTGCTTGCGGGTTATTCTGAAGAGTGGATTTATCCTTTAAGATCTGCCTGCATCGAACAGTATTTACTCGCACTCCAGTCCCTATCCCAGTATCACCAGGCTAGAAGTGAATGGTATGTAAGTCTGGAATATGCTCGAAGAGTACAACTGGTAGATCCATTTAATGAAGAGGTTCTCATTATCCTGATGGAATGCTACTCTGCGATTGGTAAACTAAGCCTCGCAAAAAAACAACTGCGAAATTATAATGCACTGCTGGAAAAAGAATTCGGTAGTGGGGCTCCAGAGAATCTCAGCCAGTATTTGAAACAGTTTCTGAAGAAATACAAGACTATCCTTCCGACAAGTATTTTTTCTCCGGAACAGAATCCTGTCCTCAAGATTGTAGAACAAAGTGTTCCTGCAGCGGGAGTGGCTGATAATTCAGTAACGAGCACATTTGAGCCAAGGCTGCCAGCAATACCCACCTGCTTTTTTGGCCGCGCAAGTGAGATTGAGCAGATACATAACTTAATATCTACAGATCATGCTCGTGTACTAACGATTACCGGGCTAGGCGGGACGGGTAAGACGAGACTTGCTATAGAAGCTGCGAAGGGTCTTACCAAACATTTTGAAGGGGGTGTATGGTTTGTTCCTCTGGCAGAATTGAAGAATCCATCGCTAATTTTGGAATCCATACACACCGCCATCGGACTTGAATGGGACAAAGCAGAGCCACCGCTTCCACGTATAGTAAGCGCTTTGAGAGGAAGACCTGCGCTTTTGGTCCTCGATAACTTTGAGCATCTCGTGATACAGGAAACAGATGCCGCTATCGTTCGTAATATTTTAAAACTTCTGTTGGAGGAGCTCGAAGATCTCAAATGTATTATCTCTTCTCGTGTATTAGTAGGCATTCCAGGAGAGCATCAACTCTCTATTCAGCCATTGCCTTTTCCGATTGAAAACAGCGTTACAAACTCAGCGATTTCATATCCTAGTGTACAGCTTTTTGTAGATAGAGCACGTACTAAGCGGCCTGATTTTGCATTAACAACTCGGAATGCAATCGCTATTAGCGCTTTATGTGCAAAGCTTGAAGGAATTCCTCTCGCGATAGAGCTTGCTGCCACACGTGCTCAAGTGTTGACGCCAGCCCAGATGCTAATTCAGTTGGAACACCGATATCAGTTTCTGGCGAATTCAGGATCTCAATTCCCCGAACGACATCGCTCTCTCCTGGCAACAGTAGAATGGAGCTATGATCTGCTTCCTAAGCAGATACAGCAGTTTTTTATAAAGCTTTCCGTTTTTAAAGGAAGCTGGAGTGTGAAATCTGCTCAGAAAGTCTGCATTGATGGATGGGAATCATCACAAGATCATGTGAATGATACCGGTGGCTTTCATTCAATTAATTATCAAAAAGCTATAGATATGCTCGCTATACTCCTCGATAGATCGCTCATTCAAACGTTTGAGACGGGTGAAGAGATGAGATATGGAATGCTGGAGACCATGAGAGAGTTCGGCGATGAGAAGCTGGATGAAACTACAAGAAATTTAGTAAGATATCAGTTTGCGCATTTCTACATGGATCTTGTCGAAGAAATAGAGCCTCTTTCACACGGTGTGCACAGTAAAGATCATTTGGATACCATTGAGATAGAGTATGATAATATTTTAGGAGCTATGGATTGGACACTTGAATCGAAATCACCCGAGATCGGGCTTCGAATGCTATGCTCTTTAATTCCATTCTGGCCGGTTCGCCGGTCTGCTGTGGCGGCACTGGAAATGGCGATTAATCTGCTTGACTTATGCAAAGATGTTCAAGCAGAATGGAAAATAAGCGCCCTGAGTATTTCCGGTGATCTTGCAAAAGAAGTGGGGAAATACGAGCTGGCTAGTTCGCTATATCAGCAGGAAATTGATGCAAGAAAAAGTTTCGGCCAGATTGGTCCGATAAAAGCGGAATATGTGTTGGGGAAGATTGCTCTGCTTCGAAATTCGTATAGAGAAGCGCTCACTTCATTTGTATCTTACTGCGAACAGATAAGAGATTCTGAAAACCCGATCATGGTGGCTTATATGGAGTGCGAAATCGCTTTTACCTATATGCTGCTAGGCGAATACGAATCTGGATTGAGCAGAGGCGCAAGCGCTGTTTCAATATGTCTGCTTGCTGAAGATAAGTATGTTACTGCTTACGCCTACCATTTGATTGGAAGTATCTACATGCGCATGGGGAGATATGAGGCGGCACGGGAAAGCTTTCAGGAATGCCTTAAACGGAGAGAAGAGCGTAATGATCAAGCAGGAATTTCAGCCACCTTTCGTAATCTAGGCCGAATTTGTGCCTATTTAGGGGATTCTGAGAAAGGGCTGACGATGCTGCGCTCAGCATTGAAATACTATAACAACCACAATAATGATGTGGGAATTTGTGATACTCTGGAAGGGATTCTTGAGCACTGGGTAGCATGCAGTCAGTATAGAATCGCCGTGCTTGTGGCAGGCGCTCTCAGCAGACTTCGTGAAAAATGTTTGGATGGTCTGCTGCCTTGTGATCTACCTGCTCACAATGCCAGGATTTCTCGGCTTCGAATAGAATTAGGAGCCACAATTTTCACTGAAACGTGGAATAAAGGTCGAAATATGTCGACCGCTGAGATAGTAAGCTATGTATTCACCGAGCCTGTACAAACATAGACGGTGGCAATACTTTCCTCGATAATATTCACTAAATTATTTTTATTGTTTGAACAGATTTAGGCTGCTAACAAACGCTTTTGTTACGATGGTTTTGTATAATCCTACTAAGCAATCAAATCTGCAGTATTTCGAGAAGATTACGGTGGATTGCAATGTGGCATGTATGCCACGTTTAGTTCGAGAGGGATCACATAGAATTCCTCCGAATAGGTTGTTGCGGACTCATCCTAGCCCGTTCACCCGGACAGTGAACGGGTTTTTTTTGTGCCAATATCGCGTAGTGATACTGATATGAAGCCGAACTAGCTAGCTTAGATCACAGTCTTTATGCTAAAATTTAACTTCAAACCAATATATGCACCAAGGAGAGTTTATGGAGTATGTTTCATTTCGCCCGTTCCAATCTACTCAAGAAGTTCATTTTGACATGCTTGATCTGCTTGGAATGCTTCATAACTCGGCTTATTTGCTCCTTTTCGAACGTGCACGATCGGAATACTGGAAAGCTCTCAAAATAGTTTTTGGTGAGGATGGATCAGACTGGCCTTTCTTCGTAGTCCACAATGAGATTGATTACCACTCACCAATCTACACGGCACTGCAAGTGAACGTGCAGATTCAGTTGGTTACAATTGGCCGAACGAGTCTCTCCTTTGAACAGAAAGTATATCTGCCGGATGGAAGTCTCTCCGCTTCTGGCAAAACGGTGCTCGTGCGGGTGGATTTTGAGACGAAGCGGCCTATACCGTGGTCTGAACTATTTCGACAGCGAATAAACCCGCATCTTGCTGCGTAAATGCCGAATATTATAAATTATAGGAGATATTGATGCCACAAAAAATTATACTGGATACCGACATTGGCGACGATATCGACGATGCACTTGCGCTTGCATTGATATGTGCCATGCCCGAACTTGAGCTTCTAGGCGTCTCCACGGTTTTTGGGAATGTTGTCGCAAGAGCGAAGCAGGCTCGGAGCATACTCGCTGTAGCAGGCGGTCATATTAAAAATATTCCAGTATCTGCAGGCTGTGGAGCGGGGCTGGGTTCAAGACCAATGGATAGTATTGCGGCCTATCTGGAAAATCGCATTCCGAATCAGGATGGATCATGCCTGCCCGAGTCTCGGCTTCCTAAACTCGATGCTCGCCACGGAGTCGATCTGATTATTGAGACTATCATGGCGGGGAATGGGGATATCATTCCGGTCACCATAGGCGCTATGACAAATCTGGCAGTGGCGCTGACTAAGGAGAGAAAAATCGCCGCAAAGATTCCACGAATAGTTGTCATGGCTGCTGAGGTAAAAAGCGCATTCGCAGAGTGGAATATTCGCTGCGACCCAGAAGCGGCAGCGATCGTGTTCCAGAGTGGAATTCCAATGGATGTTACCACATGGGAGATGGGGCATGTAGCCAGTTTCGATAAATCTCATATCGATCGTCTGCAGTCTAGTAAGAGGCCTATGGCACAGCATCTTGTGGAGACTATCGAATATTGGAGAAAAAGCTCCGGAGGCCGTGCGATGCCTTCCCTATTTGATCCGCTTGCGATTGCTACCATGGTACATCCTCAGTTGATACAGTGGAAACAGGGGCATGTTTCGGTGGAACTGCAAGGCAAAGCCACTTACGGCTTCACCACTTTTATCGAGGATTCTAAGGGTAAACATCGGGTTGCCTGGAGTGTGGATAAAGAATCTGCTCTGAACTTCTATATTGACAGAGTACTATCGCTGTAGTGTCGAAAACACATTCTAATTTTAACCTTCCGCTTGAGACTGGCGAAGGAGTTCGCCCGGCTCACTATTTCCGCCAGTCTCCAACGTTCTCAATAGATACTCGTTGGATTCTGTACGTACCGATCCTCGCAAGAGTGATACAATTTCTGGGTTTTGATGTTGTATAGCACGAACAGCAGATTTAGCGCATCCTCTTATGCTCTCATCTCCAGAGACTTGCAAAGAAAGAAGCAGCGAGATTGCACGCGGGTCGCCGATCAGACCAAGTGCTTTCACTCCTGCGATTTGAACCTCGGCCCTCGTGTGTGATGCTGCCTGTATACTGATGACAAAACCTGCATGTCTTGATATTCGGATAAGGGCCGCTGCGGCCTCAATGCGGAGAATACCTGTCGCTGTTTCAATGCTTTGCCATGATGAGGGAGTTCTTGCTTCAAATACTGGATCAACCTGTAAGACGATATTCTGCAAAGCTTTATAATAAGGAGCCATATCGGGGGTATTAACCGCACTGCACGATCTTAGTACAGCAATCCCTGATATGAGAAGGTCGTCCAGGCTATTAACTGCTCTGCAGGTTGATATTTCTTCATCAATCCTTCTCAACAGAAGCAGAATAGGCTTACAAAGATCTGTTCCCTCACAGATGTTAGTTGTATCCAGCCTCGATTCTGAATAACGTAAAGGAGCAAAACTGCTGTTTTTTAACGTAGGAATGTACATGTTCAACTGACGAGGCGTACTCTTTAGTACAGTCATAAACTTCTGCATAATTGAATCTTTTGGCAGCTGGCTGCTAAGCAGCAGTTCGAATTCAGCACCAAGATTGCAGCCAAATCCTGCAAGAGCTTTGGAAGCCGCTAATCTCATTTTGGGATGTATCGAGGAAAGCCAGGGAAGCAAGGCGCGCAAAACTGCTTCACTAAACATATCTGGAGAATCCACATTATTGGCAAGGTAAGATAACGCAGCAAATGCAACTTTCTCCGTGATGTCTCTGGATAGTAAGCCGATCACGGTGTATACTGCAGAATCTATCGATGGCTGAGAAAGATAACTGAGAACTGATATGATAGGCTCACCGGAATCTCCACTACGATGAGCTTGATCTGCCGGCCATCGGTTTAAAATAGTGATGCAAATATCATAACTTAGTTTGTTACTGCTCTGCAAAATATGGACGGCTGCAGGACTGCTCCATCCCTCCT
Organism: Chthonomonadaceae bacterium; assembly: GCA_025352825.1. GTDB lineage: Bacteria > Armatimonadota > Chthonomonadetes > Chthonomonadales > Chthonomonadaceae > JANXSG01. Next base: position 28,778 of record JANXSG010000217.1, on the reverse strand, counting down.
GTAGTGCAGCCTCTAACTTTTCTACAAAATCCGCTCCGCGACTGCAAGCAGCGAGCGCTGCAGGAACTGCTTGACGAACTTCGGCAGAATTATCGCGCAAGGCAGGGACTAGCAGATCGAATAGATACGTGGAATTGACTTTACCTGCAGCCTCCACGGCAAGTCGACGGCGAATCGGATCTTCATCTCGGAGCATTTTCTCTATAAACGGCAGCGACCGTTCTCCAAATCTCTCGCACGTCTCGATAAACAGATTGGAATGCCGATGTGCTGCGCCATAGATGGTCTCTAGTAAACGGATATCTTTCATCTCAGCGCACAACCAGCAGATCATCTGGAATATCTGTTCATTTTCACTACGAATCGGAACGGAAGGCCATACGTCGAGAAGTGCAGTGGATGCTTCTGGAAAACCGATCTCCAAAATTGCCAGTTCAAGATTCTCGCAGACGACACGGCTAGCGGGCAGCCTCCATAGCAGAAATCCCATAAGGAACTGCATTCCCCTTGAATGCCCGAGCTGATGTAAAGTGGTGGCGGCGAAAAACTGTTGTCGTGTATCTTTCGAGCGATTGAGTATATTCTCTAAAATGGAGATACTTATGGGGGTATGGAGCTTGAGTAGGGCGAGAGAACTCTCTCTCACAGATCGATGTTGCGAGGCAGTCTGACGTGCGGCGTGAAGAAGGCTTAAACGTGTAGTGAGAGGAACAGTGTATTTCATGGAACGTTCCTGCCGGTTCCGAGAATAGTCAATAGTCTATTATATCACTGATTCACTCTCACTCCCAATCCCTCTCCCAAAAACAGGAGAGGGCGGAATAATAACCTCACCCCCAGCCCCTTTCCTTCTAATTCCCTCGCAAGCTCGGAGGAGAGGGGAGCTATAGATTAAAATTTCACTTCGTGATTAATAACTTCAATTCGAAAAGACGATGATTGCATTCTCTCCCTTCTCCCTAACGAGGAACGAGTGTCCAGGGAGAAGGGTAAGACTTTTGTGCTGAGGGAGAATTAGCTCATAAAGTGTGCGAACATTTGATCAAGAGACTGGGGCACTGCTGATTCTCGGAGGAATGCGAGTTCGTCCTGTACACTCACTTTACGCTCTTTTTTGTAAATTAATCCGATTGGGAATCCTTCATCACTCAAAGCGAGCTCAAACGCTTTCAGCTTGTTGGTGGGATCATGATCCAGGGGGACATCATAGGTGCGTTCTTTATAGAACTCATCGGTCTGATCCTGGTTAAAGGTGGGGCAAGGGCTGAATGCATCTATGAGCGCGAATCCTTTATGCCGTATACCCTGTGTTAGAAGGTCGGCGAGTTGGTTTGGCTTATACGAAAAACCTCGGGCAACAAAGGAAATATCGTGCGCAATTGCCTGAACGATAGGATCAATTGGGTCTTCGGTAGAGCCATAAGGAGTAGTTTTCCATCTTTTAGGATCCTGCTTGCTCTGTAGTGAAATCAACGGAATTGTTGAAGTAGGAGACACCTGGCCTTTTGTGAGACCGTACACATTGTTATTCATAATGAGATACGTTATATCCGGATTACGGCGTGCACAGTGCGGCAGATGTCCCGCACCAATGGAGTAACCATCACCATCGCCGCCCACCACAATCACATTGAGTTCGGGCCGAGCAAGTTTGATGCCGGTAGCAATCGGAAGCGCCCTACCATGTACGCCATGGAACCCGTACGTACTGACAAAGCCTGGCAGTCTCGAGGAGCAGCCTATACCAGAAACAACGACCGTATTGTTTGGATCTAGATTACAAGCTGCCATTGCTTTATAGAGTGCATTTAGAACTCCAAAATCTCCACAGCCAGCACACCAGATTGGTTTGAGATCGCTCTTATAGTCTTTGGGTTGAAATACTTGAACAATTTCTGCGGCCTGAGCCATTACCAATTCTCCTTGTTACTCTGCGTACGGCTTGCAATCGATGCTGGTGATCTGCTCCACAATAGGAATACTACTACTAACTTACAGCTAGGGACGTTATTTTCTGGTATATTTCATTGGGGATAAATGGAAGCCCTTCATCCTTATGGTGCGTTTCAAACTCAATTTCTGTATTCACCCTCAGCCAATTTGCGAACTGCCCGGAAAAGTTAAGTTCAGGAATCAGAACAGTCTTGCATTTTGAAGCGAACTGTTCAATCTGTGCGATTGGAAGCGGGTTTAGAAGCCGCACATGCATATGCGCGACACTGAACCCTTCATTAATTGCACGCTGCGAAGCTTCACGTATTACACCTTCAGTGGAACCAAAAGCTATCACTCCCACATCGGTATCTTGAATGGATTCGATCATCGCTTCATCTCGCCCAACAAAGTATCGAACAAATTTTGAACCCTGTTCTATGCGGCATGTTTCTAGCTTTCTAAAGCGTTTCTCCTTGGATACAGTCGCTAGTTCTGGAGTATAGCCCGGATCACCTGCCTCGTCGTGCTCTATGCCGGTGTTTACATACTGCGCTCCCGGCATTCCGGGAATAGACATAGGAGATATCCCGGAAGGTGTATCAAGGAATCTTAAATATCCATTCTTTAATATATCTTCTGCTTCCGGTTTCAGACGTTCTATTATTTCGAGCTGAGTAAGATCGGGATGCTCAATTGTGCTTTTCCGTGTAGCGAGTGCTTGATCGGAAAGTAGTATTACTGGGCACTGATACGCTTCCGCGAGATTGAATGCATCTACTGCAGTCCAAAAACAGTCTGTTACGCTTGTGGGAGCAATGACAATTCTCGGGCTTTCATTGTGCACTCCATACAGCGCCAGATTAAGATCACCCTGACTTGTTTTAGTGGGCATACCTGTTGATGCGCCACCGCGCTGCACATCTACGATAACCACGGGGAGCTCGGATTGTCCAGCCAGATTGATCATTTCTACCATGAGTGAGATACCCGGTCCTGAAGATGCTGTCATCGTTTTGACGCCAGCGTACGAGGAACCAAGGCACATTCCCAATGCGGAAATCTCATCCTCTGCCTGCACTGCCGAACCGCCAAATCTGGGGAGTTCCTTTGCAAGAAACTCCATAATCTCCGTGGCCGGAGTGATGGGATATCCGGAATAGAACCTGCAGCCAGCAGAAATTGCGCCCATCGCCAACATCTGATTGCCATTTAAAGTAAGGCGTTTTGGCATGTCAAAGCGAGGAGTTACCTTTGGAGCCCGCTTGCCAGTGCTCTCAATCTGTTCTGAAATATGGCGAGCGCCACTGTGCAGCGCCGATATATTCATTTCGACAATAGCGTCGCCTTTGCGTGCGAAAAGATCCTTGACGTACTGTTCAGCGGGTTCCAGTGGAGCGTTAACTAACCTGAGCAGCGCTCCCAGGCCAACGATATTTTTAGGCGGTGGTAGCCGTTTCAGTTGTTCCGGGGAAACTCTTGAGCGGACAGCCTGTTTCTCATTTAATGCTAGCGTTGAAATTGGCAGGGCATATTCTGTTCTGCCAGCATCTGAATCGGGGGTGAACACATCACTATCGTATACCAGAATTCCATTCTCTCTGAGGCTGTCTCCGAATAAAGAAAATCCATCACGATTGAGTGCAACAAAAACATCTACCGCGTCCCCATGTGAGAGGGTGGTGGATTCTGTGGCACGGATTTGATACATGACCGTACCACCCTTGATTTCGGCTGGAAAAGTTTGAAAAGTGTAGATGTCCAACCCCATCTGTACAAGCATCTGGACGGTAAGATCGCCAAGACTGACGACGCCTTCACCAGATTCACCTGCTAATCTAAGAACCACATCAGTTGAATTTGATACTTCTACTGCTTCATTAACCTTAATTTCTTGAGTCACTTGCTTCCCTCAACTATTAATTCTGAGCTATCTTATCGGAATAGTCTATTATACCACAACGATCTATGCTTTGATGAGTACACTCTCTTTATGGAACAGCCGGGTGGCGATGAAAAGTGCAATTCCGGCATACACAGCAGAAGCGGCGAATGCAATGGATATAAAGCCAGGATCGTAGGATCCGCTAAGCGCCTGCTTGATGATGATGGAGGCGTTCAGAACTGGGACCAATGCGATTGATTTACCAACGTCAGTGCCGATGAACATAGATGCCATTGCTGGCATCAGCACGAAAATAAAGAGTGGAGCGAGATATGTTTGCGCTTCTTTCTGATTGCGTGCAAAAGTTGAGACCGCCAGGAGAAGCCCAGCAAAAAGTACAGCCAGTGGAATCATCACAAGCAGTGTGACTCCGATGGCTGCAGAGCTGAGATGAAGCCCACCCTGAGAAAGCCACGCGAAGGATTTTGCTTTACTGGTAAAGGAGAATATTAGGCCTGTGATGGAGAGGATGCTGCTAAGCAGGCATACCCCAACCACTGCCAGGAATTTACCTATCACGATGTCACTGCGTGAAGCGGGGGAGACCAAGAGAGTTTCAAGTGTACCGCGTTCTTTTTCTCCTGCCACCTGATCGAAAGCTGCGTAGATCGCCCCGCTGAAAGCGGACACGACCAGAATATACGGCAGCATCATGGAGAGTATAAATGTTCCTGCCCCGCCACTTTCGGAAATCTGCTTTTCCGTGATATGAAACGGAGTGGCATAATCGCCGGGAAGGCCGCTTGAGATTAATCGCTGTTTCACATACTGCTGCCCAATGAGAGTAAATGCCTGTGACAATCGGCTGGAAGCTGCCAGCGATTCCTCTTTTCCGGGATCCTGGAGTATTTGAATCGGCACGGAACTGTGTACAAGAGCAGAATCGGCCTGTGCTGGTAGAATAATGACAGCCTGGCCTCTGCGATCTTTAACCCAGTTTTCTGCCTTGTTTTCTTCTATAGTCGTAAATTTGAAATTTGGTATTGCCTGCACCGCTTTATAGAGCTGGGGTGCTTCTTCACTTCGAACAATCCCTACCGAATAGGTTTTGGATTTTATCTTTTCTGTTTGTCCGCTGATGAGTGTGCCCATCAGTGCGAACAATGCAGGTGTGATTATCAGCGGGGAGATCACAACCGACATTACAGTACGCCTATCGCGAAATATCTCTCTAAACTCTTTTTTGAGTATAGTTAAGATTCTGCTTTTCTGATGGCCGCTGTCTATCAAAGGAGTGGGGGATGTCGAATTACTGTCGCTCACTCTTCATCCTCCTCGCCTATGAGCTTGAGAAAGACTTGCTCGAAGACCTGTTTACCCGTTTGTGCACGCAGTTCCTCGAGAGTGCCTGTGGCTGCAACTTTGCCGTTATAAATAACCGCTATTCTGTCACAGAGCAATTCGACTTCGCTCATAATATGAGTCGAAAACACGACAGTACGACCTTCATTTCGGCATCTTCTTATAAATCGGATGATAGTTCGCGCAGTGACGACATCCAGGCCGTTGGTGGGCTCATCAAAAAAGAGTACGGCAGGGCGATGGAGAATAGTCCTTGCTATAGACACGCGCTGTTTTTGACCTGTGGATAGTTTATCACATCGGCGGTCGGCAAACTCATGCATATCTAATTCAGTAAAAACCTCTTCAATCCTACTTTTGATTTGAGATGATTCAAGACCGTATAGTTCACCAAAATAGGTGACCATTTCGCGGGCAGTGAGGCGTTCATAAAGAGCTGTCGAGCCGGAAAGATAACCTATGTTCTGCCGTACCTGCTGTCCCTGTGTGCGTACATCGAAACCTGCGATAGTTGCGCTGCCACTCGTAGGCTCCAGGATAGTTGCCAGCATCCGGAGTGTGGTGGTTTTACCAGCGCCATTTGGCCCAAGAAGACCAAAAATTTCTCCTGGCTGACACGATAAACTGACGCCATCAGCGGCTCGAACTTCACCACGTTTCTTATCTTTAAATATTTTACTGAGTTGGATTGCTTCTATCATGGATTCGATTCGTTCACCTTAATTAATTATAGCATAGAACTCGGAGGTGTCTGAAGAGCAGGATAATGTAAGAATTTAATTTATGTACAGAAAGCCCCACCCTCATCCCTAGTTAGGGGCACTGAAATACCCGTCTGAAAGTCCTCCGGCGAACCGCCCTGCGGGCGGAATTGCGTCTGGAAGACTCCTGTTTTTTGATGAGAAGATTTTAACTCCCGGCATAGTGTTGTGTTCTGATGCCGGCAGTTTTCAAATCCCTGCAATATATGAAAATCACAGTTTAACTCCAATGGGCCATGCTGCGCAGTAAAATCTCTACAGATCCAATGTTGCGTTCCCGACAATTACGGTTGTGAGAACTCTTCAAGAATATAAGCCCCATATCTACACAGCTATCTCCTCCACAGGCAAACTGCTATGATCAGCGAAACAACTCTCGATCCGGAAGAATGGGACGAAGTTGGCTTCGCTTTTCATCAGGCAGTGGATCAATGTATGAACAATATGAAGTCGGTTCGCAATCGACCAGTATGGCAGCCAGTGGCAAAAGAATCAGTTCTTCGTCAGAATGTGCCTGTGCCCACCGGCGAGAGATCGCTTTACGAGCTGAACAGTTTTTTTAATGAGTCTATTCTTCCATTTAGTAACGGCAATACACATCCCCGATTTTTTGGCTGGGTGCATGGCAGTGGAAATATCGCCGGCGTGATGGGGGAGATGCTTGCTGCCTTCATGAACAGTAATGCAGGGGGCCGTGATCATGCTGCTGTGTATATCGAAAGGCAGGTTTTGAACTGGTGCAAAAACATTTTCAATTTCCCGTTTGAGAGCAGTGGAATTATCACTACAGGAACTTCTATGGGAACCCTGATTGCACTCAAGGTAGCCAGGAATACTCACGCAGGTGGAGATATTCAAAAACTTGGTTTGGCAGGAATGCCCTCCAGGCTCGTTGGGTATACATCCAGTGAAGCGCACTGCAGCGCTGCGAAAGCGTTCGAACTGCTAGGTTTAGGACACGATGCACTGCGCCGAATTCCAGTGGATAGTGAATATCGAATGGATATTGAAGCGCTGAAACACCGTATCTCTGAAGATAGAATGAATGGGCTGTGTCCCATTGCAGTTATTGCCTCAGCTGGCACAGTCAATACCGGTGCCATAGATGACCTGAAACGCATCGCAGATATCTGTCACAATCAGGATATCTGGATGCATGTTGATGGTGCGTTTGGCGGGCTGGCTATTTTGGCTCCTGAATTCCATGGGCGGTTAACTGCTATTTCGCTAGCGGACTCCATTGCTTTCGATTTCCACAAGTGGATGCATGTTCCTTACGATGCAGGATGTGTACTCATAAAAAATGAGGCCGAACATCGAAAAGCATTTTCCAGCAGAGGCGTATACCTGGCTGGCCTAGACTGCGGATTGGCGGGTGGTGAACCTTGGTTCTGTGAATATGGCCCTGAGCTTTCGAGAGGATTTCGAGCTCTCAAAGTGTGGTTCACAATGCAGGCCTATGGAATGGATCGGTTTGCTGAGCTTATCACTCAGAACTGTAATCAGGCCAGATATCTTGGTGAATTAGTAAAATCCAATAGCGGTCTTCAGCTTCTGGCAGAAGTTACACTCAACATTGTTTGTTTCCGATACTATGACCGAGGTGTCCCAGAGATTGAGCTTGATCAGCTAAATATCAGGATCGTCACGGAACTGCAGCTTTCAGGGATCGCGGCTCCCTCTACTACCACCATTAAGGGACACACTGCCATTCGTGTCTCGATAACTAATCACAGAACGATGACGGAGGATCTTGATCTGCTAGTGGAAGAAATCTGTCGTTTGGGAAACCAGATGAGGGGCAAATGAGCAGATTTCTTGATATTTTGTGTGTGCCTACAGAAGAGATATTGATAAGTGGTGGGGATTCACGCATTGCTGTCGATAAAAATTCTGGATTAAATAGTTTTAGCTGCAGCCCTTTACCTCGCCCAAACACACATAGTTTTGGGTCCTCGACTGCGAGTTCCATATCCTTTGAGGCATATCGGCATTTGGAGTATTTGCAGAGAAAGCTTCGTACGAGTGCTTATGCTCTAGACAGTTTGGATACTGCATTCGAAATCTTACGTCAGGAACTTTTAGAAGTATTAGGTATTGGAAAAAGTGGTAATGAGGTTGTGTTCTCTCCATCCGGTACGGATTCGACTCTTCAATCCTTATATATCATTAAGGGGATTGCGGGCAACAGACCACTGGATTGTATTTTGTTAGCAGCGGATGAGACTGGGAGTGGTGTACCAAATGCTCTCCTGGGCAGGCATTTCAGTAAGGTGACGTCACGCGGGATGGATGTGCAAAAGGGTGCTCCCATAGGTGGACTATCCGAAGGTGTATCTGTCTTACCAATTGCTGTTCGCGGCAGGAATGGGTATCCGAAATCTGCAGATGAACTAGATCAGGAAGTGTGTGATTTGGTTTCGCGTTCCGTCAAGTCGGGGCATGAGGTACTTCTTCAGGCGATGGATAGTTCAAAAACTGGATTAAGATCACCCAGCCACGAGTGTCTTCAGGTTGTAAAGAGTCGATTTTGTGATGAAGTTCACGTTGTAGTAGATGCCTGTCAGATGCGATTAAGCCGGGCACGACTTAAATGGCATCTGGATCAGGAGCATATTGTTCTTATTAGTGGCTCAAAATATTTCACAGGGCCTCCTTTTAGCGGAGCTCTCCTGGTTCCGAAATCGCTTAGCAATCGTATTGCCGCTTGTAATCATACGCCAGTAAGACTCACCGACTACACGACAAGGGGTGACTGGCCGATTGCATGGACAAATATACGAACACAATTCGATCCAGGTGATAACTTAGGGCAGTATTTTCGTTGGTCCGCAGCACTGCATGAAATGCGATCGTACTTCGAAGTCCCTTTGGAATTTCGTGTGCAGGCCCTCTCCCAGTTTGAAAGTATGGTTTCGAACCAGATATGTGAGTCTTTTCCCAACATTCAGCCTATGCCAGGGCAGGATGCCAATAGTGCTGATAGCATCGACGAGGAGATGGTCTACAAAACGATTTTTCCAATACTCTTAAGACATGTAAATCAGTTACTATCTGCCGCCGATTCAGTTGACATCTATAAATCTCTCAATCAGAACATGGTTCACTCACTTCCAGCGTTCATTTCAGGTGCAGAAAAAGCAGTAGCTGCTCAATTATATCATCTTGGCCAGCCAGTGGCGATTTCTTCAGGAGAATACGATTCTACAGGAGCTCTCCGCATCTGCGCGAGCGCGCGCACGGTTTCGACTATTTGGAAACGGAGCAATCGATCTAAGTCGGTTAATATCGAGCCAGAAGCGGAAGAGATACGCGCTTTACTTGATAAAATTGAACTATTGATTCGGCATCTCCCAAGAGAATATGAGAAAGCAGCTTAGGTATTCTAAGAATGGAAATACTTTGAAATCACCTTCCGAAAATCAGCTTATGGATACTTTTATCCCTCCTGTTTTGGGCCTTGCAAAACTAGGAAAATTGAGATTTGATGGAGTCGATATGTCACCAATCTGGCAGTACCTTACGGGGCGCTTTGCCAAAGATAGTTCAGATGCGGCTGCACTGATGGACATGTGCCTAATTGATCAGATGCACGATAATGCCGAACGGGGGTTGGTGTTTCAGGAACATGCGCTTACTATGTGTCGGCTTTATCAGTTACCAGCTCAAAGTTCAAATGCTAAACTGAGAGTTCTTGCCTTTGCTGCTGCCGGAAATATAAGCGCGAATACTCCCATAGAGTTCCTTATAGAAGATTCTGATATCACGATGTATGTAGTCTATGTTGTTCCGGGAATGCCGATGCCACCACTTCCTGAACACGATTTAGCGTTTGTTTTGGCTTCCGAGTGTGAAGAATCTCGCGAGGTTTTCCGAGAACTGGAACGCATATTGTCAGATTGGGAAAAACCTATCATCAATCTGCCATCAGCTATTCCACAGGTTGGCCGAGAAGCGTTATATAAAATTCTAGAGCCCATATCCAGCATTCTCATCCCGCCCACCATTCGTGCCGATAAATCGACATTAGATAGAGTTTCTGTAAGTGAATTAGAGTTATCCTTGATACTAACTGAAGGTGGGTTACCACTGATTATCCGACCCTTCGACTCTCATGCCGGGCATGGCCTTGCAAAAATTGATGATAGATTTGAACTTGCTGAATATCTCTCTCTTCGTATGGAAAACGACTTCTTTATTTCTAGATTTATCGACTACAGGAGTGTGGATGGTCTGTTTCGTAAATACCGAATCGCAGTCATAGAGGGAAAAGCATATCCCAGCCACATGGGTATCTCCGATAACTGGATGATCCACTATGTGAATGCCGGTATGCTTGAAAGTGAAGAGAAGCGTACCGAAGAAGAGCAGTTTATGAACAACTTTGAAGATGATTTTGGGAGACGACACTCGGAGGCTATCTCAAAAATGGCTGATCTGCTGAATCTGGAATATTTTGGAATTGACTGTGGTGAAACTCTGGATGGCAAACTGCTCATTTTCGAAGCCGATAATGCGCTGGTGGTGCATAACATGGATCAGCCAGAAATCTTCCCATATAAGGCGCGTCATATGAAGCGAGTTTTTCATGAGTTTCGCGATATGATGCTGCGCCGAGTGAATTCAAAGTAGATAATTTCAGCGATTCCAAATGCATCAAGTTTAGCAAAATTTGTAGGACAGTGCTAACCAAATAAAGTTCCAGCAATCTAAATAGATTGCTGGAACTTTGATGTTTTATTTAGACACGCAGTAAAGTGTATTTAGATTTTCCCTACGGCGTTTAAGGTAACGTAACTACTCCTCCAGCCGATGTGAATACCCACCATCAGCAGCTATGGTGAGCGCAAGATTTGCAGAAGTTCCTGTTGTGAGTCGGGTATTGGTGAATGTGACGATCTTTGTAACAGAGAGACCCGGTTCCAATGCGGCGGAAATGGTTGCCGCAGATGGCGTACCTCCTACTGTGAGCACTGGAGACGAGAGCGTTAATGAAGCATTAATCTGTTTCAGATTCGTAACTCTTACAGAATCAATATTCTTGATAATGTAGGTCAGTTTCACCTGAGTAGCGGTCACACGGGTCATGATATAACTAACCGACAAACTCGGATTGGCGACGAGTAGATGGAGTGTTGTAGAACTTCAACCACCAGGAGCAGGATTAACTACCTGTACGGCGATACTCCCAGGGCTCGTATCTGACCCTGTAACAATAACCTTAAGAGATGTACTGTTTGTATAGGTTACCGGTCGGGAAACTCCGTTCCACAACACAACCGATTCTGGGACAAAGCCTGTTCCCGATAGTGTCATTGTGAACGATGTCCCGATGGCTGCCGTGGCTGGTAATAGCTTCTTCAGTACGGGCAGCGGGAATTTGACAGTTAATGTTGCCGGAGCGGATGCTATTGAATTCCCATTCACTGTATTTACAGTTTGAACTGCGAAAAGACCTGCCGTTGTCAGACTGGCTGCAGGAATCAATCCTTTCAGTTTTGTGGCCGAGACATAAGTGGTTGCAATCAGAGAGCCACTAAAACTTACCTTGGTACCTGTCTGAAAGCCGCTCCCAGACACAGTGATCGTGGTTGCTTTTGCACCGCGGAGTGCACTGTTTGGAGTGAGCCCTGTAATTTTTGAAGGCGATTGAATCGCAATGCTCAGAGCGTTCGATGCTCCTCTTATTGCGATTTGAATACCCTTGGAAGTAACTGTAATCTGATCATGCTGAATAGTTACGGGTATTGATCTTATTATAAGCGAATATCTCACAAAACGGGAGATAGGAAACTAACGATTTAAAGCTCCCCTCTCCTGTTTTTGGGAGAGGGGGTCGGGGGGTGAGGGCAAATTATGCGAATTTCACCGACTTTTAAATACAGCTCACACGCACTATTTGATAGTGAGAGTTTTACTTGAAGTAGAGGAGTTATAAGCGCTGTCCCCAGCGAAACTGGCTGTAATCGTGAACTGTCCGAGGCCAGTTCCGGATGGGATTGTATAAGTGAAGGCACCGACTCCATTAGCCTGAGTTACCGTGGTTCCTGCTGAGACACCATTGACAGTAAGTGAAATAGTTCGTCCGGCGATGTAATTTCCGGATGCACCCAGAAGGCGAACTGGCAGTCGCAGCGATTGACCCGCGTTGATAGTGGTATCTACCATGTAAAGCAAGGAATTCGCAGCCGCTATTGTGAGAGTATTTGTTCCAGTGGATGGGTTATAGACGGTATCTCCAGCAAAACTTACCCCGATAGTCTTTGGCCCAGTTCCCAGGTTGTCTGGAATTTTATATGCAAGGTTGCCATACCCAAGCGCATCGGTGACTGCAGTCCCAACAGCTGTAGAATTTACACTGAAGGTTACAGTTCTGTTCACTGCCACATGGCCAGTTTCATTGTATAGCCGGCACTGTAGATTTTTCACCTGGCCGGGCGATCCCGACTGGCTGGATACAGTCAGGGAAGTATTTGATAGTGGAACCGTCAGAATTACCGTTTTTAATACCACTTTATAGATACTGTCACCAGCGAAAGAAGCTGTCAGATTATGCGACCCAAACACAGTCTCTTGGGGAAGCAAATATACTAGTCTAGCTCCGCCATTGGAGTCGGTTATTACTGATCCAACAATTACTCCATCAATCGAGAAATCGAGGTTTCTTCCTGCGATAGCCGCACCATAGTACGTGATCAGCCTTGCCCCAGCATTCATTATCTTGCCGGCTTTGGAAGTCACTGGGCCAAGACCGATACCATCGATGATGGGCAGTACCGTAAAAGATCCACTTCGAGATCCAGATGAGTATTGTGCATCGCCTGCAAATGTTGCCGTGATCGTCTTAACACCAACTCCCAGGGAGGGAGGAACAGTGTAGGCTAGAGTCGCAAATCCGTTGACATCCGTAGTTGACGATCCGATATTAGTCCCATCAATACTAAAGGTGATAGATCTTCCCGAAATTGCCTGTCCCAGGAATACCGACATTTTAGCTCGGAAGTTGGCGGTGAGCCCTATCATCGCGGAGCCAGAGTATATTTCCAGATAAGATGTAGTAATGGGGGAGGTGCCATTTGAGACTCCCGTGATTCGTACATTGTCTAAGAATGCCGTATTATCGCCGCCATTAGGGTTTGTGCCCTGTACTGTAAGTGTGTGGTTACCAGTGATAGGCGTAAAGAGATTGGTGGTAAAGTCGGCGTAGTTTTTGCTGCCTGGCGTGAAAGTGCCTAGAACTTGATCATCGATCTTGATCTGGAATGTCTGTGAAGTAGCGTTGTTGCTGCCTCTCTGAGCGGCTGCTAACGTGACTTTGTAGTTAGATGTGCTCTGGAATCCGCTGAGAATCTGAGAAATGTTGGCCCCGCCTTGAAGGATACCCACTTGTTTGCCTTCAGGAGCGTTGGGATTCGCTGCAGTGAAAGCGCTCGCATTCGTGCTGATGCCAGAGCCTCCTACGAATGTCCAGGAAGCGCCGGAAGGCTTATACTGGAAAGAGTTGGCAGCAAGAACAGGAGCTTCAAATCCAAAATTTGGAATGGTGATACTGGTCTGGCTAGCTGCGGCAGAAATTTCACCCCACCAGGTTCCGAAGCGATCCTGGCCGCCAGACGGAAGTGCAGCATACTCCTGCAGAGTCCACATGCTCAGATCATCAAGAGGGTCTACCACAGTCGAGCTATAGTCTCCCCATCGATTTTCGGCGCCACCAAAGGTTTTAAAGTAGGATGCTTCACCAGACTTCAGAATATTTTCTGATTGCGTAGTATTTAGGCTGTCGGTTCCCAATCTGAACGAGTACGCCCCACTTGCAAAAGTTGACGCTGAAAAACGCGAATAGCCGATGAGGACATCGTTGTTAGAGTTGACGGCAATACTTGGAAAAGCGCGGAAAATCGCTCCGGCTGGATCATCAATTCGCCCAAGCTGCTGCGTGTTACCAGATAGATCTATCTGCCACCATTGTACGGAAGTGTGCGTGGAGTTATCTGTTGGAAGAAAGACATTGTGCGTACACCAAAGAGACCCGTTTCTGTACACAACATTATGCATTCGCCAGTCACCATTGGAAATTTTGTTAGTCGAGCCGGACTGTGGAGCATAATCACCACTGTCAAATTCGTTCCAGGTGCTGTTCACAGTCGGGAAGAAAATACCCGGATTTAATGTTTCTGAACCGACATTGCCGGTCATAGAACTCATCCGAAGATATCCCTGATTATTGAAATTACCATTCCAGATTTCAAGAAAGTAGGCTGTATCCAGATTTGGATCGTAAGTGCTTGCAGGAGCTAATGCGAATCCCGAAGAGTCTGTAAGCAGTGTATATTTCCCTGTACCGTTGTTATAGAAGTCCTGCTTGTTGAGTGCATAGAGCTGCATTCCGACATAACTGCCGGCAGAAGTGAACATGTTGACAGTTACTGTGAGCCATTTCTTACTGAATCCTAACTGATCGTAGTCAGCCCAGGTAGAGTTAGTTGGGTCTGCACTGATCGCGTAGAAATTCCAGTTTCCTGTGGGATCAATCGTTTGGGAAACTGCGACCAAAATAGCAGAATTTTGTGAATTGTTATCTGCTGCAGAAGTCATAATCCAGCGATTAGCGTAGGGGTCGTATTGGCATCTCGGGTCGAAAGCACCGCGGTTACCAAGGACAGGGCTCCAGAATCCATTCAGCGAAACAGTACTGATTACAGTTCCGATTTTATTCTGGATTCGCACCTGTGTGTTCAGAGCCGTAACCACATGGTTCGGACCAACTGACCCATCTGTATCCGGTGGAATCGAAGTCCCGTTATCGTCAAGGCCGAGGAAGTTCACAAAAGTTGCAGGTGAGAGTGGCCCTCCTGGCGTCTGTGCGGGAGGCGGCTCACTCTGAGAGAATTCAAGGCTTCCGCTTGAAACTCTTCGGAGAGGAGTAAGAGGCCTATGATGCACCTTTCTGACATTCGGTGAAGGCGGATTTACTGCTTCCCAAGCTGCCATTGCACTGAAGTTGGCAATTGCGTGTTTCATTGCAGTACCATGTGTGCCCGTTTTCTGTTCACTGGCCATTGCTTGGGCGCTGTGCGTCAAAATACAACAAAGTATCGCTCCCACAATGCGGAAAATTGAATTCGGATCAACTTTGAATGCTCGAGATTGAGTTCGCATAGATTCCCCTGAAAAAAATTACAACTTAAAGTGTGACAATACAGATAGTGGCTGAGGCAGTAAAATAAGATTACTGGAGATATTTGCCGTCAGCGGTACGGTATGAAAACTGAGCAGACTTCCGGATATCTGCGGAGCAGCTAATAAGTGCGCAGATTCATTGTGCAGATTTTAATTATACAGTGAATGTGTAAATTACGCAATAGATTTCATGCGTGTATTTGTCGCATTTATTTGAGTATGGTGAAGAAATGTCGAGAGTTGCTAATTGGGTTCTGCTTGGTTCGCAGGATGATTCTTCTCAATTGATTTTATAACAAACCAACATCCCATCAACACGAGGGCGGTCAGTGCACCTGTGCTGTCGATTAGGACATCGCGCACGGCTCCCGTACGTCCTGGAACGAATCTCTGGTGCAGCTCATCAATAGAAGCATATACCACACAAATTACGAATGATCCGAAAATGGTGGATCTCTTGAGTTGGGAGGCCCCGAATTGAATGTATCGGGCGGCAAGTAGGGCGAGAATAGCATATTCGGAAATATGGGCTACTTTGCGAAGAATGAGGTTCACACTGTCGAGAGTATCAAACGTGAGTGAAATCTCTCGCTCCCGAATGAAGGAGATGAGGAACATTACAAGTCGAAATGAGTGTCCACTCGATCCGGCTCCTGTGGAAGCGCTAAAAATCAGAGTCATCCAGATAATTAACGGAAGTAAGTAGAAAAGTGCGCGGCCATAGGATCTTTTCATTTTAGCTTTTCATCCAAGATCACTTCAGCAGGACTTGATAGCATTCGAATAGGGTGGTCCGGTTTATGGCCAAAAATTGAAGAGAGTATTTTAACAGCAGAATCAGAGAGCTGATTTTCAGGGATGAAACTTAGTTTTGCATGGGAGTTCTGTATGCCAATATGCCCCTCAAGAGTCACAGCAGCGCCTGCCCGCTCTACTCTAAGCTTAACGACACTGTTTTCTGCCATGTGAGACATCATCTCTGCAAGCTGGGAAGATACTACCAGCCTGCCACCCATCGACAAGAGTTTATCACCAGGTTTAAGACCCATCCGATCTCCAGGAAAGCCAGGCTCAATACGCCGTACAATTGGATTTGGGGATGTAGAATCTTCCAGTTCTATTCCAAAAATATTAGCGTGGTCTCGCTTCAAAACAATTCCGGCAGAAGAAAGACATTTTTTCCAATCAATATCGTCCGTCCTACCTATTATCTGAGCATATTCTTCGTCGAAGTTTGTCCCAGATACCAAATTCAGAGATTCTAATAGTGCTGTTTCAGGATATCCATTTCCATCAGCTGCATATTGGGCTTCTAGATAGATCAGGGCGTCTTCGAGACCTTTTTTTGCATTTGTAAGTTCACGAATTCTTAGATCGAAATAGAGAGCAGCGAGACTACCTTTCAAATAGTAGCTAAGTCCGCCAAAACCCTCACTTCTGCCTTCCCAGGCTTTCAGGCTTGCTTCCTCTAAAGAGATGCGTACACGCGCTGGTTCGGCATCTAATTCTGAAATTCTAGCAGAGAACTCGTCCAGGAACCATGCCTTGGATCTCAGCCCTGAGCGAACAAGCATCAGCTCTGCAAAGTAGTCTGTCACGCCCTCCGCCCACCAGAGAGACCGAGTTCGAACTTGCTGGGTGTAGTCGAATGGCCCAAGCCCTTGCGGCCGGAGCCTTTTAACATTCCAGGCATGAAATAACTCATGCGCAGCCACAGCAAGCAGCTCTTCATCTCCCGCGTCTTTAATTGGTCGTGAAAGATGAATTACTGTGGAACTGCGATGTTCTAATCCGCCATAAAAGCCTGCTCCTCCACAGTGGAAGAAGAAGATGTAGTTTTGAAATGGTGAATATCCAAACTGCTGAAGCTCCGCATGAGCGATTTTGCCGAGATTGATATTCAATTTCTTTTTGTTCGCTTGATGATTTCCCAGGAGAATGCAGCGAAATAGTATTCCATCCGTTTTGAAGATGGTTTCGTCGAACCTGCCCATTTGCAAAGGGCAGTCGATCAATTCGTCGTAATTCTCAGCAATAAAAGTCTGGGAAACTTCATCGGTTCCACTCGAATTCATTGCGGATGTTTGGGTAAGAGGAGTGGCGATTTTCCACTCAGGCGGGAGAGTTACCGTCAGTGTGGCAGGTTCTTCATTATGCCCCACGATGTACATGAACGCAGCCGCACCGTTGATGTAACCTTCTTTCTCAGCAGGTTTTAGTATCGCAGAGAAGAATCCGTGTCCATCTTCGGTGCAGTGAACATCGTAGGTTATATCCAAACTGCTGCGAGAGGAGGATGTGGAAGCAGCTTCCCAAATTCTGGATGAGGGATGAGTGACGATGACAGGATTCGAAGAGCAAGATGCGGCCACATGATCGATATTCGCCTGATAATTGAGTATCTGATAGAAACCAGGAGTCCACGCGGGGATGGCGAAATCTATTGCATCGGTTCCAGGCGAATCTACATGCAGTGCCACGTGGTAACAGTTCAATTCAACATCTGCTTTGATATGATAATGAATTTTAGGGGTAGAAATATTACGTACATCAGATAGTGCATTGGCGCTCGATACTGAAATGCTTAAAATAATTAAACAGAATGTTGTTACTAGGCAGCTGAGCGGAGATATGGTGCTTGGTTTTGATCTGATCATGGGGTTCTTAATCTTGCGATATTGTGATAGGAAGTCTTATAGCTGATATTTGGTTCTGTTAGGATGTGTAGTATAACTCTATTTTACCCCGTCGTTGACTTAGATATCTGTTTCTGAAATGAATGTGTGAACATGATTAGTTTCGCAACTGTAAAGCATACAAAATAAACTTTCGTTGTAACTATTCAGCATGGCTATTCGCCAAGATCGGATATTACAGTACTTCAGATTCGAATCATCGAAGATGTCGACAGAGTAAACTCCAATCGGCTATTTAATACGCGCTTATATTGTTCATAAGTACATATTTCAATATTAATGCCCAAGCAAGTGACTATTATAAGATTAAGAAGAATAGTTACCTTTCGTTAATCTAATTAAAGGAATGAAATGAATCTTAGGCGAATTGGGAGAAGAGTCAGGTTACATTTATTGGCTGATTGAGAACCCGTTATCGAATGGCTGTCTATGGGCATGAATCTGTGTCCTCTTAGTTTCTGGCTGAGAATAGGGGCATATTTTATAGGTGCTGAAGCTCGGCTGACAAAGTTAGCTCGTGGAGAAACTTAAATCAATATCAATAGGATAATCTAATGCTTAGTAAAAACTTGAAATACATGTTTTCCATCCTTCTGGGATTTTTCTTTGTGATGCATCGTCAGCCAAAATTGTACTGCCTTGAAGTAAATCTAGTTAATAAACCTACTGTTTCGATTGGGAATAGAACGGAACTTTTTGTGGATGAATGGTTGATTGAGAGGAAATCGGGAGTTACGCATCAGATGTCTGCTCCCATAAAACGTGAAGTAGTATTGGTAACAGATAAAGCCTGGGAAGGGGTGGACAGCGCTTACTACTCTGTCATTCAGGATGGTAAAAATATTCGCCTATACTACCGTGGTTTTTGTCCGGAAGACGCATCTGAAAAGCAGGTAACCTGTATGGCAGAGAGCACAGATGGAGTTCATTTTTCACGACCGAACCTTGGTATGTACAGCTTCAATGGCTCAAGTCAAAATAATATTGTGCATAGAGGTGTGGAGTCGCATAACTTCGCTCCGTTCCTGGATTCTAATCCCAACTCACCTTCGGATCAGCGGTATAAAGCATTGGCTGGCATCAATGGTAAACTTTACGCATTTAGATCACCGGACGGTATCCATTGGGCTAAAATGCAGGAGCAGCCAGTCATCACTAAAGGCGCTTTCGACTCACTCAATCTCGGTTTCTGGGACGAGGAAGTGGGGCTCTATAGATGCTATTCACGGTACTATGGGGATGATGTACGAGCAATTCAGAGCTGTACGTCGAGAGACTTTATCCACTGGTCGGTGCCAGTACCCAACATATATGCCGCCGGCATACCCAAAGAGCATTTCTACACGAGCTCCACAACACCTTGCCCTGGGGCGCCGCACATTTTACTCGCCTTTCCTAAAAGATTTCAGCCAGAACGTACCAAACTTTCAGGATACAAAGAGCGAGGAATTTCGGATGCGATGTTTATGAGCAGCAGAGATGGTGTGAACTGGGATCGTACATTCCTGGAGGCATGGGTACGACCAGATTTGGATATGCACAACTGGACTCAAAGGAGCAATATGCCGGCTACAGGAATTGTGCAAACGGACCCGTATGAGCTCTCAATGTATATCAGTGAGCACTATGAGTGGCCAGATAACCGACTTCGGAGACTTACCATGCGCCCGAACGGATTTGCCGCTGTGCACTGTGGGGTTCAGGGAGGCGAATTTACAACGCGCTCGCTTATCTTTACTGGAAAGAATCTCTATTTGAACTACGCTACTTCTACTGCCGGTTCAATTCAGGTTGAACTGCAGGATAGTTCAGGGAAACCGATACCTGGATACAGTATGGCCGATATGTCTCCACTCTTTGGGAATGAGTTAGATGCGTCGATATTGTGGAAGAAGGGAGGAAATCTTTCAGCTTACATCGGCAAGCCCGTCCGATTTCGATTTTATCTCAAAGATGCCGATCTTTACTCTCTGCGTACAGGGGAGCCTCTCAAAACTAACTCCTACTGACCTTTTTACTCATGAATTTCGATTTTACGCTGTTCATAAAAAAAGATTATAAAAATAATTCATTTTAATCTATTGATTAGCCTGCAAAAGGGGTATTATATTAGATATAAGGATAATCTTATCCACTATATAAGTGTTAAGAATTCTCTATCTTTCAAAATATAGGCATCCAAAAGGAGCACGCTATGAAAAGAGTTCGACTTTGCCATGGTTTTACACTGATCGAGTTGTTAGTTGTCATTGCTATTATCTCCATACTGGCAGCGATCCTATTTCCTGTTTTCGCACGAGCGAGGGAACAGGCACGCAAGACCGTGTGCCTCAGCAACACCAAACAGCTGACTTTGTCGATCATCATGTACGTTCAAGATTTTGATGAGACTATGCCTAACTGCCAGTGGATAGGGCCATCTGCTTTTCCACCGAACTGGTCTTTTGGTTCATCATGCCGTAATCTATTGCAGCCTTATGCAAAGAACTACGATATATTTATCTGTCCTTCCGATACTGAACTTGCGAAACTGCGTCTGCGCTCAGGCAAACTATTTGGCCTCTCGTACCAATTTAACGGAAATCCCCTTGGCAATGGAAACAACATCATCAAACGTGTATATTATGGAGACAACACGGGTAAACCTATGTTGGAGCATAATGGAGGGGTGGCTCTTTCGTATCAGCAAATTGTAGGTAAGGCTTCCTCACCAGTACAAGGAACTGCGATGGGAGCGATATCAGCACCTGCTCAAAACTGGATGTTCGCCGACGCATGGCCAGGTGTACATGGCAGCGAGGATATATCCTATTTTTCCGGAACGCGAACCTATATGCTAAATGGTGAAAATCTCTCATTCCGTCGATCTGTGAACCTTTCTTACGTAGATGGGCATGCAAAATTCAGTAATGTTATTGCCGCAGCATGGGATACTGAACCCTACTGAGATCCCAACACTTGGCGCTTCCGAGAGTTGATAGGAATGTCATTCCTTCAGTAAAATCCCCTCGCATTAAATAAAGCGAGGGGATTTTTTCAATTCAATACATCAGCGAAGAGCCACAAATGATTGTAACTCTTAGTCTAGTCGTTCTTAACTACTTGTCGTTTCAATTACACCCCACCACAGTGTAAATAAATCAATATCGCAGTCGGCTAAGGTTGAACTTGTACCGTCTCGTCTAGCTTTAATCCTGATTTGATCTCGGTGAACTGCATGTCACTAATTCCCGGATTGACAGGGACTGTCTGCCACTTACCATCACGCATGACTGTTACGACAGGCTTGCCTGTGCTGTCTACACGCACTGTTATGCTTGGGACAACCAAAGCACCTTTCACCGACTTACCGCTTCTGATGGCGACGTGCAGCTTCATGTCAGGCTTAATCTTAGTGTCAGAATTCTTGAACTCGATAATCGCCACATATCCACGGTTCTTCGCCAATGAGGTCATCCGTGAGACAGTTCCCTCAAATGTTTTGTCAGGAATCTCATCGACATTCACATCTACCTTCTGGCCCGTCTTGATGTAACCCGCCTGTTGTGGTGTCATGGCAGACTGGATCAGAAGAGCGTTCAAATTAATAACCGTTGCGACTGGCGTCCTAATATCAGGCACAACCTCTTTACCAGGCTGGGCATTCAGTGAAATCACTTTGCCTGAAATCGAAGAGCGTATGTATCCCTGTTTCTCACTGGCCCGCGCCTGTTGATTAGCAGCCCGCACTTGATCAAGCTGCTGTTTGTAGGGAAGCATCTGCACTTCTTGGTCGGATTTTGCTTGAAGCAACGCCTGATCAGCGTCAGCTTGCTCATTAGGATCCTGATTATTATCCGCCTGTGTATCTCCTGAAAGACCTGAATTCTTTGCCGCTGAACGGGCAGCAGATAATCGTGTTCGTGCAGCGTCTACAGGCGCTTGGTACTGCTGTTTAGCATTTGAATACGCGATTTCCGCATCATGTAGAGCCTGCTTCGTCTGTTCATGATAGGCTTCTGCGGTTGGCATAGCTAGTTCCACAAGTACGTCGCCCTTATCCACACTTGAACCAACGCTCTTATTCACTTTATTGACGAGTGCGTGGAATGGAGGATATAGATCGGCACGCGCAGATGGTGGTACTATGATTTGACCATTCATAACTACTTGCCCCACTAGATCGCGACGAGTAACGGTGGCAGGCTGCGGCGGGGAAGCAATCGTTGCTGAAGCGTTTGTGGCGGTATTGGCTGGATTTAGCGGAGGATTACTGCCGTTACATCCCGCTGTAATGAGTAATGTTCCTAATAGCGCTGGAACACTGAGCAATCGTCTGTTCCAACCGAACCTAACTGATGGATAAATCCACGACTGATGGTGGGAGATAGGATTATGTGACATATTGACACCTCATATGTAATGAACGCAAGTTATATGCAAACCATATATCTTGAGTGGTCTGCTTGCTGACTTACAGAGGAGACGTCCGAATTCTTGTAGATGTTCCAGAATGACTTTGTATAGTGATGCATTTCAGTCCATTAACAATACAGGTTTCTCCGGTTCAACGTGTCTTCAGTCGAGAGGAATAGTTCAATAAATTAGATGGAAAAAGCTAATAATAAGAGTCCTACATATACATTGTTGTCCCAAAAATGTTTAAAGGATTAGAATAATCTCGGAAATTCCAAATAATTGAATGCTTTAGAAACGTGTTTGAAATTGAATGTTATAAATGAGGATCAAACTGAAAGGAAAAAGATTATACGAATGTAGACGACTATTCAGGCACTTCAATGGAAATCAATACTGTTGCTTGTATCTCTTTTAGAGTATGGAGTTTGACGGTTCCCAACTTTTCTACGAATCGGATTGGTGAAACACTACGTACCTGAAAACCATCTGCTCCAGATGGCTTACTTAGTCCGTTTTCATCATTCGGATCTAGTCGAGTCATCCAAGAATAGGATAAGAGAGATTCTTTCCAATCTGTTAACGGAACAATAATACATAATGGAAGATATCCAATAGTCGGCGAAGAAAGAACTATGCAGGCACGTGTCTTACCTATCTCTGCTCTTGTACCTGGATCAAGCCGAACACGCCATAACTCTCCTTGTTTCGGGGGCACATACATGCTTTGTTATCTCTGGAGAATAATCATAAATAGATTCATCATCCAGTGCAGTGAATGCAGTCAGTTCACGTTCTGCTACGGGAAGCACGAGATCACTTTCATACTCTTTAGCCGCTAATTCTGCCTGTGCCTGCAAGATTCGGGTTCGCTCACTTTGCGACAAGGAGAGCAGTTGACGAGCGGTGTATACTTGTGATTCTCGTTCCTCAAGCAATTCAACAAGAACGACTTCGACAGGCTTTCCCAACCGCTCAGCTTTTCGTGTTAATTTCGCTTCCTGCTCTCTTGTCAGTGTCACACTCATTTTTCTGCCTCTTATCAAACTTCCTATATTACAATTCGTTGCACATAGTATTGCTTATCATCCGCACTCGATAATAATATTATACCACGGGGATTTCATGATCTTCAGCTTAATTCTAATTCCTAGGCAGGCTCAGGCCAGTATTGCCCCGTGTTATTTTAAATGAACAACTGGTGCAGGTGGTCCAGAATAAGGATCAGCAACTCGACGATTTATCACGTGTGAATCTGGTGAAATGAGCGCTATTTCCTTTGTCGTTGGGGGGAGAATGAACCCGTAATATCTCCCCATCCAGTAGTCTTCCAGCCAAGCCATTGGAGGAGTAACAGACTTGCCATCGTTCCCGCCATCGTACTGAAGTGTGGAACCACTTTCCCAGCTTGCACCTGTCTCTCTGGGCGAAAGGCCGCGCGTACCAACACCATAGGGCACGTACTCTTTTCGAGGAGCAAGATCACTTCTGTGTGAGTTCTTGTAACTATGACTCACAAGATCTAGTGACCACTCGCGCAAACTCTGGACTGCCTCTGGCGCCTCACAGTCGTTGCCTGTGAGCGCACCATAGATAAAGTTAAAAAACGGCAGTCTTTGAATCCGCAGTACTTCCCAGCTTCGTGCAAGACTTCGCAAATAGATCGATCTTAGTCCAGGATCTTTCGAATAACGAAGCAGCGGTACATAACTTCTGAACGCGAGTTCATCATCCCAGGTTACCATAATATCTGGTGGGAATGTCAGTTTTTGGCGAAGCACATGGGTGTGGTAGCGCCATTTCAGAAGCTGCTGAAGTCCATTCTCGAACTTTGGATCACCTGTGTATGCAATTGCTGTGTGCATAAACGAAAGTGCTTCCATGCCATTTAGCCCTCGCGAATCGAAGCCATACGGGCGATCCAGATACTCAGGGTCCCAGCGTCCCCAGCGTGTTGGCTTACCATCCACATCTCGAAGCACCCAGCCATTATCAATAATATGGGCAGCGATTCGAATGAGATGATCTCGTGCCCGTGTTTTCTCCACTCCTTTGGCAGCAAGATCGTGGAACAGTGATACTCCGTAGAAGTGCCCATCCACTTCATCGCTTGAAGTATCGCCTTTCCATATCCAGAGTCCATCTTTGGTCGGAACCCATTTTGCCGGCAGCCCTCCGGATCCACGGGTGGCACGATTACCTTTATCGCTTTTAACCGACCATATAGAACGTGCGATGAAACCTGGTTTTGTTGTGATATCTCCAAGCCAGGCTATCGCATTAAAGGTTTTTACCGCTTCCTCTCGGGCTTTTTCATCACCGGTCGCTGCATACTTGAACGACATCGCAGCCAGATAGTGGGCAGTGTTGCCTCCATCGTTATCGCTTATCTCACGAAGCCAGCCATCTTTCTCGCCGCTCCAATAGAGAGAATGTACAAATCCGAGGCGCTTAAAGCCCCATGAATCCATCTCGCTCTCGAAGTATACAGCCTTTTTACGCAAGGTATACGGCTCGTATCGAATGACTGCAAGTCCGCCATCGGTGGCGATGTATACGGTATGGTCACTTACGGCGATATCTCTAACATTCTCATTGGGAAGCCAGTTATCCGCCCCAAAATAGTGGAAATCGCTGCCTATTTTGCGAACAGCTCCGCGCGTGGTGCCTATCCACAGGTCACTATCAAAGCCTTCTGCCAAACAGGTCGTATCTTCACAAGGAAGCCCGTCTTCCCCGCGAATCGACGTAATCGCCATTCCTCGCAGTATGCCCAGTCCGCGATCAGTGGCGAGATAGAGGCGGCTGCCCTGCGCCAAAAAAGTACGGACGACGGGTGACGTCAGATGTCCCCAGTCCACAGGATTGGATTGGAGGATCTTTCCATCCAACAGGGCAAGACCGGTCGGGCCAAGAATATAGAGTGTCCCGCTGTAGGATGCGATCTGCGAGATAGGTCCGATCTGCACCGGGTCTGCCAGCGTCTGGCTGAAATCCTCCATCAGCATCGTGCTGTCGCTAGAAAGATAACCGCCTGCTGGTTTCGCGCTCACGAATTTGTCTACATCAAAACGGTATAGCTCATTACTGGTGGCGCCGTATACTTGACCAAGATGCAAGCACAAATCTCTAAAGGAGTGTCTATCTATCTGTTTCCAATCGCCTCCTGTAAAACGATAGACACCGCTGTCCGTGATTGCCCAGAGCGAGTCCGCGAGGGTTTTCAAATGATGGACATTTTTCGGGGCATCTCTGATCTCTTCAAGTATTCCGTTCTTCAGTACAGATAACGATTCACCCATCACTGCATATACAGCCTTATGATAGACAGCTACCGTTGTGACCGGCTTATCCGTCGGTACTTTCTCCCCAACCTCCTGGAGATAGGGGTCATCGGGGACCGGTTTCCAGAGATGAGCGGCGTGATCTCCGGGATCTGCCAGAACACTAAGAGCTGAACTGATTGATATTAGAACTGCCATAAAGAGAAGTTCGAAATGGCAGCACCACAGATGGGATTTATTCCTTCTCGGCATAATTAGGGTTCTCCTCCGTAATCTCGACGCGATAGAATCAGACTCCCTTTTCGTAATTATAACCACGGAATACACGGAACACACGGAAATTCAAGCTTATAATTTATAACGAAAATGGAAATCCGATGTTTATTGTTATGATTGATAACACACTTCAATCGCTCAAGCTTTTTCCGTGTGTTCCGTGTATTCCGTGGTAAGAATCTTATAAAACTATCTCATAAACGTCGGCATCGGTGTTGCTGTGGATAAGTTTTAAATACGACGGCAAGGGAAGTCTTCCACGAAAAAGGGGCATCAAGTCATCAGCAGATTCATCCGAAGCGGACTTCTGCGAAAAAACGAGGTACTTCACTTTCATTTTTTTCAGAAGCTCTAACCGGTCGAAATCGGACATTCTTGCGCTTCCGATACTTGAGATTTCCTTCCTCTTTACGCGATAATCAGGGGTTTCTCCCCAGTGCCCGCAGTAGACCGCCCGATGGATTAACCCCGGAGTAAAACAAGCGATACTGAAATCGGATGCATAAGATATGAATTTGCCTGGCTCCACTTCCACCTTGGTCATATATGGCATTGGCTGTATCGCCGTGTTGGCAGGTGTATTGTCATGTATCCAGTCCAGCGCTTCGATCTCTCCTGGTAGTAGATAAGGTCTCTGTTGCAGGGTCTGAGATCTATTCGAGACGTAGTTTTGAATATCACGCAGTACAAATCGAAAGTTCGTTATACTCAGAAACAGCGTTAACACTGACGCTGCTATCCAAAACATGCGCGCTGATGAGAGCGCTTTGATCCTGTTGAACAGAAGCGATGCCCCGACGCCTGCCAGTATAGCGACTGGGAAATGTGCCCCCTGCATCAGTTTTCGCTGGAAAGCGGCGTGCGGAAGATAAGATACCAGAATATTTACCACCATCCAGATGCATAGAAACTTAAAGCTATTCTTTGTTGTCAGAGTGATTTCTTCTATATTATCTCCTGCTCTTTTCCTGCTGACCAAGACCACAACCGTGATTGCAAGGATCATCGTAACGCCATATCCCAGTAGAACCCACGTAATGTGTGGAGCAAGGGTTGGAACATTCGCTCTCGCCCTGAAGACCGGGTCATTCTGAAATTGTAGATACATATAGAGCACGGAAGGCAGCGTAAGCAGGCCGAATACAATTCCTCGATAGAGACTGCTAAGAACCGCTTTTTTATCCTTCTGGCTGATAAACTGGAAAAGTATATAACAGCCCCGTACGGCAAATAGCGAGAGTATATCGTAAGAATGAGTTAGCCCAAGAAGCGAACCGAACATTCCTGCGGCCACAGCAGGTCGATAGGAATGGGTTCGGTCTGCTTCGAGAAGGAGCCGTAATATATTAACTTGAAGCGCGAGCGAAAAGGCAAACAGAGGGCTGAGATAGAGTGAAAGGAAAGTGATCGCCTCGGGCTGCCAGGTATCTATGGGGGCTTGAATTGCTGGAATCTCCCACAAGGATGGGATCCACCCCAGACCAGAGGAGAAACAGACGAATAAGAAAGCGAGTTTTCTAGTTCTATCGTCCTGAATGACGGCACTCAGAAGTGACCAAACCGATAACAGAAGAACGAAACCAAATAGTATTCGGGAGCCATGATAAACTCCGATCAAGGGGATGTGCGTCAATGCAGCAAACTTGCCGAGCAGCAGAAAAAGGGGGTTGATCAACATCCCTTTTTGACTGTCTGTCGTGAAGAGATTCAACGCCTTCCAGGAACCATCCGCCGCCTGCCGCATCCAGGAAAGATAGACACAGCTATCATCCAGATTGTAACTGAGCCACATGAATTTCCGAGTATCAGCAAAACTCTGCCCAATGAGATAGGGAATCAACGTCAGCAGCATCGTAAAAGCAGAGATAACTACAGGCCACCGGTAGGAAGATTTCTCTTGTGTAGATTCACTGGGGCTCTCTGCTTTTCCCGACAACGTCATCCTGCTTGTTTTCCCTGGACGAGTTTTTGAGTGCGCTTATCTAACTCAGCAATCTCGGCGGCTCCAGAGAGTACTCCTATTTCGAGATGATACTGGCTCTTTTCGCCAGGCTCAAGAAACTTGAGTGTACCTGCCTGCCTGTCATGAGAGCGGCCCATTACAAGGCAGTTCGCTGGTTCCATCCCGAGTACATATGCCCCGGAATCCATCATCTTCCATTCGATAAATCTCGGAAGTTCTTTCGTATTGTAGGTGCAGAATACTCCAAATCCCTTGCCATCTCCTGAAGATGTCTCATCGTCAACCACAGCCGTGGTCACTTTGCCATCGATATCGATTGCGAACTCATGGAAGTATACGGTCTCTCTGTAACCAGTTTCGGGTGGCTGCATTCTGGTGTATGCGTTCTGTTTTTCGATGGCATCGGCATCTCGCGGGGTAGATTTTGTGGTTGGAGCAATAAGTCGCGCGTTATCGTTTACGGCGGGAAAACCGATATTAATATGATACAGCATCATATGTTCTGTGGTTTTGTAGCCCATATTCTCGACTATGTCTTGAATGGTAAACTCTTTGGAACCCAGCTTAGTAGTTATCGTACGGGTTAGTTCGAGATTTTCCCCGAAGACGGTCGCTTCCCTCATCTTACCGCTCACCGTCAATATATACTCATCGCCACTCCAGGCTCCGCCCCACGATACATTGGATGCCTGCAGATTACTGATTCGTCCGTGCAGTCCAAACTTCTGCCCGTTTTCTTCGCCGTTCGCTCCCGCCCATGTCAGGCCGCAAGTCACTACCAGACCGCCATAGAACGCGCGAAGCCATCCTCGACCATTTTCCCCTTCGTGATCGAAATAGGCTGGATGTGTATCTGAAGTGGCCGATCTCCACGCCATCGAACGTCCACAGTAGCTGGCAGAGGAGATATCCATGCCCCTGCTGGGAAGAATGGTGAAATCGAGGCCGCTCCCTGTAGTCACATCCACAGCAAGCACGCCATCTTCTCTACCTTCGATAAGGCGATATGGTTTTATACGAGCAATTTGACTAATATCCCCAACA
>JANXSG010000107.1 GCA_025352825.1 Chthonomonadaceae bacterium | reverse complement strand
CCCCAGCGCCTATATCCACGACATAAGGCGCTCGAATAAATACTCCCCTCACATCTACTTCGCCGCCATCTTCAGATAGTCGACAGGCAACATCTGCCTCGAAACTATCGATCTGGCGGCCAAATGCGTTGCGAGCCACCGTTATATCCATTAGTCCAAGGGACGACTGATTGGGTCTGTCTTGAATATGTTTGGCCATTAATATCAGTCCGGCGCAAGTTCCATAGACTGCCAGTCCTTCTGCTGCTCTGCTCCTAATTGCAGTGTCGAGCCCCTCTCCTTCCATTAAAATAGAGATAGTAGTGCTTTCGCCTCCGGGAAGTATAAGGCCGTTTATATCAGCGAGTTGAAGCGATGTCCGTACTTGTATCACTTCCACTCCAAGATTGTTTAATATTTTCTCATGTGCTGCAAAATCGCCCTGAAGCGCTAGAACTCCTATTTTTAAATCGGACAAAACATCGCCTCCCCACCTCAAACGAATAAATATAAGTATATCATAACATGCAAGGCATACCTGATTAATTGTCACGAATATAGTAGTATAATCGTAATAGTTATGTGGAATGAATCTTGGATTTCTGGGGAGAATAAACGATGAATTTCCGAACGATTGATAAAGTCTGCATTTTGCTTTTCGGGGCTTTACCCATGCTTACTTCAACATCGTGTCTTGCCCAATCCACGACACAAAAGCAGAATGCGAATGTTCGTCCGCGTACGAACATTTCTAACAGTTCTTCGAATACCAATCAAAACAACGATGGAAGTTACTTTCCTTCTTTTGACTTCGATCCTTATGCATGGTTGAACTATACCACGAATGGACACGTGATTCCCTGGAATTTTAATCTGTCTCCCAATCCAGCCTTTAAAAATTATCCGGGATATTCCGTACTTCCGCCTAACGTTCATCTCACAGATAAGTATTCTGTATACGGGCCTATGTTCTCTAATCGTGCGCAGAAAACTAATCTGCCTCCCAATATATTGAACTCCTCCGGAGTAGTTAATCAGGTTGGGGACAGCCTTGTATATGGCGGTACTTCTGATGGATCTCTACCAGCTACTACACTCCCAAATGGGGATATTGTATATGGCGGCGGCCACTCAACCCAACGATCAAACATCGTCATTAATACTGGTAAGGATCTGCCAGATGCACTATTTAATTTCCGACACAAAACTGCAGGGTTAGCGCGGGATGAGAATGGCTCAATTATATTAGGAAGAACCTCAGGACTGTCACCGTACTATGTAAGACCTAGAGATCAAAATCGACTGACATTTATCTATATCGGATGGGGCGGAGGATTTTTCCCCGGAAATTGGGCCTACTACCCACTCTACTACCCTGAATTCGAATCGGGAATGACAGTATCCTCAGTCTATTCTAGTTACTTAAGCAGCACTCCTCAATGGATTAGTATCAATGGTATCTACTTCATGCCGCCACCTGTCGTCTATCTCCCCCAGCCTATCTACACTCAATCGGGGGAATATAATGGCTGGACTACAGATGACTCGGATGGTTACTATCTGAATCAGAATCGAGATGATAATGGCAAAAAGATTGATACAGGAGCTGCAATTGACCGTGCCCTCGAAACTGCGATGGGTGATATTAAGCAGGCGTGGGAAAATCGCAATATAGAGCTGCTGACAAAACATGTGAAAGCATCTGAGAAGATCGCCGTGCATCTCAAAGGAAAATATCAGTACTCATTGGATTCCGGTGATTACATCGATATGACGAAAGATGCATTCCGCACTACCAAAACCGTAAGTTTTGAACTTGGAAATCCTGTGCGAAAAGAAAAAGAAATCACGCTGGTTACAGGCAGGCACGTCTATATCGATAAAAGTGGCAATCAGCGGACAGTGTTTCTAAGCTATCTCTTCGAAAAGACCGATAATGTGAGTTACATCACGCAGGTTGGGACGGCTCCCGACCGGACCGGAGAGTAGGGAGACGCTGGGAGGTCAGAACCACCGCTTTCCTCCCTGAGTAATATGTCACGCCCTTTGGTTGTCGGAAATGGAAATATGCTTGTCGCTATGGATGGCGATCTTTCCATTCGCGATCTCACTTTTCCATATGTTGGACTTCATAATCATGTGAGCGGAAACTACTGCCGCATTGGAATATGGGCAGGCGACCAGTTTGCCTGGCTCAGTGATCCGCGATGGCAAAGATCTCTGCGGTATGAAGCAGATACACTGATTACAAATTCGGTTTTCAATAACGGAGACCTGGCAATTACATTATCGATTTCGGACTGTATTTGCCATCAACAAAACATACTCTTGCGACAATTTAAAATCACTTCCACCAGCTCTTCCCCGCGAGAAGTACGACTTTTTCTGTCCCACTGTTTTCATATCGCTGAAACGGATATCGGAGATACCGCATTTTTCAACCCTTTCGTTGATTCTATGGTGCACTACAAGCGAGATAACTATTTCCTGATATCAGGATCGACTTCACATGAAGGTATCTACGAATATACAACAGGAGTTTTTGGATTTAATGGAGCCGAAGGTACTTGGCGTGATGCAGAGGATGGTAATCTCAGCATGAACCCCGTCCAGCAGGGGTCTGTGGATTCTACTATCAGTTTTCGAGCCACAATCAATCCTGGGGAGACGACAACAATCCGAGCATGGCTCTGTGCAGGGCATACCCTGGCTGAAGTTACCCACTTGCATTACAAAGTTATCAATTCTGGATTCGATCAGCTCAGGCAGCAGACACGCAGCTATTGGGCGGCATGGTCGAAAAATGAGACGATATCAGAACGTTTGAATCAACTGCCTACTCGCCTTGTGGATCTATTCAGAAGAAGCCTGCTTATAATTCGCACACAGATTGATAATAGAGGCGCTATTATAGCGGCGAACGATTCTGATATTATGTCCACCATCCGAGCAAACTACTCGTATATGTGGCCCCGAGACGGGGCATTGGTCGCCGCATCACTAGATCGTCTGGGATATCAGGATATCACTCGAAGGTTTTTCGAATTCTGCAAGCAAGCGCTGCCATGTGACCGAGCTGCTTTAATGCATAAATACAGCGCTGATGGATCATGGGGTGCAAGCTGGCATCCGTGGGTGGTGGGAAACCACAATGAAGTTCCGTTTCAGCAGGACAGCACAGCCCTAGTGATCTATGCCCTATGGCAGCATTTTATAATGCATAATGATCTTGAGTATATTGAGCATCTCTACGACGATTTTATTGTACCGGCCAGTGATTTCATGGTGCAATACCGCGATCCAGACACATCCCTTCCTCTGCCATCATATGACTTATGGGAGGAGCGGCGTGGTGTGCATGCCTATACTTGCGGAACCGTGTATGGAGCTCTTTTTGCAGCCAGTAAGTTCGCAGCGCTTTTCAATGATGATCGTTCTGAGAGCTATCTGGCATCAGCAAATGAGCTTCGTAAAGGAATTGTGACACATCTCTGGAGCGAAGAACATAAGAGGTTTGCCAGAAGACTTGTACCTACAGGTGAAGGTAAATACGAAAAAGATATGATCATGGATTCGGCTGCCTACGCACTCTTTGCATTCGGAGCGCTTCCGCCTGACCATCCCAAACTGGTTTCCAGTATGGATCAGACATTTGAACGGCTGCAAATTCAGTCAACTATTGGTGGAACCGCAAGATACGAACAGGACTACTACTTCAACATTTCTGAAGATTTTGGCCCCGTGCCTGGAAACCCTTGGATAATCTGCACACTATGGCAAGCTCAGTACCACATTGCTAAAGCCACAGAATTACTCCATCTTGAGCAACCACTTTCTTTGCTGAACTGGACTGCGGACCGTGCCGCAGAGAGTGGAATTCTTCCAGAACAAGTAGATCCCTATACTGGCCAGCACCTCTCCGTATCCCCATTAACTTGGAGTCATGCGGAGTTTGTTTCCACATGCCTTCAATACCTCGATAAATTGGATATTCTGCATAGTTCGCCGGTCTCTGTGTAAAGGTTAGGAAGGAATAGTTTCTGCCTAACTCGAACGGAATTTTATTCTTATGTGAATGAAGTGTCAGGAGTTCGAGATGATAGTCGAAAAGCGAGATTCTGATACTATATCCTGGTGTGCGGGACTACCAGAATCAGCTGGCCGACCAATGAATCAATCGGAAATTACGATAATTCGAACAGAAATAACCAGATATTATCGTAAGATAGCATTGACACTCTTCATGTTTCCTGCACTGCTGTTAATATGTGCTGGCATGTTTCATTTGGTTTCTGTTGTTGGCTACTCTGGTCCGGATTTTATCACTCCCTTGGCAATAATCTATATTGCGCTCATAATCCCAATTGGTTTGATATATATTCGAGATTGTGTAGTCCGGTCAAAAGGACTCAAATCCGATCTGAATATCCGATACTTACGTCGATTTGAAGGGGAACTTCAAAGTATCGATCCTGCAGACGAGACTCAATCATACCTTCTAAGAAGATCCTTTTTACGGCCAGATTTAGAATCGGTGCAAGAGCTCGAATTACTTCAAATTACATCTCGTATTCATTCGATCAACGGTCAGCAGCTACGATGCTGGAAAACGGCTTCGATAGAGGAGACAGCTGTTCGCCCGGAAATTGCTGATATTGCAGCACAGTGGCTTGAACCTGTTAATGAATCTGACACAAATTCACTTTTTACGGGTAACAGACACCTCACCAATGATGAACTTGGTGAATTGCGCTCAAAAATCAAACGAATGTGGCGGAAACATCTCGTGCCTGCTTTTCTGCTTTCCTTATGGGTATTATCAGGAATTATAGCCTGGAAATACAGTACCTCAACCATTACCACGAGTAACAAGTTACATATGGTATGGGTAGTGGTTCTGACGCTGTTTTACGATATAATGTTTGCTGTAGATACCATCCAGGCTTTCAAGGTGCATAAAGATATAAATCTCGGAACGGTGATTATAGTTCGCCAAGAAATCCCAGTAGAAGAGAATAAAACTGAAATGTCAATAGGAAATGACTACAAGATATTTGAGTTTCTTCCAATTTCAAGATTACTTTGGACAGAAGGAGGACATCCAGCAAGTTGGCGAAAGCTAAAATTATAATGGATTATTTGATATTGGCCTTACAACTTTGGTGGTGAAAATTTGGCTTCATCTTCCAGAGTTGTTGGAGGCACAACCGTTCCGTCCTCGACCATCTTGGTTAATTTATCCACGTTCGCGAGCACTTCAGTGGGAATATCTTTTCGAGTATATTTCATTTCAGACAGTCCCACCCCGCCTGATTTCAGGTCGTAGAGCTGTCTGCCAGCAACAAATTTACCCTCTTTTACGTGTTTCACCGTATCGAGCACTGCGTTATCAAGCCGCTTCATCACGCTGGTAAGGACTCGTCCCGGTGCAATACCATCCTGATCTTGATCGACACCCACTGCATAAAAACCGACACCCTTCTCCTCGGCCGCCTTTATGACTCCCAGTCCAGCCTTACCAGCTGCCTGAAAAATGATATCCGCTCCATTTGAGAACTGCTGTTCCGCCTGGCTTTTGCCCTTGCTTACATCGTCCCAGTCACCAGTATAGCTCGATAGTATCCTGATATCAGATTTGGCAGTTCGGGCCCCTGCTCTATATCCT
>JANXSG010000085.1 GCA_025352825.1 Chthonomonadaceae bacterium | reverse complement strand
TGGATATCTGGATTACGATGAGAGCAGATACGATGTCAGGTTCGCTCCCAAAGGCCCGGACGGCGAAAATCCTCCGCGCTCCATAGAGGAGATGCTCAAATCTTGCCCGGAAAGATGGATCCCAGATGTCTATTACCACCCAAGTATAGGTCATGTACCTCTTCCAAAAGACATCGAACATTTCCCTGGTTTGGCGGTAACAGATGTAGAAGACAGCGACCGCATGGGGGTTGCACTCTGGGCAGGTGTGGGATTCTTCGATATCGCAGTAACAGATCGCAGTACTTATGAGATTCTAAAACAGTGTGGATTCGAGAACGCTAAAAGGGGCAGGCTGTATCATTTCAGCCCTGAGTTTGACCGTATCGTTCCCGGAGTTGAAAGAGATATCGATGTCCTTTTCATAGGGATGCTGAATGCCGATGTCTGGGACGAGCGAAATCGCTGGTTGAACAGACTTGCGAAAATGCCTTGCCGAGTTGCCATCACCAATGGACATTTTGGTGAGGCATACACCCATTTAATGAACCGGGCGAAGATCGTTTTCAATTTCGGAGTTCGAGGCGAATCGAACGGCCGTACGTACCAGGCGCCTATGTGCGGCGCAATGTTACTGGCAGAAGATTATAACCACGAAACGCATGAGATTTTTAACGACCACGAACACTGTGTATACTATAACGAACAGAATTTCGAAGACATAATCCAATACTATCTAACTCATGAAGATGAGAGAGCAAGGATTATCGAGGCCGCAAGAGCTGTAATAATCAAAGAACATAGCTGCCGGCATCATACCGACAAAATATTCGAGATTTTCGAGCAGAACCTGAATGTACGCTATCGCCCTTCGCTATCACTGCCAGAAGCGGAGCGAAGAAGGCGGTTCTCACTTCAGATGTACTATACGGGTAATTGTCCACCCGCTTATATTATTGAAGAGCTTGCAGAATCTGAACAGGCCGGAGGAGAAAAGGCATTACTGATTCTGGGAAGCGCTGCAGTTCATGCTTGTGCAGCAAAAGTTCAAATTGAAAAAAAACGTGAAGATCTTCTGAATTATGCCCATGCAGCAGCGAAGGAAATCTGGCAGCTAAATTCGCATATTACGCTCAATTTAGTTGCGGTTGGAGCGATTTCAAAAGAATTGGCCGATATTAAGCAAATTCCTGCGGTCTCCGCAGCCCTTGAACTTCAGTTGGCAGTCGATATATTAACAAACAGGTTGAAGTCGTATAGCAAAGATTATAGTGATATTGATGGGTTTATCTATCCTCACTCGTTTGATCGATTTGATGTACTATTATCTCGTGCTACTCTGCGGCGGAATATTGATGAAATAGCATGGGCGAATCAGGTTCGTAAAATCCTAATATGGTACTGCAGTATGGAAGTGAGTAAAATTGCAGTCGATGAAGAAAAGCTAATCAAAGCGATAGAATACGCTCGGATCGCAGTAGAATCTCTGCCCGAGGAGGGCAGTTCTCATCTTCTTTTGGGAAGAATTTTGACATTGCAGGCAAGCTTTTCGGAAGCAATAGCACGCTATTCCGAAGGATTGAAAATTCTTCCGCTATCATATGAAGCATGGCTGGAATACGCCGCCACATTGGCGATGGCAGGGAGATGGAAAGAGGCCGATGCTTTTATAGAAGAGCGCCTTCAAGTGATCAGTGCCATTCCACCTATAGAGGATATCCGTCAGCCGCTGTTAGCGGCGATAGGCAGAGGATAGAGAGTTTTACCTAAGAGAGGATACGAAGAAGATGACCACCACCTTAATGGCGCAGCTGCAGCAAAGACACACTGTGACAGTGCTTGTGGAGAACCACGCAGGAGTCCTTGCGCGAGTTGCGGGGCTTTTTGCACGCCGAGGATTTAATATAGAATCGCTTGCCGTATCCGTGACTGATAAACCAGAGGTCTCCCGTATGACCATCGTGGTTGGCGGCGATCATCGCGTACTGGAGCAGATTACCAAGCAGCTGAATAAGCTGGTTGAAGTGATGAAGGTAGTAGACTACACAGAAACAGCTGCGGTGGAACGCGAACTGGCTCTCATCAAGGTGAATGCAGAACCGAAAGACCGTGCGGAAATTATGCAGATTGTCGAGATTTTCCGCGGTAGGATTATCGATATGAGCGAGAAGACCTTCATCATAGAAGTGACTGGAAGTCCGGATAAGCTGGATAAAATCACCGATTTGCTTGAATCATATGGCATTCGTGAGCTGGTAAGAACAGGTATTATCGCTATGGCGCGCGGTGCCAAAACTGCCAGCCGTTCTGGCCGTGAGAGTTCGGAGTAGTTCGGAGTATCTCATGGGTGATCTGCATGAAATAGTAGATATTGTATTGGTTGGGAAGATTTTCTCACTGTTGGCAATCCTGACTCCAATCATCGGAATTGTGATTGGTTCACTGTGGGGAATGAAGCGATCCACTTTGCGAATCGGGATGATTCGAGGAGTAGTTTTTGGGATGATTGGCCCGATGAACTGGCTTTTGTGGACTGCATTCAATGCTATTTCAAACCACACTGGACTGGACTCCGTAAAAAATGTAGTTCTGAATATGCTGTTGTTTATTTTTACGGGAGTAATTCTGGGAATTGGATTCGGCAGAGCACATAGGCGAAAAGAGAATTAATCTTCGCTTTTTTGCATGTACGGATATCGATGAGGAGATTGCTTATGTTCGCAGTATTTCCCGATGGAACTCAGCCCGTGCGCAAGCAGACAAGTCCATGGATTTTCGTAGCAGCGGGCTGCGGTGGATGTGCTCTGATAGGATTGCTTTTTGTGGTGGGTATCGGATTCTTTGCTGTCAATAAAGGCAAAGGCATGATTCAAGATATCATGCAGCAGCCAAAAATAGCTCAGGAGATTCTCACGCATTTACAAAATCATGAGTACGACCAGGCCAGCCTGCTTTTCAAG
>JANXSG010000083.1 GCA_025352825.1 Chthonomonadaceae bacterium | reverse complement strand
CCTGCCAAAGCGTTTTAACAACTAAAGATTTGGAAACTGATAACCAGAAATTAGAACACATAACAACCTCCGAACCCCAATATGTCCTACTACAGATTTTATGATAAAATAGTCCAAAAAACACACCTCTACGTACCACGTACAGCGCGTGAATGAAAACTCGGAGGGTGTTTCATGGTTAGAATCGGGCACCTAAAATCCTATCGAGACCCGACCTGCAGGTTTGTTGGGGAATTAAGGCATGAACTCTGTGTCAATAACATTTTTATCAATATTTACGCTTTCACCCGCGCAGGAATCATATTCATCAGGCATTACCACAACTGGTGGGCTCCACTTTGGGAATATAAATTTCCGTACTCGATATATAACACGAACCGTAAATGGCTCGTTTATCTTCATGCATATAGTAAAAAGCATCAGTAACAACCACAATATTGGCAATAAGCATAAACATATATCAATGAGCCCCAATGCCATTAAATATAATCCAGCAATTCCCTGCGCAATTTCATATATGCCCTGTGTTAATTCTTTCAAGCCAATAGAGATAAAGTATGAGAGTGTGTCTCTCCCTTTAGTACACGCCCACACGGATAATAATGTTAGTGCTGGGACTATAGAATTTTTCAATGTTTTCTCTTCCATTTGATGTCTACATCCGAAGAATCGCTCCATAACGCTTCTGCTTAGCGGTATATTGAGCAGTTTGTATTGGAGTTTTGATATTAATCTTGAAATTCCTGCATGATAATCCAAATAATACTTTACGTTTATAAATATTTCACGCGTATGAAGTACTTAATGAACGGTTAAACTAATTCCATCCCTAATACACGATATGTACCACATAGCCTAATGAGTTAATCCACCACACCCTTCGTACCGACCCTTGAGAACCCAATAACGGGGATGCCCTTTTGATTACCCGAAGTGGATTTCGACTTTATTTGAGAGTGGTAACTAGAGTATTGGGATACGGAAGTAGGTTACCCCCCCTTGCCTATGGGTGATACGAGAGGGCTTGGTGTAGGGACGGAATGACTGTGAATGTATGTACGGATGGTGTGTACGGGTACTTGTTGAAGGGGTTGAGGTGTATGCATGAAATAGGCGAGAAGGTGTGCATGTGAGGGATACATACTAATCTGGAAAGGTGAGAGATGGCAGACACAATCGAGTGAAGTATATTGGGAGTGGACAAGTGGTTCGGGATGTGGTAAGATTGATATGAACACGACTGAGCATAGCTTCATTATCGTGTATTACTAGCTATGGGTAGGAACCTAAGCAGTTAGAGTACTACGAAGGCATAGAAAAGGCTAGAGCATGACGCTCTAGCCAGTTATCTAAATACTCCCCGTGATGGGCTCGAACCATCAACATTTCGGTTAACAGCCGAACGCTCTACCATTGAGCTAACGGGGAACATAAAAACACTTACCGGTCGCTTTCCACGCGCATTAATATGATAGCATGAGCTTTTTGATTTGTCAAGTATCCAATACAACTTCTCGATCAAACATTTACAGTTGAATCCAAAACTCAATTCTGCACTCGAACATGCTGAATTCATTTCGCCCGGGATTGCGAGGAAAGCCGGTTTTTTGAGATGGGAATTCCTGCTGGAGCTACAAACCAGTTATCAATTAATCGCGTTTTCCCAATCCGCACTGCCAACGCGACAAGTGCAACTCCATCCGCGAGTGAGTGCACTTCCTGAAGAGTATCTGGATTAATCAGAGCCACATAGTCGATCGAAGCGAGTGGTTCCGAAGAGATTAACCGCTCCACGTCGCGCTTTACTTCATCTGCGCTGGTTACTCCATTTTTTACCATCTCATCTGCAAGCATCAATGCTCTGTAAAGTATCGCTGCAGCCTCTCTTTCCTGCTCACTAAGATAGGCATTCCGTGAAGACATCGCAAGCCCATCGGACTCTCGCACCGTTGGGACCAGGATGACAGCACTCTGAATATTGAGATCCCGAACGAGATGTTCTATTATAATTAACTGCTGATAGTCCTTCTGCCCAAAATAGATCCTGTCAGGCTGAACAATGTTTAGAAGTTTTGTTACGACCGTAACAACGCCTCTGAAGTGTGTTGGTCGATGAGCTCCCTCCAGTACGGCTCCCATATCTGGTACGTCAACTACTGTTTGAAAACCCGCAGGATACATCTCGTCGGTACTTGGCATGAAGAAGGCATCGGCGCCAGCATTCGAGGCGATGGCCTGATCTGCGTTCATATCTCGAGGGTATCTATCGAAATCCTCATTTGCGGCAAACTGAGCGGGGTTGACATATGCTGAAGTGACTACCAGATCACAATCCCCTTTAGCACGCTGTATAAGACCTTTATGACCATCATGAAGTGCTCCCATCGTAGGCACAAAACCAATTGTTTTCCCTTCCGCGCGTATCCCTCGGAGATATGTGCGAAGTGGACCTACCTGCTGAAACGTACGCATATTTAAAGACTGTGCTCCTTAGTTGGAAAGCTTTTTCCGCGCACTTCGTCCGAATAACTTCGGATCGCGACGTCAATTTGCTCTCCTAAATCGACATACTGTTTAACATGCCGATATCTTTTCCCTGGATATATACCCAGAATATCATGCCACACCTGTACCTGGCCATCGCACTCCGGCCCAGCTCCAATCCCAATAGTTGGAATATTTAAACATGATGAAATTTCAGATGAAAGATCAGCTGGGATCGCCTCAAGGACTATGGAAAAAGCTCCCTCTTTCTGCAAAATAATCGCATCTTTCAAAAGCTGGTTTGCACTTTCCGTATCTCTCCCCTGTGCCTTGTTGCCTCCATAAGCATTTACGGATTGCGGCTGAAGTCCAATATGCCCCATCACTGGAATCCCAACCTGAGTCATCCGGTGAACTGTTGCAGCTATTTCCGAACCGCCTTCGATCTTCACTGCCTGTGCGCCGCCCTCTTTCATAAGCTGTGCGGCATTACGGATCGCATCCTCAACACTCGCCTGGTAGGAACCAAATGGCATGTCCGCCACCAGCAAAGCGCTGTGGACTCCTCTGCGGCACGCTTTCACATGATGCAGCATCTCTTCCATGGTAACCGGGATGGTCGTGCTGTATCCGAGCGACATAATTCCCAGTGTATCCCCTACTAAAACGATATCCACACCTGCCCGGTCCGCTAATCGTGCAGCGGAGTAGTCGTATGCTGTGAGGGCAACAATTTTCTGTTGCTGCTGTTTTCGCAGCAGCAGATCCGGCACAGTGAATTTGTGAGGGCGTTCGCCCAAGCTTTTGTTCGCGCCTGTCATCTCCTGATTCGCTGCTCCCGATAACGTGATGAGAACTCTAACGGCATATTCTACTTTGGTTTAACACGATACGTCAACTATATGCCTCTACTTGGCCGATAACCAATCGTACCCAATACTCGCAGAACATTTGAGCGGAACCTTGAGAGTCATGGCGCGTTCCATCTCAAATGTAATTATCTTAGAGTGTTCTTTCGATAGTTCTTCAGGTGATTCGAATACCAGCTCATCGTGAATCTGCAGAAGCATCTTTATCGGCAGCTCGTCCCGAACGATACGCCGATGGACATTCACCATAGCCAGCTTAATGAGATCAGCGGCACTGCCTTGAACTACTGAATTAATCGCTAGCCGCTCTCCCAAGCTGCGAGTGTGTGCGTTGCTAGATTGGATTTCAGGAATTGCACGCCGTCGGCCCAATATAGTTGAGACATATCCATCGTCCATAGCCTGCTGTATGCATTTCTGCAAAAATCTATCAATACCAGGGAACTGCTGTTTATAATCAGAGATCAGTCTGGCAGCAGAAGATACATTAAGGCCCTCCACCCTTCGCGCCAGGCCGAAGGCAGTCACCCCGTATATAATGCCAAAATTAATCGTTTTAGCCTGTCCTCGCTGTTCTCTGGTTACTGCCTCCAGAGGTATTCCAAACACCTGGGATGCGACAGCAGTGTGGATATCG
Source organism: Chthonomonadaceae bacterium (assembly GCA_025352825.1). Taxonomy (GTDB): domain Bacteria; phylum Armatimonadota; class Chthonomonadetes; order Chthonomonadales; family Chthonomonadaceae; genus JANXSG01. The sequence goes on along the minus strand of JANXSG010000083.1, from coordinate 9,977 downwards.
CGATCGTTCGCAAAGGCATCTAGCAGTGCGGGGTCTTCTGATAGATGCGCCAGAATTCTAAGTTCGATCTGTGAATAGTCAGCACAGATGAGAAGGCTTCCTTCGGGAGCATGAAATGCTTTTCGTATCTGTCTACCAATATCGGTACGCACCGGGATATTTTGGAGGTTAGGACCACTCGATGCCAATCTTCCAGTAGCAGTGTACAACTGATGAAAGGTACAATGAATACGTCCATCCTTGTGGTCGATACTCTCGCGTAGATTCCCTAAATAGGTACTGATAAGTTTCGTAAGCTGTCGATATTCAATAATTAACCGAGGCACAGCAGTCTCGATACGGCTTCTATCTTCCTGAGCCGCCAGTCTTTCTAACTCCTGGATATCCGTAGAAAATCCAGTTTTGGTTTTCTTCCCGAATTTCATTCCGAGTTTATCAAAAAGTATCGAAGCTAATTGGGACGGAGAGTTGAGATCGAATTCTAACCCGGCACATTTTACTATCTCTGTTTTTAACTCCTCCACACGCCCGCCAAGAGCTTCACCCTGCCGAATTAATTCATCGGGATCGCACAGAATGCCATTGATTTCCATCTCTGCAATCACAGATTCAAGAGGGGCTTCGGCATCCTCCATCAGGGTTTCCATTCCCATGGATTTCAGATCCGGAATTATAAGATGATAGAGTCTCAGTGCAATATCCGCATCCTCAGCAGCATACTGCACCACGGTATCGAGTGGCGCTTGATCGATTCGGCCTTGATCCTGTCCGTTGCCGATGATGCTTTCAATCGGAATCATCTCATATTTCAAAAGTGTCGCTGCCAGATGATCCAATTTGTGTGTTGGGCGAGTCGGCGCCATCAGAGTGCTGGCAAGAAACGAATCGAAGACCACACCATTCACCTGCACATCGTGGCGCAGCAACACTTTAGCGTCGAACTTAAGATTGTGACCGCACTTCTTCACCGATGCATCTTCCAGTAGTGGCCGCAAAGTGTCCAGAACAGATTTGATACCCAGATGCTTTTCTGGGTTTGGAGATAGAATAGGTATATAGACTCCCGATCCTTTTTGCCAGGCAAAGCTGATACCGCAAAGTGCCGAATCTTTTTCCAGTCCAGTAGTTTCTATATCGAAACTTACTATTTTCTGTTCAGCGAGCAGTCTTACCAGCACCTGCAGGCCATGCTGTGTACATATCGCATGATAGCTGCCTGGAAGTGCCTTCTCAAGAGGGGCATCGTCTGTGGAAGAAAATAAGGATGGCTCAATCTCAGATTGGACAACAGCTGTGGTTGATGTTGATATGGAACTTACCCCTCCTTCCCCAACCATCATCGACGCCACCTTCTTGATCTCTTCCTGATATCGATTGAATCCCAGTTCCTGAAAGAATGGTGTGAGCGCACCTACTTTTGGAGCCGACGTACGCGCTGATTCTAGATCAAATTGAAAGTCTGCATCTCGTTTCAGAGTGACAAGGGTGCGAGCAAGAGCCAGTTTATCTTTGCCCTTCTCCAGATTTTCGCGACGCTTACCTTTAATCTCCTCAATATGTGCATAGATTCCTTCAATGTCCCCATAACTCTGAAGGAGCTGAGAAGCAGTTTTTGGGCCAATGCCCTCGATCCCGGCGACATTATCCACTGTGTCACCGGTCATCGCCAGCAGATCGATTACCTGTTCCGGAGTGATGCCTTTATTCCTCAGCAAGGCTGCCGGATCGATCAGTGTATCTGTGTGAATATCAAACATGGAAACTCGAGGGCATAGGAGCTGCTCTAAGTCCTTATCCTTCGAAATAATACGAATAGATAACTCAGGATGGTCAGGGTCAGCCATGAGACGGTGGGTAATCGTAGCGATCACATCATCTGCTTCAAGACCAGCTACACCTATAATTGGAATATCGAACATCTCTATTAGCTGGAAAACACGTGGAATCTGAGAAGTTAAATCTTCTGGAGTGGGCTGGCGGGTTGCCTTATAAGCCTCAAATATCTCATCACGAAATGTCTTCCCTGGCATATCAATAGCTACTGCCACGTAATCTGGCTTTAACTGAGACAGGAGCTTGAGGAGCATCCCAGTGAAGCCAAAAACAGCATGTGTTGGTTCACCTGTCTGTGGGCTGCGCATTCCGCCACGGATCGCATAGTATGCACGAAATATCTGGGCAAATCCATCAATAATGTAGAACGTTTCAGGCATTGATCATCCTTTGAATCTCCATGTATCGAAAACAATCAGCAGTATGATCATTCACAAGGCCAGCCGCCTGCATGAAGGCGTAGCATATCGTGGAACCGACGAATTTAAAGCCGCGTTTCACAAGATCTTTGCTCATAGCATCCGATTCTGGAGAAGTGGCTGGAATATCATTATCGTTCGGGCAGGTGTGGACAATCGTCTTTCCATTTACAAAATTCCAGATATACGGCGCAAATCCGGAAAACTCTTCTTGCACTGCCAGAAATGCCTTGGCATTTGTTACACTGCTCCGAACTTTCGCTCGATTTCGAATGATTTCTGGATTGGCAAGCAGTGACAAGATATCTTCTTCCGTAAATGAAGCCACCTTCACTGGATCGAAGTCAGCAAAAGCCTTGCGGTAGCCTTCTCGTTTTTTGAGCACCGTCAGCCAGCTCAATCCAGCCTGAGCGCTATCTAGAACCATAAACTCAAATAGTTTCAGATCATCATAGACTTGAACACCCCACTCTGTGTCATGATAGTCTTGCAACAACTCATGACTTTTAGACCATCGGCATCTTACTATGACCGACATACTATCCTCTTCGTACTATCGATATACATTTTAATTTTCATTAATACATGTACGATTAATATTGCTCAAAGTTTGATCAATTTCCTGCTTTAATTCAAGTTGCAAACGCTTTGGTAATTTGACAAACTAATGGCCAGAGAAGGGTTTCTTCTCTAGCCATTAGTAATAGATCCAGTTGATTGATACAGTCTATTTTTTAATTCGCATATATCCTCTGCCAGAAATCGGCGTTCCAGGAGAGAAGTCTAGAATATTAGAAGAATCTAATAGATCGGTCACTGCATAACCGGCATAGATCACTCCACCTGACATCCACACTTCTGCCTGCAGGTACCCAGGAGTTTGATCATTACCAACGGTGACAGTAGCCGATATGATAGCATCGGAACTAGAGATGACGGATATAGCTTCGGGCTGTACATAGTAGGTGTTACTACCTGCAGAGATATACATGAAACCACTAATTCCCCAGAATGGATCGCTTATCGATCGGATCCAGTAATAGGCATTCTCATTATCGTTTGGCTGAGTGAATACATGAGCATTCACATATTGCTGACCAGAGCCTGGTGTCTGTCCCTGGCTTGATGCCTGAGCTTGGCTGGAAACCTGAAAACCTGACACAAGACAAAATACTGTCAACACGGTGGTTAAAAGACTTGATTTTCGAAACATGCGGACTGTTCTCCTAAATATACGTTGAAGTAAATTCTTACAACATTTTAAACTGCGGACATATTTTGGGCATAAGATTGCCCTGCGTTCGAAGGATGTTCCATCCAGCGGACTTCGAGATACCAGTCGTAATCATAAGCTGTCGTTTCGTGAGGTTTTTTTAAGCTGATTTATTTGTGGTGAGGCTCTGAGCATGGTGCAATGAACAGTTTAGAAAGAGGTGAAGAGAAGCTAGAGAGGTACGTTAGAACATACTCAATTAACAGTCTGCTTTCAAGCAGATCATAAAAGAAACTAAATGAATCTACAATCGAAATCTAATGGCAACAAGGAAACGTGAAACAGCCCTACAGTTACGCCTGGTTATAAAGGTGCGACAAACATACTGCAATTGAGAAATAACTAACTTCAGGGTACTGATGAGTTCATCTGGAAACTCTGTCTTGTAACAACAGACGGGGTGAAACAAAGGGTGATGCATTAATATTATTGGCATATGCCATTAATAGATTAAGATACGTTTATAAAATATGTTTCCTCATCACAATTTCAGGATGAGGAAACAAAGTTGATTTGCGGCTTGATCTATTTTGAACGGCGTCGACGAAGAAGCAGTCCTGTACCTGCAACTCCAGACCCCATTAAGAGCGCAACTGCACCAGGCTCTGGCACTGGCACATCGGCAGAGAAGTTACCATTCAGTTTAACTTCAAACCCAGTTGTGATCGTGTGTAGAGGATTTTTGTAATTTTGTAAATATCCTGCAAGTATACCAGCGTTATTGCTCTGATTTCCAGTGATTGAGAACGATGTATTTGAATAAGAACTCAGCGTAGGCACATATGTAGCGGTATAAACTACAATATCCAGAGTACTTCCCGAATAAGTGATCTGTCCTCCGGGACCGGTGACAACTGTAAGAAGAGCAGTATCTGCGGTACCTGATAAAAGATTGATTGTCCCGGCAGCGAATGTAGTGAATCCGATCGTGAAGGGAGCTGCATTCACAAATTCAAATGATACAGAACTGAGAGGCTGATTAATACTACCAAAGCCTGTGAAAGCTCCAGGATCAGCAGCGGAAGTCCAAAACACGAGTTTGGAGCTAATGCTTAGCGCTTGAAGTTCTACCGGCAGCGAAGCGTAGAAAGCAGCTGAGGGATCGTAAGCAAAACTTACGACCTGTTTATCAGGGTTTAGATTAAAAGATGTCCCGTAAGTATAAGTAAAGTTTTTGGCCGGTTGGAACGCAGCAATTACTGCTGCATCACTCGCCTGAGCCATCAGAGTGAATGCCCCCACGACCAATACTGGGATAAAACTCTTTTTCATAACGTTTAAATTCTCCTTCCAGAATAAACATTCAAAATACTAAAACATTTCGTGACAAAAGGAAATGCTTTCCCAAATTCAACACTCCTACTGGAACTAACTAACTCGGTATTTATTTCATCTGCAGTTCTATCATTACAAACCGAAAATCATAACATGCCAATTTAATCATCAGCGATTTATATATCATCAACTATGAGTACAGTTTTACCCTTCGGAATTCGGTAGACTACATAGTTCAGATACATTATTTCACGAATCTAAGTTATGCAAGAACCGTGCCAAATCATCAAAACAGCGGAACTATTTTTAAAAATAGTTTTGCGATAGCAAATTTATGTATATGTTCCCTGTGTTGCACCCATAACTCCTGGATTTGGTACCAGCGAAAATTTTCGTGAATGCTTGACGATAACGATATGATTTGCTATACTCAATATAACCACACATAGTTTAGCATTTTTCTGAATTGCTGTCAATGCAGACAATCAAAAATAAAATTGGATCTAATCGAAAACTATCATTAAAGACTAGGACAGTATGTATGCACACATGGATGAGAATCATTTCGTACAGGTTATGTTCCAAAAATAAATCACGATACCTGATTGATCTCAGATCACTACCTCTGAATAGAATTATTTATCAAAAGAACAGAGTTAACTGGCAGCCCCAAATGAAAACGCTTATTCTGCCAGCAATTTTATGCCTTCTGTCCATTGTTTCGCGGCCTGTAAACTCGCAAAAAAAACCATCTGCAATAGACGCGAATGCACTTGTAAAGAGAATGATGGCCACCTACCAGAATGCCACTACAGTTCAGGAGACCACCGAAGCAAGAATCGTGATAGAAGGGAAATCAGAATATATTTCCACTACATCAATGAAATATAAAAAACCTAATTTTTTAATCATGAACTCCATGGACAACGAAACAGGAACTGTAAAAACTTATGTAAATGGCAGACTGGCTACTATTTATAGCGGTAAAGAGAATCTATTCACCAAACGAACAGCGGATACTACTGTCGCCACAAATCTTACAAAAATGTTGGATATCATTTCAGGCGCGTCTGCAGACATTTTGGGGGCTCCGCAGCATCAAGTTTTGGCTCCGATAGATTTTATTGCTGCCAAAGATACTCTCAAGGAAGCAAAACATTTTAAATATGTGCGAGATGAAGTAATCAATGGGAGAAAAACAGTTCTGCTGATGGGTGAGGCCGATATAACCTGGCTTAAAGAGACACTGGGAGATCTACCCACAGTTCCGCCAATAAAAGTTGTATTGCTCTGGATTGATCCTGTTACAAATTTACTAATTAAGGGTGGCTTGCGTGTTTCGTGGAGTACCCCAGAGGCGGTAAAAAAACACACGAAATTACCACAGGGCGTCGCTTTTGATGAAATCCACCGAGGAACAACACTTAATGCGCCTATAAAGGATTCTGAGTTTCAATTTTTTCCGCCTAAAAATGCTATAGAAAAATTTCAAGATCACAAATAGCTGCGACTTCGTCCAGTATTTCGAGGAGTTTAGACTCCCTGCGTCAATAAAAAGTCATCTTACATACTCGATTCCTGCGCTCAGGGTGGCTAGCCACAGGCCTTTCTGAAAGGCAAAAGGTAGAAGTTTAATGTAGAATACTTTCCCATCTTCCCGTTAACCCTGGGCGCATCCAATAGTTTAGTTCATACTATATTATCCCTTGACTTAGTTCTTGTGTGTATGATATAATGATTGTATTAAATTAATATTGAAACGCAACGATGAGGTCAGTAGTCTATATAGTTTTTTCAGAGAGCTGTCGTATGGTGTGAGGCAGCATGCTATTTAGCCGAATCTCCCCTCTGAGCAGAATGTTGAAAATGTTTGGTTTTTCGGGTTAGAACTTACCTCGACTTTATCAAATTGTGATTAGGTATTCCGGGTCGCATCCGATATCATGCTTCAAGTGGTCGATAGAAGTCAACAGCTTCACCGTTCGTGTTTCGTAACACGTATCGATTACAAGGGTGGTACCACGTGAGCAGCAGCCTCTCGTCCCTTGCGGATGAGGGTTTTTTTTTGCATTGGCTGAAACGATATTAATTTTGCTTTTAATGGACGTATAGTCTGCACCATCATATAGGAGACCATAAGAAACATGAAACTGTCTGGAGCGCAAATTTTATTGGAGTGCCTGCGGCAGGAAGACGTGACTCACGTTTTCGGCTATCCTGGCGGCGCGGTGCTTCCCATCTACGACGCGATATTCGACTGCAAAGATATACTGCACATTCTTGTGCGCCACGAGCAGGGAGCGGCACATATGGCGGATGGATATGCGCGATCCTCTGGCCGTGTAGGCGTCTGTCTTGCTACCAGTGGGCCAGGCGCGACAAATCTAGTTACGGGCATTGCCACAGCTTATATGGACTCCATTCCGATGGTGGCTATCACCGGCCAGGTTAAAACAACGGCTCTCGGAAAGGATGCATTTCAGGAAGCCGATATCACTGGCATCACCATGCCCATCACGAAGCACAGTTTCCTGGTGAAACGAACGGAAGATCTGCCTGCTGCCATTGCAGAAGCATTCTACATTGCACGCACTGGCCGGCCTGGTCCTGTGCTGATAGATATTCCCCGCGATGTGGGTGAGTGGAAAATTGAGTTTGATGTCACCACCGACTATCCACGTAACGTAACCATACCTTCTTACAGACCGGCTTCACCAAATGGGCGAGTGCCAGAACTGCAGATTCGCAAGGCAGCCCAGCTTATTGCCGAATCCATCAGGCCGGTGCTCTACGTTGGTGGAGGGGCGATCGCCTCCCATGCTCAAGAAGAAGTTACTGCTCTGGCCGAGAAAACTAATATTCTCACCACGACGACTCTGTTGGGTAAAGGTGCAATCGACGAGACTCATCCTCTGTCTATGGGAATGCTTGGTATGCACGGAACAGCCTATGCAAACCACGCAGTAAACTCTTCGGATCTGCTCATTGCAGTTGGCGCCCGTTTTGACGACCGTGTCACTGGCAATGTAGATAAGTTCGCCCGTGGCGCAAAGATTATTCACATCGATATCGATCCTGCCGAAATCGGCAAAGTTATCCAGCCGGATATACCTATAGTGGGTGATGTTAAAGTCATCCTGACGGAACTCTTGAAACATGTTCTGCCTCGTGAAGCGACTGCTTGGAACGATACCATAATGGAGTGGAAACGCCGATTCCCACTTGTCTACCCAGACGATGGTAAACTGTACGCAGAGTATGCCATCGAAGAGTTGAGTAAAGCTTTTGATAACGAATGCATTATGGCCACGGATGTAGGTCAGCACCAGATGTGGGCAGCGCAGTACTTTAAGTGTAAACGGCCAAATCAGTGGGTGACATCCGGTGGACTCGGAACGATGGGTTTTGGTCTGCCGGCTGCTATCGGAGCCCAGTTTGCCAATCCAGACAAGCGCGTCGTATGCCTCTCTGGGGACGGATCCTTCCAGATGTGTACTCAAGAGCTGATGACCGCTGTGGTATACAAACTGCCCATCGTCACAATGATCATCAACAACCGATCGCTGGGTATGGTGCGGCAGTGGCAGGAGATGTTCTTCTCGGAGAGATATAGTCAGGTAGATCTCCAAGCATCGCCAGATTTTGTGAAGCTGGTCGAAGCATACGGCGGCGTGGGTTACAGATGCACCACGCCAGAAGAACTAAAAGATGTACTTGCACAGGCGATGAAAATTATCGACAGGCCCGTCGTGATCGATTGTCTGATACCTACCGAAGAAAATGTATATCCGATGATTCCTTCCGGGCAGAGTGTTTCCGAGATGCTGGTTAAAACTGATCTGGAATCAGTTAAGGCAAGCGTACACGCAGACGGATCTGAATGGTCTTTCTCCGATGAAGAGAAAGTACTTGCACAGTATGTCGAAATTGCTAGTGAGATATCCAGGTAGCGAGGATTGCTCCCATAGGTGGGGATCGCTGAAGCTCCCCACCGTATAGTTAAAACAATGCAAATAGAAGAATTAGAACCGGATACACTCTGGAAATACTATCAGCGAGGTTACGGAAGCTTGATCCGAAGCGGACTATATTTTCGCCAATTGCTGCGCCCCGCTCTCTCTCATGTCTATTTTAAGCGGGCAATACCGCTCCTCAAAGAGTATGCGAGATGTACACACAGCGCACTTGATCTCCCTCCAGGATTTGGAGCACAGATGGATGCCTGCCCACTATCACCCAGGGATCTTTTGCATCTGGACTACGCAATCTGTCTCGGTTATTCTGAAGGGGCCAAGTCGAATTTCGATCTAAAGTCTGCATCGTCTGTCATGGATTGGCCAGGGCCTCCTGGTCACAGCGGAGTTTTTATTGCTGCAGATGCTCCATTCCAGGCGCTTACAGAAGAGTTTGAGGCAGAATTTGGTCTCGATGGCGATGGTGACGAAGATGAGGACGGGTTTAATCCAAATGATGATGATGAGGATAATGAACCCGAACCTCCTTATGATCTTTAGGGAGCTGCCGTGCGCATTCTTTTGGGACACAGGCCTGTCGGATATCTGGATTACGATGAAACCCGATATGACCTACGGTATGCCCCAAAAGGGCCGGATGGGCTAAATCCACCTCGCACTATTGACGAAATGCTGAAAACTTGCCCGGTGGGATGGATTCCAGATGTCTACTACCACCCGAGCATTGGCCATGTGCCAATTCCAAAAGATATCGAAAATTTCCCTGGTTTGTCGGTAACAGATGTAGAAGATAGCGACCGTATGGGAGTTGCCGTCTGGGCAGGTGTAGGATTTTTTGATCTTGCAATTACGGATCTCGCAACCTGGGAAATACTTAAAAAGAGTGGTTATGAACATGTGCACAGAGGCAGACTGTATCATTACAGCCATGAATTCGACCGCATCGTTCCCGGAGTTGAAAAAGACATCGATGTCCTATTCATAGGGATGTTAAATGACGATGTCTGGGACGAGCGAAATCGCTGGCTGAACAGACTCGCAAAAATACCTTTCAAGGTTGCGATTACAAACGGGCATTTTGGCGAAGCATACACCCATTTAATGAACCGGGCGAAGATCGTTTTCAATTTCGGAGTTCGAGGCGAATCGAACGGCCGTACGTACCAGGCGCCTATGTGCGGCGCAATGTTACTGGCAGAAGAT
>JANXSG010000062.1 GCA_025352825.1 Chthonomonadaceae bacterium | reverse complement strand
GGTATATACTTTCAGGCGGGAAAGACATTTCAAATTCTTGATATTGCTGCCTGTGCAGATATCGACCTGGGACGTGCGAAAGCAAAAGCTGAGGAACACGGAGTACCGAAAGCCTGCAGTGTGCAAGAGCTTTTGGATGATCCGAAAATCGAGATCGTTGTAAACCTGACCATCCCCAATGCTCACTTCGAAGTATGCAAGTTGGCGCTTCAAGCAGGCAAGCATACTTACGTCGAAAAGCCTCTATCCATCACTCGTGCACAGGGTCAGGAACTTTTGGACATGGCTGCGAGTAAGAACCTTCGTATAGGCGCGGCGCCAGATACTTTCCTGGGGGCAGGGATTCAAACGTGCAGAAAACTCATAGATGACGGATGGATTGGAGAACCTGTAGGAGCCACAGCGGTCATGCTATGCCATGGCCACGAAAGCTGGCATCCCGATCCGGACTTCTACTATAAAGTTGGCGGAGGGCCGATGTTCGATATGGGGCCGTACTATCTTACCGCGCTAGTAACGCTTATCGGGCCAATTCAGAGTGTGGTAGGTAGTACACGGATTTCATTTCCGGAGCGAACTATCACCAGTAAGCCAAAATACGGCACTCAGATAAAAGTAGATGTTCCTACGCATATTGCTGGAATAATGAATTTCGCAAATGGAGCAATAGGAACAATCGTTACCAGCTTTGATGTTTGGCATCACCAGCTGCCCTGTATCGAGATTTACGGTTCGGAGGGCTCGCTAAGTGTCCCCGATCCAAACGGTTTTGGGGGCAGTGTACGCCTACGGCGCAAGGGCGCTTCCGATTGGGCAGAGATTCCGCATTCCCATGGGTTTGGGGATAACAGCCGTGGAATTGGGGTAGCAGACATGGCTACTGCTATTCAGTCCGGCAGAGCACATCGTGCCAGCGGGCAGCTTGCGAACCATGTTCTCGAGGCAATGCACGGTTTTCATGATGCCGCGGCTTCGGGTAGTCGATACGACATGAAAACACACTGCATTCGCCCTGAAGCGCTTCCCTTGGGACTACCTTCAGATCAGTTAGATCCATAATCAATACCGTACTATCAGCGTGTTGCGCGCGCTAAATAAAATATAACGATCTCCTCAAACTTTCAGAAATTTAGATTAAGATATTTTTGGACAGGATTAACAGAATTTACAGGATTGAGTTTTCTGGCAAAACCTGATTACCAAAATTGCACAGGTGTTTTACTGCTCTGCATTAATCCTGTAAATTCTGTTAATCCTGTCCAAAAAAAGTGCATGATTATAAGATGTTTGTGCTTTTGAAATCGATATTGCGTTCATTTTGAACACAATTTAACTTTTAATGTAATGATGCCTATCCCTCCGACTCTTCACTCAAAACAGGGGAGGAATCAGGGGTGAGGGCTCTAGAAAATATTTTTATTAAATAATTTATAAAAATCGTTAGAATACATAGCGATTCTTTAAAAGTTATGTTACAATGATGAGCTAACCAAAATGATACTGAATGGAATTGAGATAGATTTGCACTCCTGCCCTTAATGGCTTAACTGCTCCACTCAGTGCTCCATCCTGTGAGTTTTTTCTCTGCGTGTGCGGACTAATCACTGTATACTATCTTTTTTAAAGCAGAAAATAAGTGCCAGCTGAACGGGCTTGCAACTTTTTTTGCAGTTTTTCCGTCATTATTATTTGTTGGGTTGAATGAGCGTTGATAAATTCCGCGCATTCATCTTTACATGTTATCTATCGATAATTAATTTCGCGTCTAAAATCCCTCTCCATTATGACCATTAAGTAGCCATAATTGGTAAGAATGCGTCGTATGAAGTCGCTCACGAAGCGCCGCGATGTTCAAGGCTTGGATTGGTGGATTTGTTCAGTTTGTGAATGAAGGGAGGGCATTTTGCCCGCGGTAAAAAGTACAATTGAAAATTTGCGGGAACGAGGCAAGCAAAAAGGCTATCTTACCGATACCGAATTGGCGGATGCGCTTAGCAGAAATGAAGATCTTGATCCTGAAGCAATCGAAGACGTGATGGGTGATATCGAATCTGCTGGTGTAGCTCTTGTTGCAAAAGCGCCATCAGCGGCTGTTTCGGAAGATCGCGAACCTACGCCTGAAGAGTTGGAGCCTGCAATCGAACTTGAGGAAAGTACTCAAGCTTGGCTGCGTCGTGCTGGCCGTGTTGCGCTGCTCACTCATGATCAGGAAATTTCGCTTGCTCGCCGCATGGAGAACCCACGCAGCCAGAGAGAAGCTGAAGAAGCAAAGGATACAATCATTCTCGCCAATTTGCGGCTGGTTGCATCGGTCGCGCGAAGATATCTGGGACATGGAATGCCTATTGAAGATCTGATGCAGGAAGGCACTATCGGACTGATCAGGGCGGTCGAGCGATTCAACTATCGCAAGGGATACCGATTCAGCACCTACGCCATCTGGTGGATTCGGCGTGCTATCAGCCGGTCAATTGCCGACCAGGCACGTCTAATTCGACTGCCCGTCCACGTCACCGATACACTGGGGCGCATCAATAAGACCAGGGGAAATCTTCGAGAGAAACTCGGCAGGATGCCCACTCGATCTGAGCTGGCTGAAGCAATGACCATGACAGAAGAGAAACTAAGCGAACTGCTTCGAGGCGCCATTGAACCTCTGTCGTTGGAAACGCCCATCGGTGAAGAAGGAGAGAGCCGCCTTGCGGATCTTATTCCGGCTACAGATGCTCAGAATCCACTAGTCGAGGCAACTAAGGGGGCATTGCGGGACGAGTTGATGATCGCGCTTGGTGAACTTACTGTTCGAGAAAAAGATGTCATCATGCTGCGTTACGGTCTTGATGGAGATGAGCCTCGTACGCTCGAAGAAGTTGGGCGTGCTCTGGAGGTAACTCGTGAGCGTGTCCGCCAGATCGAATCCTCTGCACTCGGCAAACTCCGAAAGCGACCTCGCAACCGGCGCCTTCGAGAGTTGATCGGATAGAGTTCAAAGCTGTCAGCATTTCCGACCCCTTCTGCACAAATAGCAGCAGGGGTTTGTTTTTGTTTGGAATCACGGGAAACCTCTGACTGCACGAACATAAGGGCGAAGTGCTGTATACCCTTCGGATACGGTAGGCTGTGGAATAGTTCTTTCAAAACATGCGATCATGAAGACTGTTTCCGATTATGATCTGAAATTGTTTCCATTAGCGATGATAGGGATGGATAAAACGTGGAGCTAACCTTGTCTATTTGCTCTCCTAGAATTTCTATCTCTTGATGTTGTTCCGGTGACGATCCTTTACGAAACTGATGCTCTATGAGCTGCTGGTAACGCTGCAATTGACGTTTGTATTCTGCGGAGCTTGATACCTGTCTGAGTTCCAGACGCTCCTGTAAAGCGTTCCGCTCATGTTCCAGCGTGAGGAGAAGGTTTTTTACTGAGGCAGGAGTCGCTTTCCAATCATCTGTGGTAATTCGTTCATTAACTAGATTTGCCATGCTTTTCATTCTCCTCTCCATATACTATATGAATCATACCATAGAGCATAAACTCGCAGTCGATTGTAAACCAAGTTTGCCTGTTCCATTTCAAAGTGTGTCATAATCTTTGGAAGTGAATTCAGCCTGATCGAGAGAGATTCCCCCTGTTACCCTAAGAATCCGCCATGTGGTTTACACGCCTAGCTATCGCCCGCCCCATAGTCATCTGGATGGTACTCACCGCAATCGCGGTACTCGGAGTACAGGCGTATTTTCGCCTGCCTGCAGAGCTTAACCCAAAAACGGATATCCCTGTCATCACTATTACTACCGTGTTTCCCGGTGCAGGCCCATCAGAAGTCGAGCAGCAGCTCAGCAAACCGCTTGAAGAGGCGGTCGGAACAGTAGGCGGTGTAAAAAATGTCTACTCCAGCTCACAGAGCAACGTCTCTATCATCAGTATAGACCTGAAGGTAGGGACAAATCTGGATGTTGCGGCAGCAGAGATCAGAGAGCGTATCGATTCGGCTCGAAGCCAGCTTCCGGCAGACGCAAAACCACCTGTCGTCGCGAAACTAGATATCAACGCCCTCCCGATCCTCACCCTGGGAGTCTCCAGTCCTTCGCTTAGACTTTCTCAGCTTCGCTATCTGGTTGATAATCAAATCAAGCCAAGAATAGAGCGTGCTCCAGGTGTCGCAGGTGTCACCCTGTTGGGCGGAGAGAATCGCGAAGTACACGTGGATGTCGATCCTCAGAGGCTTTCGCAGAATGGTATCACTTTGGAAGATGTGGTGCATGCACTTAAGTCGACCGGAAGGGATATTCCCCTCGGTGATATTTCGCATGGCGCCAGAGAGACCGACGTACGCCTCTCCGGAGCATTCCAATCCCTCGATGATATACGCGAGGTTCAGATACCGGTTCAGCCATCGATAACAGCTTCCTCGCAAAGCAGTCCCCTGCCGCAGCCTCTCACAATCGCTGATGTTGCCGATGTTAATTTCGATATCAGCAGAAGAACAGAAATTGACAGGATTAATGGCCGAGATGGAATCGGAATCTCTCTCATCAAATCATCGGATGCAAACACGGTTCATGTGGTTCAGGAAGTGAGGCGTGAACTGGAACTGCTTGTGCCAGACCTGCCAAAGGATCTGGTGTTTGTGACTTTAAGGGACGATGCAGTAATCGTGCAGGATGCTCTTCAGGATGTCAACTTTACTCTGGTGCTTGGCGCTGTATTGGCAATGGCAGTGATTCTTCTGTTTCTACATAATCTGCGGGGAACTTTCATCGTCTCCATGGCTATTCCAGCCTGCATTGTGGCGACATTCCTGGCAATTTCGATGGCAGGATTTACTCTTAATCAGATGACACTGCTGGCGCTTTCTCTCTCAGTGGGAATATTAGTCGACGACTCCATTGTAGTACTGGAGAGCATTACCCGGCATCTCAAACTTGGTGAGCCGCCTCGTCAGGCTGCTGTGAACGGCAGATCAGAGATAGGATTTGCAGATATCACCACCACCCTGGTAGACGTGGTGGTGTTTGTACCCATAGCCTTTATGGGGGGAATTGTTGGCGGGTTTTTTAAGCAGTTCGGCCTAACAATCGCCGTGGCTACCCTGTTCTCACTCATCGTATCGTTCACAATTACTCCTTCCTTGGCTTCTCGCTGGTATCGATCTGGAAAGCAAATCGAATCTACAAATCCACTGTTCGTCATGTTCGATCGGCTCTACGCACATCTGGAGAAATGTTATCGAAATATGCTGCGATCGGCGCTTTCACGGCGTAAACTTGTTGTGTTTGCAGGAGTGGCTGCACTGGGACTTATATTCCTGCTATCGTACCACAAGCTTGGAGTCGATCTACTGCCTACGACCGATCAGGGACAGGTGACTGTCGCTTTGGAGATGCCTCCGGGGTCCTCGCTTTCCGCCACAGATACAGCTGCTCGCATCGTAGAAAAGGAGATTAGTTCACTCCCAGATGTAGCGGCAACCATTTGCTCGGTGGGACAGATACTCGGCGGATTCGGGATGATCCCTCAGCAAGGATCGCAGTTTGCCCAGATTAATGTTCGTCTCAAGGAGAGGGAGAGTTCGCTGGATAGGCTTCTTCATGGAAACAACGGAACACGAACCCATTCTGATCAGGAAATTACACAAATTCTACGACTGCGCCTCGCTAAAACGGGGCTGGCTATGGGAACTAAGATAACAGCTGCAGCCGTCCGCGGGACAGAAGGTACTTCGATGCCAGTACAGCTGGAGCTTCGAAGCCGGGATAATGAGAAACTCTCTCAGTTTGCACAGCAAGTCAAAGCAGAGATGGCTAAAATTCGAGGAGTACTCGATGCAGACCTAAGCATGCGAAACGGACGACCAGAAATACGGGCTAACATAGACCCCAGAAGGGCAGCACAATTTGGAATTCCAGTGGGAATTGCTGGGGCTATACTGCGAGATTCTATTTCGGGTAACTCAGAAACTACATATAGAGAGGGTGGGCAGGAAATACCAATCCGAATTCAGCTTCGAAGCGCCTCGGTTCAGCCAGACACAGAGGTGGCAAACCTGATTATAGGCTCAGACCCGCAGGGACAGCCTGTCCTGCTGGGAGACATCGCAGATATCGTAACACGAACAGGACCAGCAAATATAGACCGCAAAAATTATGAGAGGCTTGTGACAATATCGGCCAATCTATCACCCGGTACAGCCCTTGGAGACGTTCAGTCTGCCATCGATAAAATATTGAAGCGCCTTCCTCATGCTGGTATCGCTTCTAGCTGGGGCGGTGAGGTGGAGACCCTGAATGAATCCGCCATGCCTTTTGCCAGTGCGCTGATTCTGGCTGTCATTCTGGTCTATCTAGTGATGGCCTCTCTGTTTAATTCTCTGGGCACTCCGTTCGTGATTATGTTCACCCTTCCTATGGCGCT
This sequence comes from Chthonomonadaceae bacterium, assembly GCA_025352825.1. Taxonomy (GTDB): domain Bacteria; phylum Armatimonadota; class Chthonomonadetes; order Chthonomonadales; family Chthonomonadaceae; genus JANXSG01. Next base: position 5,588 of record JANXSG010000062.1, on the reverse strand, counting down.
TATTGGCGCTTTGGGAGCATTGGTTCTTACCGGAGAGAGGCTCTCACTGGTCTCGGGTATCGGTATCATTATGCTGGTAGGGCTGATGGGGAGAAACGCCATTCTTCTGCTGGACTTCACAAACACTCTCCGCAAGCGCGGGATGTCCAGATCGGAGGCGATTCAAGAGGCGGGAGCTGCCCGACTGCGCCCGATACTAATGACTACTTCTGCCACGATCATTGGAATGCTGCCTGTTGCACTTAGAGTAGGACGAGCGTCTGAAATGCGTGCACCGATGGCAATCGTTGTCATTGGAGGGCTCCTGGTAAGCACTGTACTCACTCTGATTATGATTCCGGTGCTGTATAGTCTCCTGGAAGATTGGACACAGCGATTCAGATCGAAAAGTAGAAAATCGGAGATGCTATAGTGTAATTTCACTTTCAGCTAACTCAGCAAGACGGTTTATTACAATCAAATACAGTGCGTCTTCACTATCAAATGATTGAAGCTGTATACTAAAACAACTACAAGACAAATCATTAGCCGCAAAAAAGCACAAAAAAACTATCTAGAATTTCTAAGCACAATAAATTGGCAAATAAGTAAATTTCCTGCAACTATTTTGCGCATTTTGTGCTTTTTTGCGGCTATTGGATATTCGCTGCTATTGATCAATAATAATTGTTTCGATATTGATACTCTTGTAATTGCCTGAAATTTAGTAACTCTGAATAGTTACTTTTAATTAACAGCTAACTCAGCTTGTTAAACGCATGTATAAAAAGAAATCGGATGCAAATATATTCGCCCCTTTGTTGCAGCGAGTTAAAGCAGTGAAGCAGAGGGGCGAATATCACTCATACCAGATTGTAATCATGTTCCATGCATTTCACCACAACATCACTCGAAAGAGATAGCTTTTCCTGTTCTTGATGATTCGTAGATCGCTTCCAGAATCTCTGAAACCACGAGAGCCTGTTCCGGAAGGACGACCGGATCTGTATTATTCACGACCGCTTCTATCCACAGCCGGGCTTCTCTGTCCGCATCGGTCTCCGTTTTGCCTTCGTAGAATGCTGCACCACCTGCCTGCAGATCGACTTTCGTTTCGTAGAGCCGCCCGAAATCTTCCCCATTCAGCCGAAGTCCGCCAATCATATCCGCTCCACCCAGGGTTCCGCAGAGAGTACTTTTAGCTTCATCCACTTGAAGGGTGTTCAATGCCCAACTCGATTCAAGAACGATGCTAGCGCCATTCTGCATGGTGACAAATCCAAATGCGGAGTCCTCCACGGTAAACTTCTTAGGATCCCACGGCCCCCAGGCATTCGCGGCATTCTCTTTTTGCGAGAGCTTGTGATAGGTGGTACCTACAACGAGTTTGGGTTTATAGTTGTCCATCAGCCAGAGAGTCAGGTCGAGGGCATGCGTACCTATGTCTATGAGCGGGCCGCCGCCCTGCTTCTCTTCGTCCAGGAATACACCCCAGGTAGGAACTGCTCGACGTCTAATGGCGTGAGCCTTGGCGTAATAGATCTCACCCAGATCACCACGCCGAACAGCGGAGTATAGGTACTGGCTGTCGTTACGGTGCCGGCTCTGGTATCCGATCGTCAATTTCTTGCCAGATTTTTTGGCGGCAGCAAGCATACGCCTCGCGTCGGCAGCGGTCTTGGCCATCGGTTTTTCACACATCACATGTTTGCCAGCTTCCAGAGCGGCTATCGTAATCTCTGCATGGGATATATTAGGAGTACAAACATGAATGACAACGATGGTTGCATCGGCAAGCAGTTTGGTGTAGTCAGCGTATGCTTTGGCTCCAGGTGCGCCATACTCTTTGATAGCCAGATGTGCTCTGTCTTCAACAATATCGCAAAAAGCGACTATCTCTACATTGCTTAACCGCGAAAGGCTGGGCAGGTGCTTTCCATTTGCAATTCCACCGCATCCAATTATTCCGATTCTAACTTTATCTGCCATCTAAACTCTTTCTCCTTTGTGATTCACATCTGCGAAAAATGTATTATTTAAGAGCAATCGCACTTCAAATTACGGCGATTGTTCGTAATAGCCGCCTACTATCATACCCGAGTTTTCACCTCAATCCTAATATCACCACCCGTTTTTACAGGAAATTTGCGAATAGAAACTCGCAGAATTTCAATTGGGTATCATCGTTATCTAGTCTGGGGCATATGCCTTTTTGCTCGGGCAACGCATGTCCGCATACCCAAAGAGGTTGGAACCGCCTCTATATCCGCTTCGTCTCATTATATGAAACAGATATTCTGCTGGTAATTCAAAATTGTAAAAGCGCAGTAATCTGCAGAACTTCACGAAGAGATATCTGAAAATGGGAGAAGTAAAATGGCTACCACATTAGTATCCAATGCAACAACGCTGTATGCAACATTCAACGACACTGCACTGGCCGAAAAGGCAATAGGTGCACTTTTAGATTTTGGCGGACGATCAGAAGACATCAGTTTGCTTTCAAAGGACAACCAGCTAATTGATCGACATTCAAAGTCTTCTGGTCCCGGAATGATCAATGACGCATATAATCGAAACGATCTGGGAGTTCCTACCGCTGGCGATAAAGACAAAATCTATAGTATGGACGGCAGTATCCCTAATACTGAAAACACCGCGGGACTTTCAGACAACTCGATTGTGATGGAACGCGCAGTAACCACCGACAACAGAGGATACAACGACAATCGCGATGAAAACTCTGACATCGAAAAAACAGAACATGCTGCAAAGAGCGGAATCAGTACTACAACGCCTGGAGACGCTGCATCTGGAGCAGCGAAAGGTGCTGGAATTGGTCTTGGTCTGGGTATTGCAGCAGCAGCTGCTGCCTTGTTCATTCCCGGATTTGGCATGGTAATTGGTGGTGGTGCGCTGGCAGCGGCAATAGCAGGTGCAGCAGGTGCTACTGCAGCTGGGGCTGTAGCCGGCGGAGTTACCGGGTTCCTGAAAGATCAGGGCGTACCAGATGCTCCAGCGCTTCATTATAGTGAAGTTTATGAAAATGGTGGCAGCATCGTATCTGTGCATCTTCCTTCAAACAACCTGGATGAGGTGACTGCACATAATATTCTGGCTAAATATCAGGCTTCGAATATCAATAGATATGAAAGCAATGTAGGAAATGTTCCTGCATAAACTGGATAGCTAGGGAATATCGAATTTGGATTTTAGAAAGAAATTACGGAGAAATAAATGAAACTAGATACACTCGACAAACTGTTCACAATGGAACTTAGAGATCTATACAGTGCAGAAAATCAAATATTAAAAGCGCTTCCCAAGATGGTCAAAGCTGCTGATTCCCCCGATCTGAAAAAGGGTTTTGAAGATCATCTTCGTCAAACGGAAGGCCATGTATCTCGCCTGGAACAAATTCTCAAAGATTTGGGAGAGTCGCCTCGAGGCAAAGTTTGCAAAGGCATGCAGGGTGTTTTAGAAGATGGCGCTGAAATTCTAGCTGAAGATGCAACTGTTGAAATAAGAGTCGCAGGTATTATATCCGCTGCTCAGCGTGTAGAACACTATGAGATGGCTGGCTATGGAGCGTGAATACATTTGCAAATCAACTCGGAAACAAGAACGCAGTTAGCCTTCTGAATGAGACACTTTTGGAAGAGAAGCAAACTAGCGATAAACTTGGTAAGCTTGCTATGAAAAAAGTCAACCGGAACGATAGGGAGCTTGTGACCCATTAAAACTACAAATGGTTGAAACACATAATCATCTCCCAGCCAATTCTGGCTGGGAGATGACATTTCTATAGATCCTTTTGGAGTGAGATTCTAAGTCGAAATGCGTAGATTAACCCGCCAATTCCTAGATAGACTACCAGCCATAGGAAAGTTACAGGAGGAAGAGAGAGAACAAGCACCAGGCAAAATACAATACAGATGAGAGGGAACAGCGCTCCAAGCGGGGCACGAAATGGTCTGTTTAGCTCTGGCTGTGTTTTTCGTAGAATGAGAACTGCGACAGCAACAAATACAAATCCGGAAAGGGTAGACATCACCACCAGATTAGAAAGAACATCGAGCGGAACGAGCCCGGAAAATAGCATCGTCAGAGTGCCAACGAACAAGTTTGATCGCCATGTCGTGTTGAAATGCGGGTGCATTGCAGTAAAAATTTTTGGCGAGATCATCCTGTCTCGGCCCATAGCGAGTAGTATTCGAGGCAGGCTGAGAAGAATAATCAGCAGCACGGAGGTGATTCCAACAAAAGCTCCCAGAGAGACTAGTATCTGTGCCCATGGCAGCCCTACCTGGCGAAAAGCTTCTGATACTGGAGCGTTCATGTCTATCTTGTCGTAATGCACCATACCGGTCAGGACAGCACACACCGCGATATAGAGAAACGTGGCAATGCTCACCGCCGCAATTATGCCTCTCGGCAGATCGCGCTGAGGATTCCGACACTCTTCCGTATAGTTTGTAATGGAATCGAATCCTAGATACGCATAAAATACGAGAGCAGCCCCAGCCAGAACCCCGACAGACTGCCCGTGAGATCCGGCTTTACCCAAAATTTGATACCCAAGCAGAGAGAGGCCTGTATAGCCATAGGGAGCAAATGGATGCCAGTTTGATGGGTGGATATAGAATGCGCCAACCACGATTACAAAAAATATAATACCCAGTTTCAGTATGAGCATAATGCTGTTTAGGCGAAGGCTCAGATGCATTCCTCGAATTATGATAAGCGTTATAACCAGGGTTATCAGCATAGCTGAAAGATCAAACGATGGAGAAGTGAAATGTAAAGCGCCGGTTCCATCGCTTGCAAATGGGCAGGAGGTGAGGAACTTAGGAAGACGCACTCCCACTCCGGATAAGAAATTCTGAAAATAGTGCGACCAGCCCTGTGCCACCGAGGAAGCTGCCAGCAGATATTGCAGTATGAGATTCCATCCCACAAGCCAGGCAGCAACTCTACCAAGAGTAATATAGGCATATGTGTATGCGGATCCTGCCACGGGGGCAAGCGCGGCAAACTCGGCATAGCATAGCGCAGAGGCAATGCAAGCAAGCGCGGCAATAAGGAATGAAACTATCACAGCGGGCCCTGCAATGGCATGGGCTGCCATCCCGGTCATGATAAATATTCCGGTGCCGATAATTCCGCTTATGCCCAGGCTAGTTATAGAAAGAGGACCAAGCTCCCTGGAGAGATGGTCCTTTCCTGCCGCCTTCTCGAGCAACTCCTCGAGGGATTTTAGTTGTTGGGGTGATGTTGGCATGGTCAGTTATTGGATGCACTCTTAGCTGCTGGAGCCGGTATTTCGTTCATCTTCTGACCGAAGGCCTTAAAGAGATCTTTGCGAAAAGTTGCGCCAGTTGATTTCATCTGTATTGGCGGCCCAACATAATCACTGCTTTGATTAAATACTCGCCAACCGAGCAGAGCGATGACTGCGATGCCTATTACGATTGTAACAGGCATCGCCCAGTCGGGAAGTGATTTTCTGGTGTTCATCAGAATATTCGCCCTTACTTGTCGTGCGGGATTCCGGTCGCTCCCGAAAGTCCCCAGCTTCCATCAGCATTCTGGATCGGAATGCCTCTCAG
>JANXSG010000048.1 GCA_025352825.1 Chthonomonadaceae bacterium | reverse complement strand
CCTTCCTGCGCGATTATCCGAGCGACTGCCATACTTAGAAAAGCTTTGCTGGCATAGTAGATCTCATTCTTTGGGTACACAGCGTCGAAAGCCTGTTTATACCTTCGGCAGTTCGACCTAATGGCAGCCTCATCCATTATATATAGTGGGGTGCCAAACTTTGCAGCCAATCGTGTGGTGTCGCAGCCTCCTATCTCAAGGTGGCCAGAGCTATTGATTTTCTGAGTTCCCAGCAGCATTTATATTCCAGATCCCTTCCTGACAAAAAACGAGCCGCACCCCCATGGCGCGGCCGGTCACTTTCGGTTGCACGTGTATGAATTCTATTTTACCCAATCGCAAGCCGTATCGTCAATATTAATCCCTTGTCACCCTCTATTTCTTCAAACTCTGATATGGCCGTTCGAAGTATTGATAGAACAGCAAGGCGAGGGCAAGGATGATGGGAATCCCTACTGAAATCATTATGACGTAAGCAGACAACGATGGCAGAGCCATAGGTTTTAGCACACAACTCCAAAGTAGCAGCACGATGGGCAGATGTACGAGATAGATGCTGTAGGCTATAGCTCCGATTTTTATCATGACTGGCAAGGATAGAAATCTTCTAACCGATAAACTGGATTCAGTAGATGCAAAGATAAGTAAAAATGCGGTAGTCAAGCCAAATAATAGATCGGACAGATAGACGTATGGCCCGAGGGCTTTCTCCCAATCTAAATAGTAACAGAATATTCCTGTAGAAATCGCGCCTATCAAGAGAGTAGCGCGCCAGGGAAACTGCTGGCGCAGTTTCTTCGTGGCTTCAGAATTGGAGAACACAATGGAAGCGCCCAGCATGCCGATAGCGAATAGAGCGAGGTAGTGAGGAGTAATCCCTCGGAGTGTGGTGTCTCTCAGCAGAAAGTAAGCCCCATAACCGATTATAGAAGCGGTAAGCGCCGCAAGCAGAGGTCCCAGGCGATTCCAGAGGTGAATCAGAAATGGAAATATCAGATACAACTGTATCTGCACGGCAATAAACCAGAACGCACCATTGATATCACCGATTGTCGCTGGTGATAAATTGTGGATCAACAGCAGATGTAAAATTATGCTGGGAATAGATACTGCAAATAAAGGGGTCAACCCTTGTAACTTCCTGTTGATAACGAGCATTACAAGGGAGAAAAGGAGAGCGAGATAGTATGGAGGAAGGATTCGCCTGGCTCTTTTTCGAAGAAATGCTGCCGTTCCACCATGAATTTTTCCACCACCACGCGCGATGGGCATCATCATGACGAAACCAGAGAGTACGATGAACATTGTCACGGAAAAATGGCCGTAGATACACCATTTCAACAGCGACTCCCAAATTCCGGGAGGATGGCTGTGCGCAAATATATTCCAGACTTGAATATACATATGATGCAGCACAACAAATACCGCTGCGACAGCCCGCAGTCCATCAAGAAAAACCAGACGTTCTCTTATTGCTCCGTCTTTGGCCGATTTAGGAAATGTACTGGTTGCCATGGATTACGATCTTCGATAATTTTACAGAGTTGAGAAATAGCAGATTAGCCGTTTTTACCTAACCCCCTCGCCCCCTTCCCTGATTCCCTCGTACCTCGGAGGGAAGGAGGAATCTTGATCATTCATTCATCCCCTTCCCTAAAGCAAACAGCTTTATCGTTTGCGTGGTCAGGGAAGTGGTCTGAGAGAGTGTCTCAAAAGTCTCTTTCGGATTGTAAATGGGCTAAAAGTCGCTATTTTTCAATGGCAGATCAGCATCAAAAAATTCTTAGGCGCTTGTATGGGCATTGTAGTACGATTTTTTTTAATCGAAAATTTCAGAAAGACTTTTGACCCGCCCTCCTGGGGGGTTAGGCAAATTCAGCTAATCTCGAATTGAAATCACATATATTATACAGGAGTCCTTTTGGTTAGTGCATTCTCAGAGTGCTTCGCAAATCCATCGAGCTTGAGAGAACCGTCTGCGTACACACTCAGAATAGAATAAGCGTTGTTAGCAGGGCCGGTACCACCAACAACCGCATCCAGGGTGCAGTAGTGAATACCTTTAATCGACCGATAGTCATTGACATGACTGTGCCCCTGAAACACCGCGATCACCTTGCCGGACTGCTCCAAAATCTCTCGAACCGCCGGAGCGCTGTGTATGGAGTCCTCATTTTCTACAGGTAGATCGAGCCTCTGGTGAACGAAGACTATCGTTTTGTGCTTCGCACGTTTGAGGTCTGCGGCCAGCCATTCGCGCTCATGGGCCGGAATATCGGTGTCAGTCCAGTCGTTATTGATCTTGCCGTAATCCACGCCATCCTTGCGGTAACAGGCATCCAGGATCACCACATGGTAGCCCGCCTTATCAAAAGAGTAGAAGGAGTGCTTGCGCTCGATGGTATCTATAAACTGCGGTTTCGTGAGGCTGTAGATGCAGTGGTTCCCGAGTACATAGTGCCGATCCGCCTTCAGTCTGCTAATCTCGGTATTGACGGTCTTTAGAAACTGCAGTTCCGATTCTGGTGTCGGATGAGGAAGTGCATCGATGAGATCGCCAATTTCCACCGCACAATCGAGTTTGACTTTATTTAACTCCGCTATGGCGAACTCAGCCTTGGTGAGGGATTCACGATAGTTTCGTGATCCACGGTCGTCGGTATCAGCATAGTGGAGATCGGTTATCAGCCCGATACACATCTTCGGTTTCTCATCAGAAAAGATATTGGCTGATACACTATTAGCGAAGCCGCCAATGCCGGCGAGCATGAAAAGCGAGCCATTCTTGATAAATGCTCTTCTTGAGAGACTACGAATTGATTCTGAATGAATTGAATTTTGGGACACTTTCTTCTCGTTTCTACTATAAACTTCAGAATATATATTTTAATATGGAGGAACAAGATTTCTTGGATGGATGTATTTATCCTGCATATCCTGCTTATCCATGTTAATTAAAAGCCTTGCAAGATTGAATTCTATTTTTGGATTCGCATTGCAAATCAGGGAATTTCGCCGCGTTCAATCTCTTTAATCCATCTATCCAATCTGCCCACGTCGAATTTCCAAAACGATTTGCAGAGTTGAAGAAATTCTATCACTGCCTCTTTTGCACCTACTTCAAAAAGCTCTCATCTAAGCTTAAAGACGGGCCATACATATCTAATTGAGGCGACCCCTTTGTTTTACCTGCCTTCAGGAGATATATTTTCGATGAACGGATACTTCCATCCGACAATGATACTCTGCCAAGAACCGTATTGCCGTGGTATATTATATGGAAATCGCTCTGGATATGAATTTTTATATGCGAATAGTATCGATGCGAATTTTTTCGCTTTTTTAAACTCATCTATTTCAAATGCGATATGCGCCATATATCTGACGGGCGAGTATTCACCGTAAACTCTACTCGCATTAGCCAAACCGAGCCAGTATTCGTAGTATTCGAGAGCTTTAATTCCCGCGATACGTCTTGCCTCCCCTTCATTGTCAGACATCCTTATATAATAAAATTGCCCTAGCCAGGAATAGGTTTTCGAATTCTGTAGATTTCTTCTTATCTTGTATTTGAGAAAAGTTAAAAACCTAGGACTGCCCATCAATCGATGATAACAGTATAAAAACAAACCTGTAACGTAGAATTTTGAATTCTTGCTTATCCTTTTCTCAATATATACCTGGAATCTTAGGACTAGTTTTGATATGAGATACGACTTAACATTAAAATAGATACTCCATCATCCTCGCGAACCAAAATATCATTCGTTACTAATCAATAAGAGTACTATCCCGGTTTTCTCTCAGTTTCACCGGCTTAAGACTAATACTAATGAAGAACTATGCGGTCACCAGCAATGTTCGGACTTGCCAGGGTCGGAATGTAAGTGATGCGCGTCCATTATCGGACGGAATGTCACCCATGATATCCTCGATGATATTGGTTTCCCAGAGTTTTGATCCGCTCGGCAGTCCGGTTAGTTCTATTGTGGCGGCGCGACCGGCGCTCTCATAAAGTCGAATTATTCTTCCGTTGGCACGATGTGCTTGCTTGATGCATGAAATCTGCACCCCAGTACTGCCTACAACTGCAGGCTGGAAACCGCCGGAATCTTTTGCGGGAATATCTTCCTGAATAACGCGAGTAATAAATGGCTGGTTGTATCCTGCCGCCGCCTGAACTACACCCGAATCGCGCCAGCTTCCACAGTGAGGGAGCAGGCTGTAACGGATCTGGTGCTGCCCCACATCTGAGATAGCATCGGGATCGTAGCCGCTCCTGAGCAGCGTCAGGCGAAGGCGGTTACCTAGAATATCGTAACCATATTTGCTGTCGTTCAGCAGGGCGATCCCATACGTGTCACCGCCCATATCTGCCCATCGTAGGGCGGGAGACTCCTGCCCGTTTGCTGGCCTTCTCACCGCTGCGAAGGGAGTCTCGAACCAGGCTTCGCAATCCATCAGGCTGGCAGTGAAAGTCGCCTTCAAGTTAGGGACTCCCAGTTGCTCACCGCCCAGTTCCTGCCAATCGACAGAAGTGACAAAATCAATTCGCGGCAGGCCGTTATAGATAATGATCTGCTGTACGATTTTCGAGTGCCGCAGCTCATGACGCACTTCTAGAACGACTCGGACCGGCCCTGTCTCCAATACGCTTGTCTCTGCGCCGTAGATCAAGCTCTTTTCCGCCTCGACCTCCTGATACTGCCATGCCGACATGCCGTGAGGGCGCTCTTCCACCAGTTGAAGCACATTCAAAGCCAGATCGGGGCGGGCAGTATCGACGTAGTCACTGCCGCGCCGCATTCCGAACGCCACAAGTTCACGCCCTGCTCGCTTATCGAACAGCGAAACGATGATGCCACAGTCCTTCCGGACGAATAATTTAAAGAGAGGCGTCTCGATACGGAAGTAAGGCGCGCCTTCCGGGACTGCTGCAATCCAGTCACCACCGCTGCCGACAGGTGAATAGGCATCGACCGCCTGCATATCAGGCACAGAATCAATCTCTAAATCCCTCACGATAGTGTATCGGATAGTAGAGTAACCTCCCACACGAGCGACAAATACCAGGGCATCTTCCGAATACTGGCCGGGCGTTATCTCGCCCGAACTGCTCTGCAGCCAGACAGGTCCCTGGCCCAGCTTGTTGGGAATAGTTACCACATCCCGACGTTCAAAACTGAGTGGGTTAGTAACAGCAATCTCGCCCAGCTTTGCGCCGGCCTGAAGTACCGTTAAAGCCGAACTGATCACGAAATCTGCAGCAATACGCGCCTCATTAAAGTCGATGGAGTTTTTGATATAAGACTCATGAATCGCAGAACCGTCAAGAATATCGTGGAACTGGTTGAACAGGATTTTCCTCCAGGCCGGTGTGAGCTCCGAAGTATGGTTTTGACCAGCGAGGGCGGCGAGAGTATCTGCGGTGGTCAAAATATTTTCGCCGGTTCGGTTGAAATACTTCGTGTCGGCATGGGTGGTGTAGCAGCCTTCAAAAATAGTGCTCGATTCACCCTTATGCACCGGGAGAGCCGCGCCATGTTTGAGAATTTCATCCGTATAGGAATCCATTCGGCTGCAAAAGGTTGTGGGAAGCAGGGGAGTCTTTTGAAACCGACGAAGCGCATCCAGATTCTGACGCGAAGGCCCCCCGCCATGATCTCCTATACCGTGGAAATGCAGGCCTGCGGTATGCCCGAACTTATGTGCTCGAATAGCGGCATTCGCCAGATCACAGGCATTTATTTCACCGTTGTAAGTGTAGGTGGAGATCGCTAGGAGGCGCGTTCCATCGTCACCTTCCCACCAGTAGGCTGGCCACTGATTCTCCTGCCCTTCGTTCGCGCGATGGTGGTAGTATCTCTTGGTGCCGGCCGAGACCGCCAGCTGAGGCAAATTACCGGCATGACCGAAGGTATCCGGGGCGTGAAAAGTGGAAGTTTCGCCTTTAAGGATTTCGCGTGTGTAGAGGACGCCTTCCAGCAGCTGACGTGCATGCGCTTCGCCGGAAGCCATGTTTACATCACCTTCCAGCCAGGTCATCGTCGTAGGTTCCCAGCGCCCGCTCTGGATATGCGCTAAAACTTTCTGGAAGAGTTCAGGCTCCTCCTGCTGGAAGACATCGTAAGTGGCGGGCTGGCTGTGCGAAAAATTTAATTCTGGATAGTCGTCCAGCAGACTGAGAACAGCTTTGAAGTCACGCCTGATCACTTCTACGGTATCGGGCCACGTCCAGAGCCAGTTCATATCGATATGGCTGTGACCTATCATATGGACATTCAGTTTCGAAATTCGTTCTGCAAACGGCTCCAGCAATATTGGCAGCCGGCTGAATGCGTCCGGGATATCCAGATCACCTTCCTCGGGAAAGAGGGCCGCAGCTTGCTCTACCAGCGCAAATTCCTCGTTGCTAGTCGCCATTGCATTCGCCAACGAAAGCTGTGCCCAGGCGATATCCAGCCGTTCAAACTTTGCACGGAGACCAGGTGTTGTCAGCCGGAAGTTGACCCACTTTGTGGTCTGGTTGGGGGAGATGTGGATCGTGAACTCAAGCTGGCCATTATCTCCAGACTGAATGGAGGGCAGTATCTCGAACAATGCTGGCCCGCACGCAACGGGCACTCCATCTTCTTCAAACAACGGCATTCCATTCCACTTGACCGTAGTGGGATAGATGGTGAACAGTGTTGCGATAAGAGAGTCGCCTGCAATCCGAACGCCGTCAATCTCGGCTGGCAGATCAAGACTGCATCGAAGAGTGACATCTTTACCAGGCTCGAGTTCAAGATCAGTGAATGTGCCATTACCGTCGAGGGTTACTTCATCTTTGCCAGACCCTGATATTCGCTGCCATGATGTCTTACAGAACCCCGTGAGTACTGTATCGGCTGCTTTACGCAGGCGTGAAAGTCGGTGGTAAGTTATGGTAGGGTTCAAATTAATCTCCTATGATTGTGCATGCTAACATCGAACTCATATGTTAGCGGATAGGAGCAGCCTCTCCTCCTTTTATGTAACTCCCTATACCTCGTAACGCCCTCACCCCCAGCCCCTCTCCCAAAAACAGGAGAGCGGTGACTTAGACATTGGATTTTCAGTTGTACATAGTTAGTATACAAATGCTGAAGAGTTATCAAGATAGTAGTAGAGTGACGACCAAAAATGTATTGCTCCCCTCTCCTGTTTTTGGGAGAGGGGACGGGGGTGAGGGTGATAGGAGGCAAAAAACCGCCCTGTTCATGAGTTTAAACAGGGCGGTTGCATACAAAAAATCCACTGTGATTACTTCACGGTTAATGATCCTGCTTTCGATGCGGAGGTATGGTCTGCATCGCCATTGAAAGTCGCGATGAGCGTTTGTATTCCTAGCACAGTTCCTACAGGAATAGTATAGCTCAGGACAGCTTTTCCAGTGGTATTGGTAACTGCAGTACCCACGAAAGTTCCGTTTAACGTGAAATCTAGGGGCTCACCAACCATGGCTATACTGGAGGCATTCGTTAATTTAGCTGATAGAGTTACCGTGGCTCCAGCCTTTCCAGATATACTGGTTACTGTCAGCTTTACCGATCCAGCTGCAACAGACAGCGTACTCGTGGCGGTCGATGGCGCATCCATAGTATCTCCGCTGAATGAGACTCCAGTAATGTATGAGCCTAATACTGTCTCCTCCGGAATTATGAATGAATACACTGCCTTTCCATATGTATTTGTAGTTACAGGCGCTCCGATGCTGGCTCCATTCAGTGAGAATTGAATACTTCGTCCTGCCAGTACTGCTTTCGTAGTTTTATTTTTCAGCACTGCAGAAAGAGTAACTTTCTTACCTACTGCCCCATTCACGGCAGGCATTGTAAGTGTAGTCGGCGCAATGAGTACAAAGTTCGCCGTAAGATTTCTGCTCGCAGTTACTGTGAAAGTGTAGCTTGGAGTGGTGCTTACGATAGCTCCACTCTCAGTCCAGCTCTTAAAGCCATATTCAGCATTCGCTGCTGCCGTTACCGTGACGCTTTCGCCTGTCAAGTATGTCCCACCGCCAGAGGTAGTACCACCAGCTGCCGGAGCAGATATCGTCGCCACTGTCAGACTTGCAGAAGGTATAAAGTTCGCTACCAGATCACGATTTATTCCCACTGTAAAAGTATAACTGGCAGAAGTACTTACGATGGCGCCGCCATCTGTCCAGTTCAAAAATACATATTCTGGATTCGCTGTCGCTACAAGAGTTACATCCGAACCACTGATGAACTCTCCATCCCCTGCGGTGCTTCCAGCAATAGAGGGCAGTACTTTAGAGCCGATTGTGAAGTGAGGCAGTGGTTCGACACCCACGGCATTGATAGTGAGGTTGAATGTCTTGGTAACATCTCCGCCAGCAGCGTCTAAAGAGTGCACTGTAAAAGTAAAAGTGCCTGTGACAGTCGGGGTGCCTGATAGTATTCCAGTCACTTGATCGAACGACATGCCATCGGGCAGAGATCCAGTTCGGGTCGTCAGTATGGGGGCAGTCCCTGCGATTACCATGGATCTAGAGGTATATATCGCGTTAATTTCCCCATCCTGCAAGTGATCGATCAAGCCGATTTTAGCGCCTGCATCGAATCCTGCCATCTGAGCGCCGACATAGTCCCCAACAACAATCACGGTGGTGAGATCCGTGGTGACATTTACGAATTCTCCCGTAAAAGGGTCGATATGGTCGGCATAGGTGACGCTGCCCACGCCGTGCAGCCCATCCGGCCCTACCGATTCGGCTACCGCCTGTCCGGTCTCTGCATCAATTGGGCCAATGTATTTATAAAAATCATATCGACGAGTTACGACCTCATCCCCATTTGCCAGCGCTTCTGCTGCGCCCTCCAGCTTACCTTTTGCTCCGCCGTCTGCAGCAAGGAAATCGGTCTGTAGAATCGACCACTCTACTTCTACTTCATCTGGCTCCCCATTTTTCCAGTTCTTAAAATTCGGATCGTTAGGATCGTCGGATACCAGATCTCTGAGCTCGACGACTTTGTTGTTATGGGCTGAAGTTTTGGTCTCCTTTACCCAGCTAGCATCACCAAATTCAAAAATCGGAATTTCAGGTGGAGGCGGCATTTCTATGGCAGCCTGCACCTGTGCCGCAATACCGCCGGCGGGTGCGACATAAGTAAATGTGGGAGTCGAGATATTCACTACCCCAGCATAGATCAGATTCCCGGATCCATCATCCTTAAGCCAGTTGTACTTCACACCTGTGGGTAAACCGTAGTATCCAACACCAAAATGCTCACCTCCGAAATTTACGGATGGATTCGTGAATTGATGTCCCTGAGTGGGTGAAATAGGGCCGGTTGGGATGATTGTCTTTGCTGCCCAAGTACCATCCAAATTTTTTCCACTCTGATATCGAACATACACTTTCGGATGCAGTGGATCGGTATCATCCTCACTTATCTTTGGGGTTCCATAGTGATTGTAGTCATACGTGTAAGTGATATCCGTACAGTGAATATCATCTATTTCGATCTCAAACCCATGGCACTCATCGCCCGTATCATTCACAGTATCAAAGTTGTTGATACTTCCCCATGCCTGACTTGCATGCGCAGCAGGACATTGAGTTAACACGAGCGCTATACCGATAGCTGCCGTGCACATTGTGAGAATTCCACCAGAACTCTTCTTAAACCTACACAAAGGTTCCCCTTGAAACATTAATTTACTCCTTTTTTGAATGTCCCGATTCCATCATTCATGTATTCATCTACCAGTTGCTGAAACCGCATTATTGTATTGAGGAGATCGAGCGGAGAATTAATACAACACAAGAGAAATAGTTCTGAAAAAGTGAGAATGAGATACTCTCTCCCAAAGCTTTGAGAAAAGGGGTGGGTAGATCAGAAATCGAAGCCTATGCAGGGAGCTTCCAGCGACTGGAGATGGTCTTCGCAACTCCTGGCTCGGGTTTGTAAAAGTATTCCATAACCTCCCCCTAATGCGCCAGACACCGAAGTACCTGTCTGGGAAGCCAACTCCCAGCCGTCCTCCGGACGGATATCGCGTCTGAAAGACGCCTGTTTTTTGTTGCCGGGAGTTTTCAACTCCCGGAAAAGTCGACAATGGAATTAATTTCACAAACACTTCAACCCGGGGGAAGAAGGATGATGGGGGAAAATTGACTAATTTCCTACTTCTCACCTTCGTAGTACACCCAGCCAGCGGAAGTCTTGAAGACAACTGCTGAGGCAATGAGAGTGAAAATGAATAGTACCCAAGCCATGGCGCAGGCATAGCCCATACGGAAATACTGAAAAGCGTTCTGGTAGAGATAGAGAGAGAAGAAGAGTGTGGAGTTTGCTGGCCCGCCTACCGATCCATTGGCGCCGGTCATGACAAAAGCCTGCGTGAAATATTGGAATGTACCGATGACGCCCAAGATGAGGTTGAAGAAAATTACTGGAGAGATCGAAGGAATGGTGACGTGTCGGAGTTTGTCCCATGGACTGGCGCCATCCAGATCTGCGGCTTCATAGAGGTACTGCGGCACTCCCTGAAGCGAAGCAAGATAGATGATCATTCCGCCGCCCACCGACCATAGATCCATGACGATAAAGCCAGGTTTTGCCCATACACGATCATTCAGCCAGGTGAAGTTGTGCGGGAGATGCAGAAGAGCCAGTGACTTATTCACTAAACCATAGTCTGGGTTCAGCAGCCAGAGCCAGAGAATCGAAGAGGCGACCGTCGGCACGACAGAAGGCACATAGTAGAGAGTGCGGAAAAACGCCATTCCTTTAAGCTTCTGGTTGAGAAGAAGCGCAATCGCAAGCCCTAACACCAACCCAATAGGCAGCTCGATAAACATAAACGCCGTATTCCAGAGCGACTGCAGGAAATAGTCGTGGTCGGTAAACAGATCGATGTAGTTCCGCAGCCCCACCCAGTGCGGCGGGCTGAGCACGCGGTAGTCGCAGAAACTATAGTACAGCGACGCGATAATCGGGTAGAGAGTGAATATCAGAAATCCGACCAGCCACGGAGCCACAAATGACAGACCTGTGCGCGTATCCCGGCGGTTTGCTCGTGCCATTCGACCATGCGGATCATCGGCAGGGGGTGTTTTTTTGTCTGAGGCTGCGAATACTGTCATGTACTGGGAGTTCCTTATTTCTGGTAGTCGTACGCATGACCGTGGTCCAAATAGTCGATAGGCCCGTCAACGAAAACCGCACTAGTCTGCAGATCTGGATGGGAGAGTATCTCTTCTGAACCCTTAGCAAATGGTATGGTACCGCCAAGAGGCCACCAGTAAGGGTGGTGAATCAGCGCGATCATCGGGCGAGGCTGATCGCTGTGGTTTTTCATGCCCCGATGCCACAGTCGCATATCCCTGATGAGCACGCTTCCCAAATCGACTTTTGGCTGCAGCGGAGGAGAGACAGCTCGACGCTGATCCAGTACTTCCTGCGGAATCTTAATACTCTCCATATGAATATGCATCGTTTTGTCGCGGTGTGTCCCAGGCCATATCTCCGGGCTGCCGTTCACTTCATCCATTGATACCACAGGAATATTTACAACAATCGCATATGCCGGGTGAGGATATTCCAGATCGGCCCAGAGATTCCCAGAGTCGGTATGGACTGGCTGTTCGCTGGAACCAGGAAGATTGGTGTTTCCACTGTAGAACGCATTCTTCATTCCGCGGCCCAGAATCTCTTTCGTGACGGCGATAACCATATCGTTTACCAGCACATCTCGAAACAGGTATGGTGGAAATGGCGGTGGGTCCTGCTGGATATTGCCAGCAATAAAATTAAACGGGGCATCTTCACGAGCAACTATAGGAGCCACATCTTCGAGCATCTTAACTCTCAGAATATTCAGATGCTCCGTGTTGACTACGTCTTTCAAAATCACATACCCATCTTCACGCATTGCCTTCGCCGCCGCGCTGAGATGTTCAGAAGATATCTGCCCAGAATTTAGCTCCCGGGGGGTGATCGCAATAGTATTCATTACTTATCCATCTCCTTTTGTACCCGTACTCGCACACCGGCAAGCGCATTCTCCGCGGTCAAATCACCGAGCATGATCTTATCCACCGATGTAATCATCTGGCTTGAATAGAGGTTGGTAGCCGGCAGTGCAGGAAAAAATTTTGCTTTCGGTCCATCTGCAAGATCAAGATAAATCGAATACTTCGCCCGAAAGGGAGGCCCCGTTCGTAATTTTGGTGAGCGTATCGCACTTAACTGATTAGGGACATTATTCATGTCTTTTGCAAACATCACCTGCGCTTCTTCGGTCTGTGCCCAGACCAGAAAATCCCACGCCTCTTTAGGGTGGCGAGATTCCGTCGGAATACAAAATACATTCCCGCCCAGCCAGGTCGTACCTGCGTTCTGTGGGCAGGCCGCCGGTGCAGGAATAGGCGCTACTCCGTAGTCCAATTGCGGCGCATAACGGCTGATCCAGTATGGATTCCATTCGCCGTTGAACATTATTGCCACCTTACCCGTGTAGAACGGGTTTGAGGCGCTCGCATCCCGCCCAAAGCCAGAAGCAAATGCGTTCACTTCAGAAAAACCGCCTACCCTATCCACCACGCCTTTGTACCATTTGAGGCCTGCCGCGTTTCCCGGGTCATCAGGTGTAATCTTGCCAGTTACCGGATCTATCAATCTACCTCCGAAAAGGGCCATGAGTACCCAATAATCTGGAGGTGGGCGCAAGCCCAGGCGCGTAATCTTGCCCTCCGAATCACGTTTGGTGAGTTTCACGGCATACTCTGCAAGCTCTTCCAGCGTTTTCGGCGGGCGGTCAGGGTCTAAGCCTGCCTCACGAAATGCCTGCTTATTCCACAGCATCGCTTCATCATCGATCAGGAATGGAAGGCCGTAAAGCTTGTTTTTGTACCGGCAAAGATTCAGTGAGGAAGGAACAAAATCGGCAGATTTGAGCCCGGATTCCTGGAACATCTTATCCATGGAGAGAACAGCTTGATTTCTCGCTAAAGGGCCGAGGTAGGACGCATCGGACAGTGTGCAGAGATCCGGAGGGACACCCGCCACCAGCGCGCGGATAGTCTTGGTATCATCACTTACCGCGCCCAGATTCTTAATGTGGATATTGGGATGAAGTTCTTCATATCTTCGCAGCACACGAAGGAAATTCTGCTCTTCCGGCCCCGACCACATTGACCAGATCGAAAGCTCGATAATATCCTTGCGGGAAGCCTGCGCCCTGCCGCATCCCGTAAGAGATGCTGTCAAACACAATAAAATACATATTGCACCGAGGGTGAATAGTTCCGAGTGCTCCTTAAAACTTCGTTTGTTACTCATATGCTAATGCTAACACGAAAAGGGGATTCAGGTCAAGTACAAAGGTAAGGAATTCATCTGAGAATATATTATTATTCGGCGCCAAACACACTCTTGAGGATTAACCAATGTATGTGGTTAGCTTTTGGCGGCAGCCTTTCCGGATTTCTCTAACGATAGCTGAGTGAATCTATTGACAGAGGTGTGACGGGATGATATAGTTGATGTAGACTCGTTGAAGTCCCGCCGGATTGCTTCTCATTTAGGGCAAATCGATACATGGTTTATCAACTAAGTTTCGCAAGTTATAGTAAATTCATGTCAAGAAAGGGTAAACAATGAAACATGAGTTATTGACACAGGTAGAAGATCTGAAACAGAAAGTCGAGACCACTGATATTTCCATGGCAGCAAGAGCTGTGGAGGAATGGGGCGGGTCTGATGTCATCATCAAAAATCGTTTGGACGCCGATATAGAGGAATGGCTGGGAGCCCAGCCATTAGTAATCGGTTTTCAGAGCAATGAGGCAAAACGAAGAGCGGTTATTACTAAATACTCCAAGGAATTGAGCTGGCTTTTCTATGAGTTAAAGAACATCTTTTCTGATAAACTCGATTACATATCGAAGTATGATTTTTATGGTTTACTTGCTCAGTCAGCTATCGATTACCTGGCGAAAAATGAAGAAACCCAAGATGCCAAGAGTTTACCTCTCAC
>JANXSG010000030.1 GCA_025352825.1 Chthonomonadaceae bacterium | reverse complement strand
CTCATAAAGGTTAAAACACTCTTCACGCCCTCACCCCCCGACCCCCTCTCCCAAAAACAGGAGAGGGGGTGACTATGATATGGTGTTTTCAATATTATATAGGGTTTTGATCTTACTATAAGCACATATCTCGCGAAATGGGAGATAGGAAACCAACGATTTAAAGCTCCCCCTCTCCTGTTTTTGGGAGAGGGGGTCGGGGGGTGAGGGCTCAAATATGCGTATGTCCCGACTTTTGCAATTACCTCGATAGTAATATGATTAACATTGATAGATATACTGGATTGTACGATCTCACCATTTATCCCTGAACTACAGCCATCTCGAAGTAACAAGTAGGATGGGTGCAATAGCTAGATCGATTCAGAAATGCAGAGGGGGAAGTGATTCAAAATTTGTAGACAGCACGAAATACTGCGTGATCTAGTACAGACTTTTTTTGTATGCTACAATAGTAATATGGTTTCGACAAAAGTGGATAATCCAGATCCTGAAGGTGGGCTTTTTAGTGCGAATGAGATCGTGGCGAAAACCTCAGTCACGATGCAAGTCGATCCAGATGCACCTCTGGCAGCACGAATGCGCCCTCGCACGCTGGATGAGTTTGCCGGGCAGGAAACCGTAGTAGGAGAAGGGACACTTCTTCGCCGGGCGATCGAGAGAGATCAGCTCAACTCCGTTATATTCTGGGGGCCGCCTGGCTGTGGGAAATCTACTCTCGCGCAAGTCATTGCCAGGGCAACGCATGCATGCTTTGAAAACTACAGTGCGGTCACCAGCGGAGTAGCAGATATTCGAAAAGTCATCGAGGGGGCACGTGAAAGACGCAGAAAGCTTAGCCAGAAAACTATTCTCTTTGTGGACGAGATCCACCGCTGGAATAAGGCGCAGCAGGATGCACTCCTCCCGCATGTCGAGGACGGCACCATCATCCTCATTGGGGCGACCACCGAGAATCCCTATTTTGAAGTGAACGCCCCGCTGCTTTCGCGATCCCGTCTTTTTCGCCTCGAACGCCTGCCCGATTCAGCAATAAGATTTCTGCTGGAGCGTGCAATTTCCGATATGGAGCGCGGGCTTGGCAAACAGCATATCCAGGCAGAAGCCGCTGCACTGGATCATCTGGCGCATATCTCCGGTGGTGATGCGCGCACAGCGCTTACTGCACTAGAAGCAGCCGCGCAGGCTATCATTCCAGATCAGAATGGTTCTATGCATCTGACCCTGGAGCTCGCAGAAGAAGGAGCCCAGGCACGAAAACTCGCGTACGATAAAGGCGGAGATGAGCACTACGATACAATATCTGCATTTATCAAGAGTGTGCGTGGATCAGACCCAGATGCGGCGCTCTACTGGCTGGCTAAAATGCTCACGGCTGGCGAAGATATCAAGTTCATAGCGCGCAGGCTTGTCATTCTGGCTTCGGAGGATATTGGAAATGCAGATCCGATGGCGTTAGTGCTGGCGAACTCTGCTGCGCAGGTAGTGATGTTCATCGGCCTCCCGGAGGCGCGTCTCACTCTCTCACAGACCGTCACCTACCTGGCGGCAGCGCCCAAGAGTAACGCATCGACTATTGCGATTGGCAGAGCAATGGAAGCGGTCAAATCGCATGGGGCAGAACCCGTACCCATGCACCTGCGGGATACGCACTATCCCGGTGGAAAAAAGCTGGGACACGGTGTCGGGTATCTCTATCCTCACGATTTTCCGGGTCACTATGTGGAGCAAGACTACCTTCCACCCGGACTGCCAGTCACTCCTTACTACGAGCCTACGCAAGAGGGAGTAGAAGCGAAGATTAAACGCCGGATGGAAGTGCGTAAGATCTCATTATCTGTTAGCCAAGATGAATAATTGGGCTGCTAAATTATACCGAGAATATTAGCCGCAAAAATGCACAAAAGACGCAAAAGGGTTTACGTCGGAACGCGTGACAATATAATTTAAATCGCGGAGTAATGGAATCGCAGATATTTTTAGTTGTGCCTTTTTGCGGCTATTCTTTAGCTACTAATTTCAGGACTTTTTTTTGATATTATTAAAACGCATTCTATGTTTCAAAACTCTATTGACTGTTTTGTTCTGTTTTTCACTCTTACAAAAAGTGATTGAAACATCAGCCGATAAACGCCAAACGCCTTCCACCACGCCTACGATTGAGTATTTTGGAGCGGAGAAAGGTTTTGCGGTTGGTTCTGATGATGTAGTATTTCTAGCCATCGTTCGAAATCGAACGAATGGCACTATTTCAGCCGCACTGTTTAGATTAAGGTGTTACGCGGTGAATGGCCTCGACTACACATCTGGTGAAACGATGCCCATTCTTCCAGAACTGGCTCCAAATCAGGCAGTGGCATACCGTTGGCGTCTTTCGGTGTCGGAGGGCAGACAGATACTGATGGCTGCGGCACTACTTCAAAAGGCGCCTCAGGTTTTACGATCAATTGCAGCAGATGCGAAGGGGCCGAATGCTGGGATTGTGGCTGTCCGGCAGAATCCAGTCCTCTACTCAGATTCTGACTCCACGGCAATTCAGACTTCGATTGCCGTTGTACCCCGCATCTATCGAAATCAAACGGCAGAGACAATAAACATTAAATCTGAAGATACCCCTGCCGCTGCTGCCAGTTCAACGACGGCATCGATCATGAACAATCTGGTGGGTATAAGGTTTACACGCACCAATCAAAAAAGCGCTATCTTTACACTTTATGCCAGAAAAGGAACGACTTGGAGCGCTCTCGCAAACGGTATGAGTATGGGAGCAGTCCTTGCTTCTGAACCTGGCCAGAAACCCTGGTGGGAGGTATTTAGATGGAAGGAAACACAAGTTTTTAATGAGAAAGACCATGCTGTGCTAAGCCTAAGCGGCACCTATGGTAATCGATTAAAAGCTGAGATGACCTTCGAAGCGCATCGTGACTATTCCGCAATTGATGCTAAAATTCGATTCACTGCAATGCAAACCATACAGTGTAGTGGTATCAGACTGCCTGAGATTCTGGTGGAGAGAGACAAGAAAAATGGCGTTCAGCTCCGAGCGGATGGCACACCAATATTTTGTGAGAATGAAGTTTCTCTTCTGGCTGACAGCAGGACGCTCTCTGCAGTTCGAAGAGATGCTGTCACATTTGGAATGACATGGTCGACAGCATTACCCCTGAATGGATTGGTCTGGCATGCGGTACCTGTTCAAGATTCTCAGCTAATTACGCTCATCGGAGGAACCGCAACTGCGGTGAATAGCAGCGAAACTGTTCTTGCTGGGAAA
The DNA here is from genome assembly GCA_025352825.1 of Chthonomonadaceae bacterium. Classification (GTDB taxonomy): domain Bacteria; phylum Armatimonadota; class Chthonomonadetes; order Chthonomonadales; family Chthonomonadaceae; genus JANXSG01. The sequence continues at coordinate 19,984 of JANXSG010000030.1, read as the reverse complement.
TCATTTGAAGTAAATTATAGAATATTTGCTTATGCCCCCAGCGCTACCATCAAGGATGCTTTCAAGTTTATCCAGCAGTAAGATAATAATGGCCAGAGTTATAACGAGGGCACTTCCGTGTATCCCGATTTTCTTATGGTGTAGGTGCCGTATCCCCCGCTGCGTTTGAACAAGGAGTGGGCATCAAGAAATTAACCAAACACGGGAGTCTTAATACCATATCATGAAATGTGCCCCACGGTGAAAAAATGCACGTTCTGCGGATAATATCTTACGCTAAAATAAATCTTACTCTTGATGTCTATGGAATACGTGCAGACGGATATCATGATCTTGCTTCTGTTATGCAGGCAGTCTCCCTGCAAGATGAACTGCAGATATATCGTACGGAATCCAACAGTATCTCATTTACGTGTGATGCCGATCCCAGCTTTAACATTCCTGCCGATTCCACTAATCTGGTAGTACGCGCAGCCGAACGAACATTAGAGGCGATCGGGGAAAAAGGCGCTGGATTAGCTATTCACCTGGATAAACACATTCCTGCCCAGGCTGGCCTGGGTGGGGGAAGCAGCGATGCTGCATCAGCTATATTTGGAGTGAATCAGTCATTTGGAAATCCGTTGCCGATGAGTAAGCTTTCTGATATCGGAGCAAGCCTGGGTTCCGATGTGCCATTTTTTCTGATGGGTGGAACTGCTGTGGCTCTCGGGAGAGGGGAACAGCTCATTCCTCTGCTTGATATTCCGAAAACCTGGCTTGTAATCGTCAAGCCACAAGACGCTGTATCGACTGCATGGGCCTACAATTTGCTCGACAATGTTCCAAATCGGGAATCACATGAAGGAACCGAGAGAATGGCAGAGGCTATTGAGAAAGAGGAAATGGATAGGATAATCTCTGGCCAGTGCAACGACTTTGAAGCGCCTGTTTTTGATCATTTCCCTAAAATTGCCTGGCTTCACGATGAGCTGCGCTTGGCAGGCGCAATAACGGCACATCTATGCGGCAGCGGATCGGCAGTGTATGGGGTTATGGAGAACGAATCGGCTGCCAATCGAGCGTTCCACCTTCTTAAAGGGCGATACCCATATACTTACATGGCACATACGCTATCCAGAAACGAATCGCTCCCACGAAGCGAGGTGTTTGAATGAGCCTGCAGATCATCCCTCGAGTAATACTCGCTGGTGGGGAAGCAAAGCGAGATATTCAGGCCGCGAGCGGGCAGAAGAATCGATCAATGATCGAAGTGATGGGTAAAACGATGCTGCGGCATGTTGTCGATGCCCTCGTAGTGGCAGATGCCTCGTCTCCAATTGTAGTGATGGGAAATCTGCCCGTTTCTAGCCAGTACACCGTTGTAGAAGATCAAGGCGGCTTTGTTGAGAATCTGTTTGGAGGTTTGAATTACTTTGCGGGATCGGAGTTTGTCCTGATCTCAACAGCGGATCTACCCTATCTAACGGGCAGTTCGGTAACTGAATTTGTTACGGAAGCACTTCGATGTGCTGCCGAAACGGAATCTGCACTGCTTTTCCCGGTGGTTCCGGTATCCGACTGTTATGCACGTTTCCCAGGAGTAAAACGAACCAGTCTGCGATTAAAAGAGGGTGAATTCACGGGCGGCAACCTGATGCTGGTACGGCCTTCACTCATACTCGCACAAAAAAAACGTATTTCTGAAGCGTATGCAGCCCGAAAAAGCCCACTCAAACTCGCAGTTATTCTCGGTCTGGGTACTCTGATCCGGCTTATCCTCTCCCAAAAGGTTTCACCGAATTATCTTGATATTCCCACTCTGGAGTCGAAAGTGTCGGCAGTCATGGGGGGGAGGGCGAATGCGGTGATATGCAGCCATCCAGAGCTGGCCACAGATTTAGACCGCCTCTCCGATTTTGAAGCAGCCGGACTGCAACTGAAAGGATCTTCATTTGAAAATTAGTGAGTCTCCTCTAGCACGAGAAAGTTTGGAAAAAGAAGTTGTGCTCCTTGAAAAAGAAGCAGGATTCGATATACATGTTGCTGCCCGTGATATTCAAACCGATGACACTTTTTACCATCGAGCGGATGAACTGTGCAAAACCGCAAGTGTCATCAAACTGCCCATCCTGGCTCATACTTCCCTGTTAGTGGAAGAGGGAAGCCTTAGGTGGGAAGAGGAGCTCACACTAACCGAAGCCGAAAAAGTGGCTGGCTCCGGAGTGCTAACTAGCCTTACAGCCGGACTTAAACTTAGCATCCGAGACGTATGTACTCTCATGATGATTATTTCTGATAATACCGGAACAAATATGATGATCGAGAGGCTCGGCACTCATAGTATAAATGCCAGGATGAGAGATCTTGGACTTCTTAAAACTAACTGCTATCGTAAAGCCTATACTCCTGACAATGAAGACAGCATGCCTTTCGGATTAGGGAGTACCACTTCTTTAGAGATGCTTGCTTTACTCACTTTGATTGCGAAACGAAGACTTGGAAACGCTGCCACCTCGGAAGAGATCGAACATATACTTTCGGGGCAGATCTATCATGACGGCATTCCGCGTCTGCTGCCTTATGACTGGAGCTATGCGGGAAAAACTGGCGCAGTCGATGGGATTCGAAACGATGTTGGAGTAATAAGTTCTCCCGATGGTCGTCGATTCGCACTGGCTGTATTTTGCCAGAATGTCACCGATCTCCGCTGGACAGCTGAGAATCAAGGATTGTTAACGATTGCACGTATAGCGCGCCTTCTATTGGTTTCAGATGAGGAGTAGAGTGAGCTAAAAGCCCTGAACTAAAGTACAGGTCTGGAATTGCAAAGCCCATCTCCAGTCGCTTAGGCTCCTTGCATGGGATGAGATTTCTCATTAGCCACCCAATTTTCAAGTTCTAACATGGGTATCAAAAATAGGCAATGAAAGGTCTAGTTAAATTGCATATTCGCTGAGCTTATTCACCAGGTCGCGGGTGAGATGAGCCTCCACAAGGATTCCACCTTCCTGGTATTCCGTTTTGTGTACACGGCCATATTCATGGCACAGGGCTACCAGATCACTTCTATTATAAGGAAGCAGGACATTTACCTCTACCAGAAGTTCTGAGAGTGTCGAAATTATCCTGTTCATGAGATCGGGCACACCAGCCCCCGAGACAGCGCATATAGCTGCTGAGTTTGGAGTGCTGGCCACAAGCTCCTGTATATACTGCCTGTCCGGAACCAGATCCGCTTTGTTGTAGAGTGTGATCATCGGTTTGTCACCAGCTCCAAGCTCCTCCAATACTTCCATGACCGCGCTCATTTGCATTTCGTAGTGAGGGTGACTAATATCCACGACATGAATTAAAAAATCTGCTTCGATCGTCTCTTCAAGTGTTGCGCGGAAGGAGGCGATGAGATGGGTGGGCAGATTTCTGATAAATCCTACTGTATCGGTGAGTAGAATTGCCCCTCCCTCCGGCATATCCACACGCCGTGTGGTGGGGTCGAGTGTGGCGAATAGCTGAGGATCCGCAAAGACTTCACTCCCGGAAAGCTGATTTAGCAGGGTAGATTTTCCAGCGCTTGTATAGCCTACAAGCGCTGCAGTGGGGAATGGCAGCTTTTTTCTATGAACTCTCTGCTGCTGCCGGGTCGAACGTACTTCACCTAACTGCGCTTTCAGATCGCTGATAGTTTCACGGACTTTTCGTCTATCGGTCTCAAGTTTGGTTTCGCCTGCGCCGCCCCGGACGCCGATTCCACCCTGCTGGCGTTCAAATTTTGTATATAGATTTCCAAGCCTCGGCAGCAGATACGTTAGCTGTGCAAGAGATACCTGGAGCTTACCTTCACGGGTATGCGCACGCTGGCCGAATATATCCAGGATAAGCTGTGTTCGATCTATCACCCTGCATTTGACGGCCTCTTCCAGGTTGCGAGCCTGCACAGAAGATAGTTCGCTATCTACGATGACGAGGTCGGCGCTCGTATCAAGAACTCCAGCCAACAGCTCCTGAGTCTTACCTGTTCCTATAAAATAGGCGGGATCAGGGCGGTTTCTTCGCTGATAAAACTCTCCTACCACCTCTGCTCCCGCAGTTTCGGTAAGCGCAGTCAGCTCTTCCATCCCGTATGGCCGCATCAATTCATCTTTTTCGACTGAAACCAGCAGAGCGCGTTCTGCGGTGTATATCTCATGCATGGGTGAAATTTTAGTCATGATCTAGTTTCCCACAATTCATCAACGCTGTCAAGTTTCTATATCGAACTGATACTCTAGTATGCTAAGGGAAACTTCGCAAATTGACCCTCATCCCCGGCCCTTCTCCCTGAGCACTCGTTCCTCGTTAGGGAGAAGGGAGCGAGTATATAAGCGATACCGTTGTAATGGAATTGGCAATTGCGAAGTGCTTTAATTGTCGCTTTCGCTCCTCTCTCCCTCCGAGGCACGAGGGAATCAGGGAGAGAGGCCGGGAGTGAGGGTACAATCAATCACATTTGTTTAACAGCTCATTTCTTTTTCTCCTATTTTGTTTTTCTAAAGATGTGAGAAAAGTGAGTCGTGCGAATAGTTGTGGGGGCAGATTAGAGTTATTTATCGCGCTGAACGACATAGCTGGTAAGGGCAATGAAGCAGTCTTTGGCAGTAGAAGGTGGAAGGCAATCGAGAGCCGTTTCCGATTTTTCTACCTGGTCGGCAGCGGCTATACGAGTAAGTTCGAACGCTCCCAAACTATCTAGTAGTTCACAAATGTAGAGAACTTCTTCGTCAGAGAGGGCTTCATTTGCAAAGGCCGTAAGCAGGCGATCTTTCTGTAAATCATTACCCGCCTGCAGTCCGAGCATTAATGGCAGGGTGGTGCGGCCGTCTTTCAAATCACTACCGCGAGGTTTGCCAGTTACCAATGGGTCACCAGTATAGTCCAAAAGGTCATCTGCGATTTGGAATGCCATTCCCAGTCGATATCCATAGTGTGCGAGAGCATCCTCAGTCGAGGCATCCGCGCCAGCAAGAATCGCGCCACATCGGCAGCAGCCTTCTACGAAGGTAGCAGTCTTCTTTCGTAATATTTCGAGATAGTCTTCCAGAAGAAGATCCGATTTGCCGGTTGCAGCGATCTCCATCACTTCACCTTCGCTCATCTCGATAGTGATCTCAGATACTGTCCGAATTATCTTAAGGTCGCCATCCATTGCCAAAAGACGCATGGCTCTGGCAAGCATGTAATCTCCACTTAAAACCGCGACACCATTCCCGTAAACAGCATTCGCTGTTGGCAAGCCTCTTCGCAGGGCTGTATTATCTACAACATCGTCATGGACTAGGGTAGCCATGTGTACGAACTCTACAGCAGCTCCGATCGAAGCGAGCCTGATGAGATCGATATTTGGCGAGACAGCACGCGCAGAAAGCGCTACCATGGCAGGGCGGAGGCGTTTGCCTCCCGCGTTTAATATGTGATTCGTGAGCGAGTATACTGTCCTTACATCCGAACCTAGATCGTCATTCATCCTTGCTTCAATAACTTTGAGATCAGGAGCAACAAAATCCAGGAAGGAGGCTGGGTTTATTCTGCGACCAGATGATTCCGTATTATCAAACCTCTGTTCTTGATTGGGCGACACGATGAATGTTGTGGAGCTCATATTGATTGACCCAATTTTACTGTCGAAGATTTCGTTCCTATGTGGATACACACGGTTCCCAAGTTAAGGTCTATAACGGAGATTTCAGAGAGACCAGAATCGAGCATGATTTCAGTTAGCTCCTGCCTGGAGATAAACTTTTTCATCGATTCTGGCAGATATCTATAGGCTTCTTTGCGGCTGAGTAATCCGCCTATTAAGGGTAGGATTCGGAACAGATAGAAGTCTATAAATGGTTTGATCAAGCGGTTTTGAGGTCGGTTAAACTCAAGAACAATCACTCTTCCGCCTGGTTTAACTACTCTAGTCATCTCACTAATCGCACGATCGATATGAGCCACGTTACGTATGCCGAAACCTACAGTTGCTGCATTAAATGAGCTGGATGGGTACGGTAGATATTCCGCATTTGCGACCATCATTTCAATCGGGGCTCCGGGTGCGGATGATGTCTTAGCAATTCCATTACGGATCATCGGTTCACAGAAATCCGCTGCCACCACTCTGCCATCATTTCCGACAGCTTTCGCAATGTCTACCGCGAAATCTCCGGTGCCTGTGCACACATCCAGGCAGACATCTCCGGCTTTAATCTGTGCCAATTTGACGGCGAGCCGCCTCCAGGATTTATCCTGATTAAAGCTGAGGATGGTGTTAAGTCGGTCGTACTGAGGCGCAATAGCAGAGAACATATCTTGTACGTAGCGCTCTTTACCGCCTGCAAATGTACCGCCACTCTCCGGTGATAACTCAGTTTTAGTTTTTTGATTGATTGGTGTAACTATGGATCCCACTCCACTCTTTTCCTGGTTGATTTATCTGTGACAGGAGTATACCCTCAGGTGAGAAATCTGTAAAGGGTTGAATTTGCCCTCACCCCCGACCCTTTTCCCAAATACAGGAGAGGGGAGAGAAATTGAATACGTTGGTAATTCGTAATTGATTTGCCGAATGTGAAGAGACGATGAACATATACTTGCTCCCTTCTCCCTAATGAGGAGCGAGTGGCCAGGTAGAAGGGCCGGGGTTGAGGCTCAAACCTTATAGTAAACTGTGAAATCCCAGGCCAAAGTCCCCCATCTCCTGTTTTTGGGAGAGGGGCTGGTTACTGAGGGCCAGAAAACTACACAATCGGTTTAGTGGCGGTACAAAGAAGGGTGACACCAAAGGGAAACTTGATATGCCTGGCAATATAGTTCTCAAAAGTGACCATACCTGTCAGCATGGAATTGATGAGAGGAGGAAATTGAGGCATTGATGCCTGCGGCGGATCGTGATGAGTGCGGTTGGCATTTAGTTTACGCTGCATGAAGACGATAGGATACAACAGAGTCATACTGAAGGTTAGATTTTCAATTACGAATCCTGCTTCTGTAAATCGCTTGGCTACCTCCTCTTTCCGGTAACGACGGAAATGCATGAGGGCATCATCGTGCTCACTCCAAAGGCGTGGGTTGGCAGGAACTGTTGCAATTACCCTGCCCCCAGGTTTCAGCACACGATAGAACTCGCACAAGGCAGTTGCGTCGTCAGGAAGATGCTCCAGCATATCCATCGCAATAAGTGCGTCGAAACTGTCTGGGCGACAGGGAAGATGCATGGCATCAGCGCCAATGAGGTGTTTCAGTCCTCTGCGACGAGAAAATCGAAGTGCAAGTGGAGAGAAATCAGCAGATATAACACGTCCCCAGGGACTGATTCGCTGGGACATGGCTCCCGTTCCACAGCCTATATCCAGGATATTAAGGGGTGCCTTGTCGGTTTGAGGAGCACCGTAGTATCTCTTCATCAAATCCTGAACAAGACGGAGCCGTCCTACGAACCACCAGTAGGAATCCTCCAGACGATACATGCGCTCATATTCAGCGGCGTTCATCTGAGGCGCATCTCAGCAGCGGAAGCAGCAGGCTCATACCTTGTGAAACGGATTTTCAGTACTGAGATTAACAAACGCCACCCATCTCTAAGCGGATGAACTTTCGATCCCTCTTGATGAGCCCATCGAATAGGCACTTCGGCCACCTTTAAGCTGAACATCTTCATCGCAATATAGAGAACCTCAACATCAAAAGCGAAGTTGTCCAGCTTGCATCTTCTAAAGATCGATTGTGCCGCCGCTCTGGTAAATAGTTTAAATCCGCACTGTGTATCGTGAATTCCGGGGACAGCGAAAAGCTGAACCCACTTATTTATCGCCCGGCCACCCAGTTCACGTATAGCGGACTGCCGTTTGATTAGTTGTGAACCTGGAACATCACGTGATCCGATAGCTACATCGGCGCCATTCTCGATTGCAGTGATAAGCTTTTCGATCTCCTCAATCGGTGTTGCGAGGTCGGCATCACAGTAAAGAACGAGATCTCCCACCGCACTGAGCATCCCATATCGAACAGCATACCCTTTTCCACGATTAGCTTGATATCGCAGAAGTTTTAATTGAGTATTTGATGCAGCGAGATCGGTGACAATCTTAGCCGTTCCATCAGTGCTGCCATCGTCTACTACCAACATCTCGAAGGAATATGGCTGAGCATTGAAAAAAGCGAGCATTCTCTCCAAAGAGGCTCCTAAACGATTCTCTTCGTTATACGCAGGAATAACTACCGAGAGCACGGAGTCCACAGTCAACGTTTTCGGTCTATTCGTGTTACATTTTAAACTATTAGCTTCGTGAGGGAAACTATCATTCAATATACATTATCCTTACTCTTGTGGAACAGGGAATCAACGATACTACAAAAATAAAATTCATATTATGTGTTCTGAATTGATGATCTAATCAGCTTTAAGCGGACTGTGAGTATTATATCTTGCAACCGGCTCTTTGTCAAATAAGAGCCCTCATACTGTTTCCACAGAATGGTTATCATAAATATACATACAAATAATAGACTATGGTGACCTCTCAAAAAAATAGTGTACAAATTTTTCATGCACCTCTTGACATCTGGATATATTGAGGTGTATAGTAGACAGTATTGCGTATTAAAATATCGAGGGAGGCTGAAAAAATGACTCGCGGACTTACGGAAAAGCAAGAACTCATACTTAACTTCATTGTGGATTACGTGAATGATATGGGCTATCCGCCGAGTATTCGTGAGATAGGCAATTCATTCAATATCTCCAGCCTTCGAGGGGTCACCGTGCACCTGGATGCTCTTGAGCGTAAAGGATTTATAAAGCGTGCCAGCACTTCACGTTCCATTACAGTCGTTGGAAGAACAGGCGCTACTGCTCCCACCCGCTACGCATCCTTCGTACCACTCGTGGGTACGATCGCAGCAGGTATTCCTATTCTCGCCACCCAGAATATCGAGACTCAAGTTCCAGTGCCACCAGAAATGCTTCATAATGTCAACGGCGCTTTCGCACTTCGTGTGAAGGGCGACTCTATGATTGACGCGCATATAATGCCGAATGATCTCGTGATCATTAAGCCGCAGGTGAACGCAGAAAATGGGGACGTGGTGGCATTTATGATTGGAGATGAGGCTACTGTAAAAAACATTGTTTTCACTCCGAACGGCGTACGACTCCTTCCCGCAAACCCCAATTACGAAGCTATTGATATTCGCCGGGAAGACAGTCGAATCATTGGAAAAGTCATTGGACTTGTACGCGATTACAGCCAGGGACGCAAAATATTTTAAGTGAATATCAGTCTCGACAGCAAATCTGTTTATCTGCAGTACCAGCTGAGGCAGAGACACTTCCGGAGGCGAGTTCATTGAAATCAGGTGTATATAATACTGTGCTGTCTCAGCTTTTGCTGAATATTACTAAGCCAGTGACGCATTTCATTTCGGTAGGCATCCCTGTTCATATTTATGTGTGCTAACATTTTAACGATGATTCAAGATTATTAAACTCCTTCTTTGCCTGAAATCTGAACAGGTGCAGCTACTCGTCCGTCAGTACTTGATCTAGGACGATCCCCATGGTTTATAACTTTATATATTAACGCAACAAATCTGTTCAGACACTCAGTATACATTGGTTCCATTATGCCCTCACTTTCAATTACTCTCATCCCCGGCCCATCATATGTGTTAATATTTATCATTCATTCTCCTCTCTCCTGTTTTGGGAGAGGGACGAGGGGAGGGCAGGTAATCTCTCGTTTCGTGGCGAATTAATAGCCATTATACCAAAGAGCGAGGAAGCCGTGCCGCACACTATGCATGTCGTTTCGCATACGCACTGGGATCGGGAGTGGTATCTCACGTTCCAACAGTTCCGGATGAGGCTTGTCGATCTTGTCGATAATCTGCTCGACCTTCTTGATCGCGATCCGGAGTTCAGATATTTTAACCTGGATGCGCAGACAATTGTTCTGGAAGACTACCTCGCCATTAAGCCCCAGAATCGAGAACGCCTGGTCGCTTACATCCGATCTGGGCGGATTACTATCGGGCCGTGGTACCAGCTCAATGACGAGTTCCTCACCAGTGGAGAATCTACCATCCGAAGCCTGCTCATAGGCCACCGAATTGCAAAAGAGTTCGGGGCTTGCATGAAGATCGGCTATCTGCCAGATCAGTTCGGAAACCTCTCTCAGATGCCCCAGATATTCCGAGGGTTTGGAATCGATAACGCGATTGTGGGTCGTGGACGGCAGATATCGGACGATCAGAAGATGGAGTTTCTCTGGGAATCGCCGGATGGTTCTCAGGTTACGGCTTCTTTGATGGCGTTCTGGTACAATAATGCGCAGTGTTTCCCCGCGGATACAGAGGATGCGTTAAAATACACAGAAAACCTGCGTAATCGCATGTCGGCAAAGTCTGCGATCTCACATCTTCTTCTGATGAATGGGGTCGATCATCTCGAAGTCCAGCAGGATCTATCCCCGATTTTAGCGGCGGTTAATAAGGTACTTCCCGAAAATGATAGAGTAGTTCATTCGACGCTTCCTCAGTATATCGATGCACTCAAACAGGAAGTTGAGGAGAAAAATATATCTCTTGAAAAACGCATTGGTGAACTTCGTGATGATCGGGATGGCGCCTGTCTTGCGGGAGTGCTCTCTACACGAATGTATCTTAAACAAGCAAATCATTACTCGCAGATTCTGATGGAAAAATATGCGGAACCTCTCTCCTCCTTTGCTCAGTTGACAGGCGATTTCACATATCCTTTCGACATGCTCCGCTACGCCTGGAAACTCCTCATGCAGAACCACCCGCACGACTCGATTTGTGGATGCTCCGTCGATCAAGTTCATGCAGAGATGATGCCCAGGTTCCAGCAGGTCGATCAGATCGCGGAAGAGCTTATTGCAAGGGCTGCCAATCACATAGCAGGCAGAGTATCTTTGCCCGAAATCCCCTCGAACCCGGAAAACATTTCTGCCCCTCAAGATATTCCATTACTCGTGGTCTTTAATACCCTAAACTGGAAGCGTACCGACCCTGTTCGCACAAAACTGGAGTTTCCACTTAGCATAGCAACTCGCGGCAATCCTTCCCGAGACGACAGCAGGCAGGTTCATGGCTTCAAACTATTGGATGAGAATGGGGAAGAGATTCCTTTTGCCGTCACAGAAGTATCGGTCAACATGAAATCTGTACTTTCTCCGGTAGAATTACCCCTTGATCAGTGGGTACAGGAGTACTCCATTGAATTCATAGCCCACAATGTCCCCGCCGCCGGATACAAAAGTTATCGGGTTCAGACAGAGCGCTCGATGCTACAGTATGAATCTCATAATTGGGGGAAATCTTATTCTGAAATAGTAATTCGTCTGCAGGATTCGGGTGAAGTTGGGGATGAGTATCTACATCGACCCCCTTTGAACGATCAAATATTTACATCTCAGAATTCAATGCTTTGCGATAAAATTGTGAGCAGCAATAGTGTCTGCCAAACTACTCGATATCAGTATAATATGCAAATCCCTCGCGATTCTGACAGTACAACAAGAAACTCAGAGTTAGCCGAATGCCCTATTATTGTAGAGCAGAAATACTGGCGAGATTCTCGTCGCTTGGATTTCAAAGTCGAAATCGAAAATAAAGCAAGAGATCATCGACTGAGAATGCTCTTTCACTCACCGATCCCCAATGACTCAATATGTAATTCAGATAGTGCGTTTGATGTAATTAACTGCCAAAACGACCCTAACGCTGAACTCGCTGGAGCATCTTCGTTTCATCCTCAGCAACTTTGGACGGACATTTCAGAAAAGGCGAATTCGAAAAATGGGTCATTTGCTCATGGTATTACCGTTATTAATAGCGGGCTGCCCGAGCAAGAATACTTATATAAAATGAACTACCCATTTGGAAATGAGTGGCTAGCAGTCACACTACTGCGTTGTGTAGGGTATCTTTCACGACGAGGAGATGGGCCGCAGTTTGAGACGCCTGATGCGCAGTGTTTCGGAAAGCACACATTTGAACTATCGGTATACAAGCATGATGGTGACTGGCTGGAAGCCAAGGTTTGGCAGCAGGCACATCAGTTCAATACGCCATTGAAGGCCGTACAAACGACTGTAAAACCGGGCGATAATCGAACACTACCGCCGTCGAAATCCTTCGTCGAAGTTGAGTCCGATTATCTGGTAGTTACTGCGATCAAACGTGCAGAGGACATGCCGAATCGGATGATTGTTCGCTGTTTCAATATCTCAGAAACGGATATCGAGAGTTCAACGATAAAGATACCAGGATCAAAATCAGCTTTTTTACTGAACCTGAATGAGGACATCCAGTCACCACTCAACTTAGATAATGATGGGTATGCGGCGCTAGAGAATATCAGGCCGAAACAGATTTTAACGGTTGGGTTTGATCTGTAAATTTCTATGAATTATCGAAGCTATTTTACCTAACCCCCTGACCCCCTTCCCTGATTCCCTCGTACCTCGGAGGGAAGGGGGAATCGCTTATGTTGGCTCTCCCCCTTCCCTAACGCAAACAGCTTTATCGTTTGCGTGTGCAGGGAAGAGGGCCGGGGGGTTAGGTAAATATTTGTAAAGCTAAACGAAAAATAAGGGAGAAGGAAATATGGGCAAGAAGTATAGAGTTGGAATCGCCTGCATGTCGCATGACCACGTGTGGGGTGAGATCGGGACATGGCAGAAAATGGAAAATGTGGAGTTAGTGGCGGCAGGTGATGATGAACCCGAACTTCTCGAAAGGATTAAAAAGGAGTACGGAGTACCGCGGGTATATAACTCCTACCAGGAGATGCTTGAGAAAGAGGAACTCGATATCGTACAGGCGGCAGGGGGAAACAGTGAAGGGCCAGGGATTGTGGAGGCCGCAGCCGCAAAAGGCATACACGTCATCAGTGAAAAACCTATGGCGTCCACTCTCGCCGGTGCGGGACGGATGAAAGCAGCCGCAGAAATAGCTGGCACACTACTGCTCATCAACTGGCCATCCGCATGGCACGCAGAGTGGCAGGAACTGGAGCGGCGCGTCCTGGCTGGGGATGTGGGCGAAGTACGTTTCACACGATATCGTAGCGCGCATAATGGGCCGGTCGCTATCGGCTGCCATCCCAGTTTTATTCGTGACCTCACCACACCCGAAATCAATGGGGCTGGCGCTCTCATGGACTACTGCTGTTACGGCGCGAAGCTGGCTGCCCGTCTGTTAGGGCGGCCACTGAGCGCCACTGGGCAGCGAGGTTATTTCGGTACGGAGCCAAAATATGCTGCATCTGATGATAATGCTATTATTACAGCGAAATATGCACATGCCTTTGCAAGCTGCGAAGCAAGCTGGACTCAGCCGGTGGAATATCTCGAAACAAATCCACTGGTCTACGGAAGTGAAGGCGCCATCGGTATCTATCATGGGAAGATACAGTATCACAAAGCCGGAAGTGAATTGGTGTCTTACGATGCGCCGCCACTGGAATATCCATTCCGAAACGGTCCGGAGTATCTAATCCACTGTATTGAAAATAAACTGCCCATTGAAGGATTCTGCTCTCCACAGGTAGGGCGGGACGCCCAGGAAATTCTGGAAGCGGGACTGCGATCTGCCAACACAGGCCTGACTCAGAAAATCCCACTCGAGTAATTAAGATAGTAAACCACAAAGACCCTCTGCTGATAAACAACAGAGGATCTTTGTGCGTGTGATCTCTAATTTCTGCCCATCTCTAACGGATGGATACTATTTTCCCAGTGTGGGAATCAATTCTCACTTCGGTGGCGCCATGACTGGCTATATTTTTGCCAGTTCTATCAAATACACCACTGAAGCTTCCTGTTAATATCTGCTGGCCGTTACTGGTCTGAACTTGCCTTTGAACTGTTTTCGCAGCTCGCGATCCGGTGAAAGGAAGTACAAGGTCGAGAAGGCCAGTGGTGGCATCGATACTTACTAAAGCCCCAGAAGCTGAGAGCGCTCCAGGAACACCGATAACCTTTACTGAGGAAATATACGGTGGAGAAGTATATGTGAGTGAAGTAAGTAGATCTGCATCAATGGAGAAGATGAGATTGTGCGCCGTCGAATCCTGACTGGTCTGCCGTGTTACGATAACACTGCTGCGAGTCTGTGCATCATACACAACCACACTATCGACCGTAGCTCCATCCTGTGTTACGATGATACCCGCCGCACCGAGTGGGTTGGGACTGCCTGGCCCGATAATCGGCAGCTGAGTTATGTAATTCGACCAGCTCGGATTAATGTTGCTTCCCGCCCCAGTCGTGAGCTGAACGAGTCCTGCTCCAGCTGCGGTCATTGTCCAGATATCGGCAGCCCCGCCGCGAGTGGAGGCAAAAGCAATACGTGCACTGTTTGGCGACCATGATGGCCCGATATCTACTCCTGCATTGTTAGTAATGTTGGTATACGCGCTGGCTGGCACGGTATCCGTACCAATCTCCCAGTTCCCCGTTGCAAAATTGTTATACGCCAATTTACTGCCATCCGGAGCCCATGCCTGTCCCTGCTGTGCAGCAGCGTCATTCGTGAATCGGGTCGAGGACGATCCATTCGCATTCATGAAGTATATCTCGGCGTTACCGTTTCTGTAGCTTGTGAAGTATATTTTAGATCCATCGGGTGACCAGGAAGGTGCGGCCTCGATAGTCGATGTGGTTGTAAGCCGTGTTTGCCCTGTGCCATCTGCATTCATAACATAAATCTGTTGAAGTCCGGCATCTCGTAAGCTAGTGAAAGCGATTTTTGTTCCATCTGGCGACCAGGATGGTACATAGTTTCCCTGTGTATTGTGAGTCAGTCTTACAGGATTGGAGCCGTCGGCAAACATGGTGTAAATTTCGTACTCACCATCTCGGAGAGAGTAAAATGCGATTTTGGTAGCATCGGGTGACCAGGAGGGGCCATTGTCCTCAGCCGAATTATTTGTTAACCTTGTGGGGCTGGAACCATCTGAATTCATCGAGTAAATCTCGTAGTTTCCATCTCTGTTCGAAGCAAATGCGATTTTGGTCTGTGTGAGTGTCGGGTTCAGACGCGCTGCTCCCAGGCTCGTAAAATTACCTATTACAGATGTGGCGCTGACACCATTTGAACTTGAAGTTATAGGCGGGTTAGATATTGCAGCCCTGCCAACTAGAGTACCTAACTGGAATGCTGAACTATTATCCGTGTTAGATATCTGTGAGCCGGTTCCTCCCGTTCCAGAGCCTCCACCACATCCTGCTAAGGACACTGAGATGGCAAGCATCCCTGTCAAACGAGCTATTCTTCTAATCACTATCTTACCTCCTGGGGAAGTGCTCCTTTTTTACCACCACACTGAATGTCGTGGAAATTAGGAGCCGTGAAGTTTATATACAAGAAATATCAATACTGGTAATAATACCGGATTTTTAGTACGAAATAACTCATCCTGAGAGTAAAACTTGGGGAAGAGTATAGAGCTGCATAGACTGAGACCGATGGAGCATTAGATGGTTCAGCCTGGAGATGGTGACTGCAGTAAATTAGAAAGGCTAACTGATACACCCTAGTATAGAAATCGGCATTTGTGCAGGTAAACTAGAGGGGTAAAGACTGAGACATACATACTATTTATGGAGGTTTGCAGAACTTGATTTCCCCTGCTAAGCGTCTGGATAAAATACCCCCCTATCTGTTTAAAGAGATTTCTGCTTTGAAACGCAAAGCTTTGGCGGAGGGAAAGGATCTCATCGATCTGGGTATTGGTGATCCCGATCAACCCACGCCAAATTCAATCATAGAGGCATTAGGAAGTGCAGCCCGGCTCCCCGAAACTCACCGATATGACGAAACTAATGCTGGCTGGGTTCCTTTTTTAGATGCGGTATCTACTTGGTTTGATAAAAGATTCGGGGTACAGATTGATGCTGCAACAGAGTCGCTACTTTTAATAGGCAGCAAAGAAGGGCTTGCTCACCTTGCATGGGCCTACATCGATCCGGGAGATATATCCCTTGTTCCAGACCCAGCCTATACCGTATACAAAGTGAACACGCTGATGGCCGGTGGCGAAGTATATGTTATGCCGCTGCTTGAAGAGAGAGGATTTTTGCCCGATCTATCTGCGATTCCTTCAGATGTGGCAGATAAAGCCAAACTCCTCTGGTTAAACTACCCCAATAACCCCACTGGAGCCTCCGCACCACTATCATTTTATGAAGAGGCAGTGTATTTCTGCAGAAGCCACAATCTGCTGCTGGTAAACGATGCCGCCTACTCCGAAGTTGCTTACGATGATTATCAGCCGCCATCGGTGCTTCAGGTTGCCGGTGCTAAAGATGTGGCTATCGAGCTTCACTCTCTTTCAAAATCTTTTAACATGACGGGCTGGCGTGTCGGATTTGCCGTTGGAAATCCTGAAGCCATTTCCACTTTGAATGTTCTGAAATCTAATCTGGACAGCAAGCAGTTTCCAGCAGTATCGCTAGCAGCAGCAGAAGCGCTTCTCCACGGCGACAACAGCGCCACACTCGCGCTGTATAAGCGCCGAAGGGATATTCTGTGTGATGGATTAAATGCTCTTGGCTGGAAAGTAAGAAAACCTGAATCCACATTCTATATATGGGCGCTTGTGCCAAAAGGGTATACCAGCGTCAGCTTTGCTAGAATGCTGCTTGAAGACGCCAGCGTCAATGTAATACCTGGAAGTGGCTATGGTGAATATGGAGAGGGCTATGTGCGCATGTCATTAACGGTTATGGGCGATAAAAACGGAGAGAGGATTGAAGAAGCTGTACGTCGAATAGGAGAGCATGTGAAATTCTAAAAGAGAATTATCCCGACCGATCTCGCTTATTACGGTATTTTGACCTATAATTCTAGAGGATATGGATTTCACCTGTGAGACAGATCATATGCCCTGCTGTGCACGTGATGCGAAGCGAAGTGCTGAACCAACGTTAATTAAATGGTAGATGTTTACTTCGGTTAAGTGGCATCCTCATTTCGGTGGGGATTGCGAGGCCGAGGGTAGTTTACCAGCCCGTGTTTTACGGGTTCAAGCACTTCATCACACACGGCATCGCGGGGCGTTTACTACAGGCAGTCGGGCTAACCGGCTGCCTGATTTTCGTTTCACGAAGTATTCGTATTCTGATCTTTTTTTTACCAGTTATGATTTCGGACACATCTACGCACAATCAAATCCCGTTCTTGCGGCGCGCGGCGCTGTTATTCTGCATATTCCTCATCACTGCTGTCTTTGGTATTATTCAGCCGTTTGTTCCGCTCTACCTCGAGGCATCGGGTTTACGGAGGGATCAGATAGGATTAGTTACAGGCCTCGGGACAGGGGCTGCTCTCCTAATCCAGATGCTTTTTGGAAAGCTATCCGACCTTTTGGATGCACGCCGGCCTTTCATGTGTGCGGCAGCTATCGTATCTGGATTTGCATATCTCAGTTTTAGGTCTGCGCACGGTTTCTGGCAATTCGTGGTGCTAGTAGCGGCAGGTATGAACGGATTGCTCTACCTGAACGCGGTGGGCGGAGTGCTGATCGGGAAAATGGTGGGCACAGGAAGTGGTGGGGGAAGAGCGTACGCAGGATATCGTGTTTGGGGTTCGGTGGGCTACATCATTGTGACCTTGTTTAGCGGATGGACGGTGAGCAGAGGAATGGGACCTCGAGCAGGTATTGGGCGCATGGAACTGTACGCTGTTTTCACCTACGGCCCGATGCTGTTTTTCCTGATAGCAGTCGGATCCCTTATCGTCCCTGATGCTAAGCGAAAAGAAAAACAGCATCACTCGACATCTGCTGGTTTGGCTGAGCATAAATCGTTTCCCAAAAACTTCACCTGGTTTCTCTTCTCCTATTTTTTATATATGTTAGCTTTGTATGGCGCCTCATCCTACCTCAGTCTCTTCTTGAAATCACTCCATGCCAGACCATTGCAGATAAACGCCGTGTTTGCAGCCGGTGTCGTTTGTGAGGTTCTGGTGATGACACGCGTGGGACTCATTACGGATATCTATGGCCGCCGGCCCGCTCTCGCTATTGCATTTCTTCTAATGCCAATTCGGCTCCTGCTCTATATTCCGGCACATGGGCCAGCCTGGGTTATGATGGTACAGACGCTTCATGGCCTGAATTTTGGAATCATGGGCGCCATTGCGGTGGTTTTTGTCAACGATATATCACACGATGCCAACCGGGGAGCTGCTCAGGCAAGGCTTGCTGCCGCTGGCGGTTTAGCCACAGCGCTAGGCCCTATACTATGCGGCGAGATCGTTCATCGATTAAGCATGGGGGCTATGTTTGCAGCTATGTCGATTGTTGGGTCATGTGGAGCGGTCGTCTTTCTTACCAAAGTACATGATTCTCATCCAGCGCCAGACTCGTTTGCCCACCGAGGACACAAAATTTTTCGCCCACTACTCGCTCTTCTTGTGCAGCCACCATCAAACAACTGATAATATCACTGCTCCTGGTTATACCTGATTAAATCTCTCCCTCCTCGAGTTCAAATTATCCCGATTCAATCTCAAATCAGTCGGAAATTCGAGCATGTTAAAACTGCTTGAATCGGTCTGAAAGACTATATTTGGCATATTAATTGCTCTTTATTCAAATTGTCCTGCTATTGCAGAGTACATATTCTTGCATAACGACGATTGTAAAAAGGAATAATTTAATGAAAAATCTTTCACGAAACGTAATTCTCAGCTCAATGCTGATTTCGACAGTTCTTATAGCACCGATGGCTCAGGCAAACACCAGCTTCGATACGACTCCCAGTTGGAATAGCTCAGATTCGATTGCACCATTCGGAAATCCTGACACCACCACCTATGGGGAAACATTTATTTGCCCTGTGGACAATGTACTTAATGATTTCACTTTTTATATAAAGCCTGATTCAGGAGTTTCGCTTTCGGTGAAAGCATACGTCTACCAGTGGAGCGGTTCACTGTTTGGCGGTGGCGGCGGGGGAGCAGTTGGTTCCTCAATGTTTGCAAGTGGAAGCAGCATGATCATCAATGATGACACTATGTTCAATCCGGTGACAGTAAATACGGGCGGAACCACCCTTACAGCCGGTGGTCAGTACGTCGCATTCCTGACAGTCTCAAATCCATCGGACTATTCCGATACCACAGGCACCAGCGTGTGGGGCATGAATCTATACAGCCACGTTTCAAACGATGGCAGCGGTGGATTTGTATTCTACAACAACGGTAACAACTTCAGCGCACTGAACTCAAATGTATGGGACAACTTCGCAGACTTTGGCGACCTTGCCTGGAAAGCGAACTTCTCTGCTGGCAGAGCGGATGTTCCCGAGCCGGGTTCCGTGGCTTCGATGATTGGAATCAGCGTATTTGGCGCTGGAATAGTGCGCCGCAGACGATCTAAGTAGTAAGGTGGATACTATTTAGCCCGGTACCTCACGGTACCGGGCTATTTTTTTTTATGCCATATTCCGAATATCTAAAATGCCTGTGGTTACTAACAGGCCTGCTCCCGATTACCATCGATCTTGCCGAGTGTCTCTTTTATCTGCTAATTATCTGTTGTCAATACCACAAAGGAAAACCTTATGAATCGAGTACCGCCTTTTCTTAGCCTCGCGACTGCCCTTCTCTGTATTTCGTTGGTAACGAATATTGCGAACGCCAATACAAGTTTTGATACCACGCCAAATTGGAATGGTTCTGATTTTATCTCGCCATTTGGAAGTTCAGGTACGTCCACCTATGGTGAAACCTTTGTCACTCCGGCTGATAGTGTCCTGAACAGTTTTACTTTTTACATCAAACCCGATACGGGTGTATCACTCTCGCTAAAGGGATATGTCTATCAGTGGAGCGGCTCTCTTCTAGGTGGAGGCAATGGCGCTGCATTCGGCAACGCACTCTATTCTAGCCCAGACAGTATAGTCGTCAATAACGACTCGATGTTTAATGCCGTGACCATCAACACAGGAGG